>JBEKJW010000243.1:0-7017 GCA_050011035.1 Candidatus Acidiferrales bacterium
GACCGCGAGGAAGTCTTCGGCGGTATCGGACAATCGTGGAAGGGCTGCTTTGTCGGCGGGCGCTGCCTGGTGCTCAGCGTCACGCAGGGCGCGCCGGGCGAAAAGCTCTACGGCAATTTTCCGGACTACACCCTGCTACCGGAAGAATCTGTCAGTCCCGGCTCTGCGCCAAGGGCAGCGTAAGAGTTTGGGTCCACAATTCGCGGTAACACATCGCCTGTCGTTTTCTTCTTCATCGAAGGTCCGCGCGCACTTAGTCTTCGTGCGGAGTGTTCCCTCCCACAAGCACCATCGTTCCAAACTTCTCCGGCGTGTGAAATGTATCAGTCATGGGAGGCTGCCACGCGAGCAGGTGCTCCTTCTTCGTCGTCCCCTGGCTGCGAAAGAAATTTACGCGAAACTTGTCGCCCGTCTTCGCGCCGTTATCTTCATCGCGCCGAACCAGATTTTCTTGTCGCGATCGATGTGCGCGTCCACATCAAAATCTGAACTCCACGCCGGTCCCTGCCCGCGCGTCGGGCTCGAAAGATCGATGTCCAGATCGAGCCACTCGCCCTGCGGCGACATTTCGAATTCTTTGTACGCCTGAATTTTGTCGAAGTCCCAGCCGATGAACATTTCGGCGACGTCCCATTTCCACAGCTGCCACGTCTTGGTGCCGGTCTTCGGCTGGTCGTGAAGGTGCAGCTCGTCGTATGGGCACACGAACAGCACATAGAGATTGCGCTCCGTCCAGCGCGTGGCGATCGCAGTGCGAAAATCCGGCAGCGGGTTGCCGTAGCGATCCTTCTCCATGAAAACAGGCAGCGCGCCTTTCCAGAAATCGGCATTCGGATCGGCTGTGAGCCGGATGCCGGTTTCGGCGTAAACGCACTTCACCGTGGTCGCGTCGGACTGCGGCACGGGCTTCGGCGGCGCTTTGTACCACGGCATGTGCCGCTCGACGAAGCATCCGCTGAGAGTCGCCGCCGCGGAAACGCTGCACGTGAACACAAACTTTCTTCGGGAAACTAAATTCATCTCGTGGCCTGGCGGGTATGTTACCCGGATTGGGACGAGCGATTGTATACCTGCGATGTAAACATTGCGTCGCGCTGAGCGGGATAGCCGACCTGGCTGTCATCCTACGAGCAAAGCATCTTGTTAGTTGTCACTCGCCGTCGAATCGACAACCACAACAACAACGCTCACCGCCCGGCACCAACCCGCGAATCCGCCCACGATTCCGCCTTCGCGGAAGCTTTCCCCGTAGGATGACAGCCAGGTTGGCCGTCCCTCCCACTCACGCCGCGCTCTTCAACACTCCCAGCTTTACCAAACTCTCCGCCGTCGCCACAATCGCCTCCTCATTCGACCGCGGCGACCATCCCACCAACCGGCGTGCTTTCTCATTCGTCGCGTTTTTCTTCTTCCCCAACTCCGGCACGATCGACTTCACCGCCGGATCGCGCAGCGCCGCGAGCCGCACCAGGAAGTTCGGCACTTCCAGCGTCGGCACTTTTTTCGCCGCCGCGCCCATTCTCGCCTTCAATACCTGCGCCACCTGCTTGATCGACATGAACTCCCCCGCCACAGCCAAAAACCGCTCGCCTTTCGCTGCGGGATGCGTCATCGCAATCACGTGCAGATCAGCGACGTCGCGCACATCCACCACGCCGAAGTAAAGCTTCGGCGCACCCGGCAAAGATCCGTCCATCAGGCGGCTGACGATTTGAATCGACGCAGAATAATCGGGAGCCAGCACCGGCCCGAACACAGCCACCGGATTCACCGTCGAAAGCTCCAGCGCTCCGCCTTCCTTCGCAGTGAAATCCCACGCCGCGCGTTCCGCCAGCGTTTTCGATTTTGGGTAAGGCGCCACGTCCTTGGCATTCGGATCGGTCCAGTCCTTCTCGGTGTACGTGATCGTCGCGCCTTGCTCGGGTCTGCCATACCCGATCGCCGCAAAAGAGGAAGTGAGCACCACGCGCTTCACTCCCGCATCGCGAGCCGCGCGCAACACTCGCAGCGTGCCTTCGCGCGCCGGAACGATCAATTCATCCTCGTTCTTGGGGACGGCGGCCGGAAGCGGCGACGCCACGTGCATCACGAATTCGCATCCCTGCACCGCTTCCGCCCAGCCGGCGTCTTTCTCCAGGTCCGCCGCGTAAAATGTGAGCCGGTCGCCCGCATCCGTACCGCCGGTTCTCAGCATCGCGCGGACTTCACTCTCGCGGTTCAAATTCCGCACGGTCGTTCGCACCGTGTGCCCCGCCGCCAGCAGCTTCAGAATCGTGTGGCTTCCGATAAATCCCGACCCGCCCGTCACCAGAACTGTGCTCACGTAACGCTCCCTCGGCGGCCCGTCAATCGGCAGCGCCCATGCAAAATTGGATGTAGTGGAAATTAGTTCGACCCGTGAAAAAGTTAGCGGTGTGGGATAGCCAACCTGGCTGTCATCCTACGACCACGCCGAACAGTTGGCGCACTCACACGGCCGGATCCACAGTCACAAAGACAGAACCTTCGCGCGTTCACTACACAAGCCAATCCGACGGTCGCCAAGCCTTCGCTAAAAGCTAGCTTGTAGGACGACAGCCGGGTCGGCTATCCCACCCTACTGCTCCGTAGGCATCACCGGCTCGCCACCCCACAAATCCGCGCCACTCCGCCCCACTTGGTCCAGCAGACTCGTAATCACGTCGTCCGGGAATCGCCGGTCGTACGCCACCGCCCAAGTGATCTGCCACGGCTCCAGCTTCGAAGAGATTCGCTGATCCGTTTTCGTAGCTGCCGCATACGGCCCAGAATCGATCAGCCCCAGCGTAACGGTATGCACCAGCAAGTGGATGCGTCCGTGATCGTAGTCATACAAATTCATGCCGTTGATCTCGCCAAATTCCGCAATCTGCACCAGGCACGCCGCGCTCAGCAGATTGAATTTCAGCGCGTACTTCCCGTGCGTGTCGTAGTGCAGCATCCCGCGATCGTCAATCTGTTGAACTGCGGCGCGATATTGCTTCACCGACCAGCCGAAAAGCTTCCTGTCGTTGTTCGCAATCGCCACAGCGGCAGCCGCCATCGCCACTCCAATGCCGTGATGCCCGGAAGCGACGCAGACGTCCTTACCGCACGGGCCGTCCTCGAGCCGCTTTCTTTCCTCATCCACGATCTGCTCGAACCACGTTCCCACAAGTCCCTGTTCATCCGCCTTGGCGACGCCCGAGTCGCGCACCTTCAGATACGCAATCGCGAGTGAACGGAGCGCCATGTTCTGCTCTTGTGCCGCGTCCTTCGTTGCCATGTACCCCGCCATCGCGCGGTCTTTCGCCGCCTCCACCAGAAGCATGATCGCGCATCGCGCCGCTGGGCGGCTGCCCGTATCGCGAAACGCATCAGCCGCAGCAACCGTGCGCGCCGTCAGATCATGTAGCGCGGCGTCCGACTCGGGATAAACCGCATCCTTCACCTCGGGCGAGAGATCGCTCTTCCCCAGCCCCTTCGTTATCAGAAGGTCCTGCGAAATCGGCGGCATCGGCACGCACTGGTAGTCCACATCGTTCAAGTTTGCGGGATTTGTCTGCCACGGCGAGATGAGCGGAGGAGGGGTACCAGCAAAACCTACAAACCCGAAAATCAAGACACACGATGCCAGGATGCAAACACACTTCATTGCAAACTCCACACGTCACTGCAACTTCGCGTACTCCGCCTTCGCTTCCTTCAGCACCGGCACGTCCGGATCGGCATCCTTCCACAGCGCCAAAAAATCCTGATACGCCAGCCGCGCCTTCGCTTGATCCCCCTGCAGCGCGTACGCCCGCCCCAGTCCCAGGTGCGCGAGTGCGCCCGTCATATGATTTCGCACGTTTCCCGGATGGTCGATGATCTTCTGATATTCCGCAGCGGCTTCCGCGCCTTTGCCCAGTTTCAGGTACGCTTCGGCACGCAAATAATTCGCGAGCATGCTTTTCCCGCCGCCTCCGCCGCCCAAATCCCCATCTGCGAGTTCGAACTCAACGGTCGGCTGAAGCGCCTCGATCGCCTTCGCGGGATTATTCCGCGCGAGTTCGATCTGCGCGCGAATCACCGGCGCGTCGTAGTTGTTAAGCAGCGTTGCGTTCGGCCGTTCTTTTTGCAGAGAATTCAGCAGGGCCTCGGCCTGCGCCTCATCTCCCGCCAACGCGAAAAGGCGCGCCGCACGCATGCGATACAGGTGGGCGTCGGTTGTGGCAAGGAACGCGGCCGTGTCCCGCTTCGCCGCAGCTGTATCTCCGGCCAGCACCTCCGCGTACGCTTGGCCGTAGAGCGCGCTCGCCATGCTTCCCGTGAGCGATGCGGAGCGCGCCGCATCATAAGAGCGCTTGAAAGCCGCCTTCGCGGCGTTCATTTTTCCGTGATACGCCTGTGTGAATCCTTCGAGCGCCGCCATATCCGCCACGGCATCCGGCCCCCACTTCGCTGCTCCCGCGATCTCGTGATCCATCGCGGCCCGGTCGTTCCGCAGAAAGGCGAGTATGTAGAGTGTGTAGTGGAATCGCGACGTGTCGCTGCCCCGAGCCATGGCTTGGTCGATGGTTGTTTTCGCGTCGTCGAATCGTCCGAGCCCAACGTACGTCCATGCTCGCGCATAAATTGGAATCACATCGTCTGGCGCGTTCTTCACTGCCAGGTTCGACCAGGTCAGCGATTCTTCCCATTTGCCCTCATGCTGGTAAGCCACGCTGAGGTTATTGAACGGAACCAAGTCGTGCGGATAGGCCTCCGCCCAGGATTTGTAAACTTCGATCGCTTTCGTTTCGTCGTTCTCAGCCACTTGGAAATAGTGAGTGTCGACGTAAAACCTCTCGGTTTCGCTCGTGCGATCGCGCAGCGCGTAAGCCTTGCGGATATATTCTTCGCCGACCACCGGTTCATTGATGTTCGATTCCGCCTGCCCAAGATTCGCCCATGCGATCGCGAAGTTCGGGTCGAGTTCGACGGCTCTTTTCAGATGCGGGATCGCCTCTTCCTCGCCGCGGTTATAGCGGGCATTCATGCCGAGGCTGAATGCCTTTAGCGCGTCGAGTGAAGATGTGGTGGCCTGCTCGATCGGCGTGTTGAACTTCTGCACCGATGCGAGCGATTCACCCAGTTTCTCGCGAATCTGCTCGGCGGACTTTCCGAGCGCGGCAAGCACGTGATCCTTGTCCTGCGCTTCGTTCGCCGCGGTCGCCAGGTCGTCGCCGGTTTCGCAGTTCACCGCTTTCACGATTACGCTGTATGTGTCGCCGATCTGCGAGATCGAGCCTTCCAGCACCGCCGTCGATTGAATCCGCTGGCAGATTTGCCGCGCCAACTCGTTGCTCACGCGCGTTCCGGCGGGCTGCCCCATGTATTTCAGGGTTTGCTGGATCTGCCGGTCGGGCGCGACGTGCAGGTACGGCGACTGCGCGATCTGCGCCGCCAAGCCCGAAGTGAGCGCGCCATCGAATACCGGGTCGCCCGTGGTATTTGAGAAATCCGCCAGGACCACCGAACCTTCGCCGACCGTTTTCGCCGTCCGATGCCCGGCGAAGTGGTACACGCCACCCGCGATCGCCGCGATCACAACGAGCGTGCCCACCACAATCGGCAGCCGGCTTTTCTTTTGCGCCAATGATGCGATCGCCGCGTCCGACGCAGCATCCGCAAGGAACGGCGCCGCGGCGGCCGGCGCGCTTCCCGATCCCGTTGCGCCCGCCGCACTTTGCCCCGTCGACGACGCAGCAGCGCCCGCGACCGACGAAGCCGCGCTCGTCCCGCTCATCGGCGTCGCCGCCGCGATCGCCGGACCGCTGCCAGGCGCAACCTGTGCCGACGTAGAGCCCGACGCCGCTCGCGACGCAACCGAATCGCCCGCGGCCGGCGTCGTCATACTCGACGCGACGCGCGTAGACGACGTATCGCGCTTCAGACGCGCAAGGTCCGTGCGCATGTCCGCGGCATGTTGGTAACGCATCCGCCGGTCCTTCTCCAACGCCTTCGCAATAATCTCTTCCAGCTTGGGCGGCACATCGGGATTCAGCCGCGCAATCGGCGCCGGCGGGTTCTGGAGAATCGCGTGAAAGATTACGGCCGTCGTGTTGCCGCGAAACGGCACCGCGCCCGTCGCCATCTCGTACAGCACCGCGCCAAAACTAAATAAATCGCTGCGCACGTCCAGCGGTTCGCCGCGCGCCTGCTCCGGCGACATATACGCCACCGTCCCCACCGCCGTTCCCGGGCTCGTCAGGTCCGCTTCGTTCACACCCCCCGCCGGCGAATCCACAGTCGACGCCGCCGACCGGCTCGCTCCCCGCGTCTCATCCCCCGCCGCGCCCACCTGCTTCGCCAGCCCAAAGTCCAAAATCTTGGCGTGGTCGCGCGTCGTGACAAAAAGATTGGCCGGCTTGATATCGCGATGAACGATCCCCTTTGAGTGCGCCGCTTCCAGCGCATCCGCAATCTCGATACCCAGTTCGAGTAGCAGTTCCAGATCAAGCGGATTGCCGTTGATCTTGTGCTTCAGCGTGACGCCTTCCAGAAACTCCATCACGATGAACGGATGCCCATCCGTCTGTCCAATTTCGTAGATCGTGCAAATGTTCGGGTGATTCAGCGCGGACGCGGCGCGCGCTTCGCGCCGGAAGCGCTCCAGCGCCTGTGGGTCCTGCGCCACATCGAGAGGAAGGAATTTCAGCGCGACGAACCGGCCGAGGTCGGTGTCTTCCGCTTTATAGACGACGCCCATTCCGCCGCCGCCGAGGCGTTCGATTACGCGGTAGTGCGAGATTGTCCGACCGACTGGGGAGTCAGCTTCAGGCATGTGATGCCGACGAGTCTATTGCGCGCCGTCGACGAACGCAAGTAGGACAGGCTCTCAGCCTGTCTGCACCGCACTCTAAGTGCGGCGTGTTTTTTGTGTGCCTTCGCAACAGGCAGTAGCGTGGGCGATCCCGCTCGGCTTTGTACACCACTCCCATTCCGCCGCCGCCCAGCCTTTCGATTACGCGGTAGTGCGAAATGGTCCGGCCGATC
>JBEKJW010000244.1:0-6732 GCA_050011035.1 Candidatus Acidiferrales bacterium
GGCGCCGCAGACGGCGACGAATTTTGCGGGAACCTGGACCGTTGACATGCACGGTGGCGGTGGACCGGGAGGCGGCGGCAACGGCGGTGGTGGTGGCAACGGCGGTGGCGGCGGAAACGGAGGCGGCGACAACTCCGGCGGAGCTGGCGGCGGGCATCGCGGCATGGGCCCATCGACGCTGGTGATCACGGCGGACGGCGACAATTACAAAGTGGTGCACAAAACGCAGCGCGGCGACGTCACGTCGAACGCAACGGTATCCGGCAGCACGATCACGTGGACTGAAGAACGCCAGACGCGCGACGGAAACACGATGAAGGTCACGTGGAAAGGCACGATCGATGGCGACACGATAAAAGGCACGGTAGGCGGTGGCCAGTTCACGCGCGACTTTTCTGCGAAGCGTGGGAGCTAGCGAGACAACTACAAACTAAATCGCAGTTAAACGCCTGTGCGGCCTAGCGAATTTTGCGACGCCGCCCAGGCGTTTTGATTTTGAGATCGCGATCCTGGTAACGCGCACGACCAGAAGAATTCACAATAGGTGAGTACGCGCTAAATGTGATTGAACCAAGCACGTGGTGGTTGCCAGAACTGCGATCAATCGCGCACAGGTACCCACACTTCCATGCCGCCCATACCGGATTGCGGGTCGAATTCCCTGCCGTAAAACTCGATGAGCGTCGGGATGTGTTGCGTCGGGTCGATCGAAACCGGCGCGGCGTAGACGGACGTCGACATCCACTGCTGAAAGATCGCGCCGACCGTGTCCGGAATTTTCGACACGTGCCCGTGGTGCGTGAACTTCGCAAAGCGCAGCCCGGGCACCTTGATCACGACGAACTCGGATGGCAGCCCATCGGCGCCGGAAACTTCCATCGCACACATGTAGTCGAAACCGCCGGTGGCGCGGTATTCGACGATGCCGTACGCGACACTGTCAATCTGCTCCGGGAGCTTGCCCAGGTTCGGTGCGAGTTGTTGCCACAGTTGCGGAATTTCAGCGACAGTCGCGCCGGTATAGTGGCCGCGAAGGCCGGCGAAGATTTTGGCGTTCTCATTTTCGAAGCGCGGCGATTCAAGTTGGCGTGCGGGTTGAGCAGTCATGGCAGACCTCCTTTCACCTCTCTTCTTTGACGGTCCTCGCGGCGACTTGGGCACTCGCCATCTCGACAAATTTCGGCCCATCCCAAAGAAAGGGGGCGCCCGGCGCGGATGTCCCCCGACGCGCGCCGGGCGTTTGCGCTACGGACGAGTAGCGCAAAGTGTCGTCAACGTTGCCCCGCTACAGAGAGCGCAGGAAATTCAGCAAATCCTGCTGCTGCCTAGGCGAGAGATTGTTGAACGCCTTGATCACGGCGTTCGCTTCGCTGCCGTTGCTCGAATGCGCTTGAATCGCGGTAAGCAAACCGCCATTCTGCGGAGTCGCGCGCCCGTCGTGCAGGAAGAAATAACGCTGGCCGACTCCCCACAGCGGCGCGGTGCGGAACTCATCGCCGGCAGCTGCACCCTGCGAAATATTGTCCGCAAGGCCGGAGCCCATGTTGTGCAAGAGCAAGTCGGAATACAGATTCGCATTCTGATTGCTCAAGCCGGACGTGAATGACGATGTGCCGGTAGGAAGCGACGGCGTGTGGCACATCGTACAGTGCACCTGGTCGAACATCGCCTGGCCGTCCGCGATCGAGCCAGCCGAGGGATTGCCGGGAATTCCCTGCGACGACGGCGCGGGTGGCGCGAGGAAACGCATGAAGTTCGCGAACGCCACGATGTCGCTGGTGATCGCGGCACCGGACGCGGGGAAATTCGTCGAGTCCTCGGGCGTTGCGTTGGTCATGCAGTTCGCCGGCGGGAGCGCACGCTCTTCGGGAAACAGTTCGTTCGTCACGCCCATTTCCACGTTGTAAGCTTCGCCCGCGAAAATCTCAACCGACTTGTTCTGCGCCTTCCAGCCGAATCGCGTGACGGTGCCGTCGTTGCCGCTGACGTTGGGATGCCCGCTGATGCCGAGCGATTGTTTCAGCGACGCATTGGCGTTCATGTTGTTGTAGATGGTCGCCTCGGTAATCGCTTCGATCAGCCCCGAACCGAAAAGCGGTGTGGGTATGCGGAAGATGATGTTTCCGAGTTTTTCCATCTGCGCGAAGTTGGGCTGCGCCATGGTGCACGCGGTGGCATCCTCACGGCCGGCGATGGTGAAAAGGTCATGTACGCCGCCGTCCGGAGTCGAGCTTACGCTGCCGTTTGAATTCAGCAGAAACGGAAACCGCGCTTCACGAACCGGACCGTCCGAGCTGATGAACGACGGGATCGAGTTCGTCGCGCCGTAGTCGTTGGCTACGATCAGCTGTGGATTCGTTGGCGGACTCGACCCGCCGATCGAAGGTTGCGAGTGACAACTGCCGCAGCTGTTGGAGTTGTAGGTTGGACCGAGGCCTGTGCCCGGTTCGTTCGGCGCTGTGCCGCCTACGGAATCGACGGAGACGAAACGGGACTGGCCGTCGAGAAAGAAAGCGAGTTCCTGCGCCGAGAGCGATGCGAGCGGAGAGCCGGCTTCGTTCGCACCGGAACGCACGCCGGGATCGTGCACGTTCGACGACGATGAACTTCCTGACGACGCGCCGGGTTGTTGGCCTCCCGCTTGCGTGACGGCGAACAGGCCAAGGCCAATGAGACCGGCGAGCCACACTGCGCCAGCGGTTAATTGTGAAATTCGGATTGACGTTCGTGTACGGGTGCGAATTCGGGCAGACTTCGACTCACAGCCATGGTTTCCCATTTTGGTAATTCCCCCTGAAACGGTTTTCGGCCAAGGGGGCTGGATGGAAGCATCCTGAGGGAGGGAGAGGGTGCAGGCCCGTGGCGATACTACCGATTGCAACTGCTAATGCGCGGATACTACTCCTCTCGCGAATGCGTGTCACAACAAAAGTGACCGACACGTGAAAAAGTTTCGGAGGCGATTCGCTTTTTCGCCGTAGTACTTGTCAAGAGGGTTGAGTACTACTCGCGATTCTGGCAAGACGCACGGCTACGCAAAATCAAATTGCGTGAGTGCGCTAGTGGAATAGGCAGACTTGCCTGTGGGTTTGACTTATCTTTCGTAGAGCCGCGATACAAAGTCACAGGCAAGTCTGCCTATTCCACAAACGTTTCAAGGAATTATGAACGAGCCAAGCCCGTGGATTTCGCCAGAATTTTGATTAAGGCCTGTAGCCGGTGGCAAGAGCCCAGGCGATGAAACCGAGCGTGACGACTCCAACGACGAGGCAGACGATGCCGCCGCCTTCCAGCGCATCGAAATCGCCGGTGAGGACGCGCGTCGCCGCGATCAGGCCACTCGCTTCCGCGGCAGCGCAAACGAGCAAGAAGACCGAGGCGAGCAGCACGGCGTGGACGTTGTGATGCGTCGCAAAGAATACCAACACGGGATACATCAGCAAGGCAGGGACAATGGTGAGAGCGGCGGCTTCGATCAGATTGCGTTTGCGCCGTGCCGGATTTTTTCTTTCGTTCAAAGCGTACGGCTGCCTTTCGCGCGCGGCGTTCGGGGCGGACGCACGAGCGGAGCGAATACTCTATTCTGTCGGTACCCTTCCGGGCTGGGCCAGGAATCGCGCTGAATCATAGCACCGCAATTCCAAATCAGACAATTCACGAATGAAAAATCCTCAAATGCGCACCCGATCGAACCCGCGTTAAAGGACGCCGATCGACCGCAGTCCGCTCGATGCGCGCGAATATCTCACTGGAGTCGGCGTGACAGTTGGCGGATCAGGTTGGCAGTTGGCCGCCGGACTGCTCCGCGACCATGTATCTCGCATACCACTCGGGCCAGTTTTCGTCACGCTCGCCGCCGCTTCGCTTTTCGTGTTCACCGTGTGCGGCCGATGCGCGGCGCAGCGCGCCTTCAAGGTCGGTTGCGGAGCTGAATGCGGTCGTTGAAGGATCCAAACGCCCTGCAAGCCGGTTCGTCACCTCCTGCATGATCCAGCGATTGCCGTCGGGATCTTGAAACGAAGCAAACGAGCGATAGCTGTGGCGCTCGGGATCGATGCCGCTGGCCTTGCCGTTCGCGCCGACGTGGTAAACCTCATTCACCTTGATTCCGGCCGCGGCCATCTTGTCCAAAACGGTTTGCAGATCGGAAACGGTGAGCCAGAGTCCTTGCGCGGTTCCAGGCGCAGCCGTGGTGCGATTTCCGCCGAACTGAACCGAGCATCCGGAACCCGGAGGCGTGAATTGAACGGTGGCGGACGGAGTGGCGTCGAGCCTCCAGCCGAGATTTTGGTAGTACGCTTTTGCGCGCTCCACATCCGCAACAGGAATCACGACAACTTCGAGCTTCATGTCGACACCGGTCACTCTGGAGGCCGGCGCATCGTTGGGCTGCGTCATTTCGATCTCCTTTGCGGGAGACGCTATCACGACGGGTGGGTTCGTTCTAGCCACCCTGTACGCTAGCCGGCAGTGGAGGATTTCGAGCCGTAGAGGATGCACTTGCCGTCGGCCACGACGGCGAGGTAGCGATTGTCTTGCATGAACTGCATCACTTTTTTGCCGGAGCGCGCGAGCTCGGCCCATCGCGACTTGGTGTTGGGATTCTGCTCGACGCCCACAATTTGCGCGCCGCCAAATTCAAAGTAAACCTGGCGCAGGCGCTTCGACTTGATCACGTCGACAGCGTAGCTCTTGCCCTCGAGCTTCACTTCGGGCGAGCCCTCCACCAGTGCCTGTCGGCACACTTCCTTCAGCGCGTCTTCGAGTGAAAGGTTGGCGTCATCCGTCTGTAGTTTTCTTGACACGTATCACCTTTGGAGTAAGACTGCTGATATGAGCATACGTCATACTTCTCGTAGCGCACGGCGTCCGAAGAAGCTGCGCGCCTCGACGCGTGTCCTTCGACCCGCGTCCAGCAGAAAGAAACAGCGCCTCACGTTTACACTCTCCCGCGAGGCCGTCGAGCACATTCGCAATCTCCGCGCAAAGGCGGCGTCCCCTTCGTTGAGCGCGACCGTCGAGCGGCTGATCGAAAGCAACCGCCGCGCCCAGCGCCACGCCGATCTGCAGACCGGGATCGCCGCCTATTATGACTCCCTCAGCCCGGCGGAGATGCAGGAAGACGAAGCCTGGGGTGCGGTGGGAGAGGCGGCGCTCGCGTCCAAGATGCCCGTGCGGCGGAAGCGCGCAGCGAACGCGAAACGACGAGCCGCGTAGATGGCGTCGAGCACAACTGCCCTAACGAAACCTCGCCAGGGTGAGATTTGGTACGTCAAGCTGCCGACCGCCCCATCGAACTACACGGGACGTCCGGTGGTCGTCGTATCGTCGAACGCGCGCAACATGAACGATCGCGCGAATACAGTGCTCGTGGTGCCGCTGTCGACGACGCTGCGTGAGCCCGTGCCGCCAACGAATTTGCGTCTCAGTCCAGGCGAGACCGGCTTGCGCGAGAAGAGCGAGCTTCAAGCGGGAAACATCACGACAGTACGGAAGACTCAGTTGAGGGCGCCCCGGGAACGGCTACGGCAGTTGAGCCACGTCACGCTGCGGCGAATCGCAGCGCGTGTGGCGCTCGCGATGGACGTATTGCCCGAAGAAATTCTCGAATAGATCGCACTTTGTAATCCGTGCGGTGGCACAGGCTTTCGTGCCTGTGCGCCCGCTGACTTCGGCGGCGGGCCGGGGTAGCCATCGACGAGTTTCGCTGCCAATTCCCTTTCACCCGCGATCCGCATTCGTGGCGGGGGTCATCATCACCGTTAAAATGGCTCAACCCGTACCCCACAAAATGTGGGGCGCCCACAGGCACGAAAGCCTGTGCCACGACAATAGCCTTCGTTATTCATAACGGAGCGCTTCCATGGGATCGACGCGGGTGGCGCGATAGGCTGGCAGCCAGCAGGCCAACGCGGCGACGACGGCAAGCACCGCGGCCACGGCGGCGTACGTGAGCGGGTCGTGCGAGCTGACCCCGAACAGCAGGCTCGCGAGCAATCGCGTAAGCGCGAGCGCGGCGACAACGCCGACCACCGCACCAACGATCGCGAGACGCATTCCCTCCCCCAGCACGAGGCGGAACACGCTCGAGCGTTCGGCGCCGAGCGCCATGCGAATTCCGATTTCGTTGGTGCGCCGTTGTACAGAATACGACATCACGCCGTAGACGCCGATTATCGCCAGCACGAGCGCTACGACTGCGAAGCCGCCGAGCAGCATCGTCGCAAAGCGCGGCTGCGCGATGGTGTCGCCTTCCATGTCATTCATCGTCTCGACGTTCGAGATCACTTGCCCCGGATTCATGTCCGCGTTCGTGCGGCGCAAAGCAGCGAGCACAGCGGATGTCCGGCCGTCGCAGCGCACCGCAACGTCGACGCCCGGCACCAAAAGGTGCAGCACGCCATCCTCGGTCTGAAGATGCGCCACGTAAATTTCCGCTCGAAGCGGCGGAGCTTTATCACCGGGAGAATCTTCATAGAGCGTCCACTGCTTCACGTGACCGGCAACGCCGATGATTTCGGCTTCGTCGTCGGGATCGGTCATCTCCAGGCGCTTGCCCACGGGATTTTCGTTCGGGAAATATTTGTGCGCGAACACCTCGTCGATCACCACCACGCGCGGAGCGTGATTGTCGTCCGCTGCGGTGAAAAAACGGCCGGCGACGAGCGGGATGCGCATCGTTTTCAAATAATCCGGGCCAACGAAGTAACGCGTCGCCCAGTTCATGTCGTT
>JBEKJW010000245.1:0-7179 GCA_050011035.1 Candidatus Acidiferrales bacterium
TGGAAAGGACCCGTGATGCGTATCCCAACGTTGCCGACATGGTTCGCAAAGAAGCCTTCCTCCGCGCCGGCACCTAAAGACCGCTCGAAGCTGCGCGTCGGCATCCCCAAGGTCCTGAACGTATGGACCACGCACCAGTTTTGGGTCGGATATCTGAAAGCGCTCGGCATCGCGTCCGAAAATATCGTCTTCAGTTCAGACACCTCCGAAGAGCAGGCCCGCGAATTTGGCAAAGGCCGCGGCACTGTCGACTGCTGCTACCCGGTGAAAGCCATGAGCGGCCACTACGGCGAACTCATCTTCGGCCAAAAGAATAAAATCCAGATCATCCTCAGCCCGATGATTCACTCGCTGCCCTCGATTCTTCAGGGCCACGTGGTCGACACCGTCACCTGTACGCGCGTCATGGCCGGCCCGGAAAACATTAAAGCCGGCTTCATGAAAGAGCGCGACATCTTCGGCGAGAACAATATCGTCTACACCTCGCCCTTCGTTTCGCTCGGCGATCGTCACATGGTTCCCGAGCAACTCTACACTGGGATGAAAGACGTCTTCGATCTCGATCCCGAGGAAAACGCGCGTGCCTGCACCGCCGGTTTCGCCGCCCTCGATAAATTCACAGACAAAGCCCGCAAACACTCGCGCGACATCCTCGAATGGTGCGCGAAAAATCAGCGCCCCTGCATTCTCGTTCTCGCCCGCCCGTATCACATGGACACCGGCATCGGCCACGAAATCGAAGCCGAACTCCAAGCTCACGGCTACCCCGTGCTCTGGCTCCAATATCTTCCCGGCGACGACGATCTCATGCAGTGGCTCTTCGCCTCCGATCTCGCCGCCAAAGCCATCAAGAGCCCCTTCGACATCATCGACGTCTGGACCTCGTCCTACAGCAGCAACACCAACGAAATCATGTGGGGCGCAAAATTCGCCGCGCGCTGCCCGTGGGTCACCTGCGTCGTCCGCCTCTCCAGTTACGAATGCGGCATGGACCAGCCTACCTACACGCCCACGCAAAAAATCGTCGAAGCCACCGGCACGCTCTTCTTCAAATTCGGCGATCTCGATTCCACCAAGCCCGCCGGCAGCATCAAAATCCGCGTAGAGACCATCGCCCACTACATGGCCAAGTACTCACAAGAAATCACCCAGCGCAAGTTGGCCTGGCTAGCTCCTGACTGCCCACTACTGGCACAGGCCCCGGCGTCATCAGCCGCCGCCGCGCCTCCGCCCGCCGCCCCGAGCCCCGAAGCTAAATCCGCCTCCGCCTAACGCGCCCAGCGCGCTGTACCACAGACTTCAGTCTGTGGCACAGGCATTCGTGCCTGTGCGCACGCCGACTTCGGCGGCGTGCGGGTTGAGCCTTCCCAATTCTGCCAACCTCGCCGTGTTTGCCCTAATCCCACTAAGTGCACAAGATAGTGGGGTAGGTAAGTTCTGCCTGTGTGTTTTTACTTTTCTATCGGCTCGCATGCTCTCCCGTACCATTACGGTCACTCCCATCCCTTTTTCTCGAAGACTCACCCCAACAAATCCTCACGTCGCAGGAAACATTTCCCGCAGTTCCGGCCTCTAATCCCACAGCCACAAGTAGTCCGGAGGTACGTCCACAACCGGTTCTGCACACATCATCACTAGGGAGACCACATGCGCTCAGCCCGCACGTTAGCTGTCTTCGCCACAGCCGTCGCACTTCCCGCAGCCGCGTACGCTCAATCCACCGCCGCGCCATCCAAGCCAAAACCGACAGCCGTCACGCAATCCGCGCCTCCCACGCAAACCGCAACACCCGAATCCTCCGCTTCCAAGCTCCCCGTCCGCCGCGTCGTCCTCTACAAAACCGGCGTGGGCTACTTCGAGCATCAAGGCCAGGTCCGCGGCGACCAGCAAGTCACCGTCGACTTCACCAGCGGCCAACTCAACGACGTGCTCCAGTCCCTAACCGTCCTCGATCTCAACGGCGGCCGCATCGCCGGCGTCGACTACAACTCCGAAGCCCCACTCAGCCAGCGCCTTGGCAGCCTTCGCCTCCCACTCAGTGAAAAAACAGACATCGCGCAGTTCTACGGTGCCCTCCGCGGTGCGCGTCTCGAAATCCGCAGCGGCACCACCGAAATCACCGGCCGCCTGCTCAGCGTCGAACGCAAGACGCGCGTCAGCGGCGGCACCACGCTCGAAGTCGACCTCGCCACTCTCGTCACCGATTCCGGCGAGGTCCGCAGCGTCGAACTCACGCCCGCCGTCACCGTCCGCCTCGCCGATCGCGACGTGAATGGCGAAGTCAGCCGTTACCTCTCGCTGCTGTCTTCCGTCCGCCAACAGGACATTCGCCGAATGACCATTTCCGCCAACGGCGCGGGCGAGCGCCAGCTCTACGTCAGCTACATCAGCGAAGTACCAGTCTGGAAGACCACGTATCGCATCGTGCTTCCTGTGAAGAACGAATCCGAGCCGCTCCTTCAGGGTTGGGCCATCGTCGATAACACCGTGGGCGAAGACTGGAACAACGTCGAACTCTCGCTCGTTGCCGGCGCCCCGCAATCGTTCATTCAGCAACTCTCGCAGCCTTACTACGCGCGCCGTCCTGTGATCGCGCTCCCCGAATCCGCGCAACTCACTCCGCAGACGCACGAGAGCGCCATGATGGGCGGTAGCGGTTCCGTCTCCGGTGTCGTCACCGATCCCAGCGGCGGAGTAATCGCGAATACACCCGTGAAACTGCTCGCGCAAAATGGCGACGTGGTTGCGACGTCGATGACGGACAGCGCGGGCAACTATTCGTTCTCCGATCTTCCCGCCGGGAATTACGACATCGAAATGTCGGGGAGAGGATTCAACACGACCCGAGTCCAGGGAGTCTCAATTGGCGGCGGCAGGGAAGTGACGCAAAATGCCTCGCTTCAAGTGGGGGCGGTGAGTCAGACGGTCACTGTTTCGTCTTCAGTGGGCGGAATTGTGGAAACCGACAGCGCGTCCGTGTCGGGCGTCGCGGGCGGAGTGCGCGGCGGTAACGGCTCGCATCTCGGCAACGCCGCGTCCGTGGCCGGGCGCGGCCGCCGCACCGGAAGCGGGTCTGGCGCCGCCATCGGGCCCGGTGAAGGCTATGGCACCGGCGGCGGCGTTCCGTCCGCGGGGACTTTAAACGACGTCCGCAGCTCGATGGCCGCGGCAGCCGAAGGTTCGGACCTGGGCGACCTGTTCGAATACAAATTGAAAGACCGCGTCACCATCCACAAAAATGAATCGGCGCTCGTGCCGATCGTTCAGACTCACGTCACCAGCGAAAAAGTCTCGCTCTGGAGCCCGTCGCTCAACTCTCCTCGCCCGCTCCGCGCACTCTGGCTCACCAATTCCAGCCCCCTCACTCTCGACGGCGGCAGCTTCTCGATCCTTGAAAATGAAACGTTCGCTGGCGAAGGCCTCACTGACGCCATCAAACCTGGCGAGAAGCGCCTGCTCTCTTTCGCGGCCGACCTCGGCGTTCGCGTAAACGTAGAAGGGAATTCCGAACCGCAACACGTGACGCGAGTCGTCGTGAATCGCGGCACGATGCACCAGACCTCTGAGACCTGGCGGGACACCAAATACACCATCCGCAACGATGACACCACGCCCCGCACTATGCTGATTGAGCGGCCGCGCTCGGCTGGCTGGCGCCTGGCAGCCAACGGACCCACGCCCGACGAGTCCACCGCTGCCGTCTACCGTTTCCGCGAAAACGTCGACCCGAAAAGCACGTTTACCTTCACCGTGCGCGAGACTCAGCCGGTGGACGTCTCCTACGCGTTGACCAACATCGATGACAACCAGATCGCGGTTTTCCAGCGCCAAAAATCGATCAATCCTGAACTCGAAGCCGCCTTCCGCAAAATCGTCGAACAGAAAAATAAAATCGCGGAAGTCCAAGCCCAGATCAACAACCTCGACAGCGAAAAAGACGGCATCTACGACGACCAGCAGCGTCTCCGCGAAAACCTGAAAGCCCTGAAGGGCAGCCAGGAGGAGCGCGCCCTCACCGAGCGCTACACGAAGCAGCTCGACGATCAAGAAAACCGCCTCGCCGAAATCGAAAAACAATCCAAAGACCTGGACGCCCAGCACGACGCCCTACAAGCCGACCTCGACAAAATGATCCAGGACCTGACGTTCGACATCAACATGTAGCGCGGGGATACAGCCTGTCGTGCCACAGACTTCAGTCTGTGGCACAGGCATTCGTGCCTGTGCGCACGCCGTCTCTGGCGGCGTGCGGGTTGAGCCATCCTAATTCTGGCAACCTCGCCGCACTCGGCACGCTCAACATAGGCGAGAGTTGTCAGTGGCACAGGCCGGAGTTCGCCTGTGGCCCAAGTGGCCCGCGCAGTGGGCGCTGTAGCATAGACTCTGGAGTCTGTGCGAGACCTACTCTCAGATGGTCTCGGGTTGAGCCATCGCGATTCTCGCAGGTTTAGTGTGCTTGACATGTCCACCTTAAGGGATGAGCGCTTGTGGCACAGACTTCAGTCTGTGGCTTTTCAAAAAAAGCACTGCGCCCACAAAAAGGTCCAGTATGTACTAGCACTATCCCAAGCCTGTCCCTCAGCACAGCTTCAATCTCTCTCCCACTCTGCTACGCTCGCTCCATTAATTCGACAAAACACAAAGTCGTCACGAGCCTAAGCTCCGCCGCTCTCACCCGCTACCGCGCACCCGCAAGCGCGGGTCAGCGCAGCGCAGCGATCCGCCGGCACATGGAACCCCGCCAGCTAATTTCTAATCGACATCTCGTGCGATTAGAAACCGATGTAACCTCCACAAAACAAACGGAGGAGGTCCGTTCTAATCGACACTAGGTGACACACATTGCGTGCGCCGATCACCCAAAATCCGGCCCCAACCAGCCGCAGAGCGCCCTCGCAACTTTCGCTTCACTACCCCGCCAAGCCATTTCTAATCGCAACTTTCAGAAATTAGAAATGATCGCAACTCATAGAAAACACTCACCCGGCCCCAAGTCTAATCGCAACTTTCGCAGCATAAATTCCGGCTCAAGGGACCACCCACTTCCCACACGGTCGCGTGGTAGTATTTCGCCGCCATCAGGGGGAATTGCGATGCGCGCAACACGTTGTTCGGGACCGGCTGGATCTCTGGTTCGCGGAATCCTCGCCGTTTTGGTGCTTGGCGCGTCCCTATACTCAGGCAGGTTGGCAGCGCAGTCGATCCCACCGCCTCAAACTCCGGCTCAATCCCAAGATCAGCCCGCGGTCGTCCACATCGACACCACTCCCTCGCACGCCATCAATTCCTTCGATCCCGACGCCGCGCTTGGCAGCACGCTCGACGTCCTCTCCCATGTCCTGATCGATCGCACCTTCACGCCACACATCATTCAAGAATCGCTCTCCGCCGGATGGGGCCCGATCAGCTACCGCAACAACTCCGAACTGCGTATGGCGGCATGGCACTGGACCGAGAACGGAACCTGGAGCGACGCCGCGCACGAAAGCGGCTACTTTACCGGCAGTACGGATCTCGCCAAGCCCACGCGCTACATCATTTCCTACGCACTGCCGCACCGCGGCTTTGCCACCAGCGGCGACCGCCCGCTCGCGGGGCCGAATCTGACCTACTGGAAGAGCAATCCGTATCTCTCGAGCAAATTCACTGGCGAGGATGACGCGCTTCACCCGCAATGGGTGGTCGTCGATCTGCAATCGAGCAAGCAGGTCAACGCGATGAAGGTGCAGTGGGAAAATCCCTACGCCACGAAATACGAAGTGCAATATTTCGACGGCATCGATGCGCTGGACTTCGACAAAGGCCCAAAAGGGAAGTGGATGACGTTTGCGTCAGGTTCGATCGCGAACGGCACAGGCGGCATCGTCACCATGAAACTCGCCGACGCGCCTGTCACCGCTCGCTGGGTTCGCGTCTGGATGACGGCGTCGTCGAATACCTGCGACGACCACGGATCCGCCGACGTTCGCAATTGTGTCGGCTACGCGATCCAGGAATTGCGCTTCGGTACCGTCGACGCAAACGGCGCATTCGACGAAGCGCCGAAGAATCCCGCCGATCGACAAGTCGAATACTGCGTTTCCTCAATCGATCCCTGGCACTCGTCCGAAGACGGCCGCACCGGCGGCGACTACCAGCACACTGGCTTCGATCTCTTCTTCTCGAGCGGCATCACAAACAATCTGCCCGCGATGATTCCCGTCACCATGCTGTACGGAACTCCCGACGATGCCGCGGCCGAGATCGCGTACGTCGAAAAGCGCGGCTATCGCATCGGCTATGTGGAAATGGGCGAAGAGCCCGACGGCAAGCACGCGCTGCCGGAGGATTACGGCGCGCTCTATCTCCAGTGGGCAACCGCCATCCACAAGGTCGATCCCACACTCAATCTCGGCGGCCCCGTTTTCGAAGGCGTGAATGAAGACATCACTGTCTGGCCCGACGCCCAGGGCCGCATTTCATGGATGGGGCGCTTCGTCGCCTATCTGAAGGCCCACAACCGGCTCAACGATCTCGCGTTTGTTTCTTTCGAGCACTATCCATTCGAGCCCTGCACGATCACCTGGAAGACGCTTTACAGCGAACCGCAGGTGATGAAGCACATCCTCCAAGTCTGGCGCGACGACGGCGTGCCGGCGGACGTCCCTCTCATGGTCACCGAAAGCCATCTCGCTGCTCGACCATGTTCGCGGGACTGTGGCTCGCGGACAACGTTGGCTCGTTTTTCGAAGGCGGAGGTGCGGCCTTCTACCACTCACCGATTCAGCCGCAAGTTGTGCAGCCGAGCTGCGAGGGTTGGGCCTCGTGGTCCAACTTCGTTTCCGACGACATGTACAACATCAAGGGATACACGTCGCTCTACTTTTCCGCGCACATGATCAACAACGAGTGGGTGCAGCACCGCTCCGGCATTCACAAAATGTTCCCGGCGACGCTGGATCTGAAGGATGGCGATGGAAACCGGCTCGTAACCACCTACGCGGTAGTTCGGCCGGACGGGAATTGGTCGCTGATGGTGGTCAATCGCGACGAGACGAATTCACACACAGTCCGCGTCGCATTCGAAGGTGGGAAGGAAAAACGCGGAGCGGGGTTCAGCGGACCCGTTACGGTCACTTCGTTTGGCAGCGATCAATACGTGTGGGTAAACGACGGCGCAAACAGCCACGCCGACCCGGA
>JBEKJW010000246.1:0-6640 GCA_050011035.1 Candidatus Acidiferrales bacterium
TCAACCCGCGACCAACTGAGAGTTGGTCGCGCACAGACTCCAGAGTCTATGTTACGGCGCTCGCTTTGCTCGTGCCTGAGCGTGGCGGGCAGGAACATTCGGGCGACCGTGCAGGGTCAGGGTTTGGCGCGGTAGCGGCGGGATGATGGCGCCGACTACGTTGGGGACGGTGAAGTCGGTTACTGCACAGACTGACAGTCTATGTTACAGCGCTTGCTTCGCTCGCGCCTGAGCGCAGCGGCAGGATCATCGGGGCGACCGGGCGGATTAGGATTTGGCGCGGTAGCGGCGGGCTAGCGGCGGGATGATGGCGCCGACTACGTTGGGGACGGTGAAGTCGGGGAATGGGGCGTGGTCGCCGGAGCGCCCTAGCGATAGAAGGAAGCGGCCGAAGGCGGAAAGTTTGTCGCGTAGGGAAAATTTCAGCGCGCGGTCGTTGGCGCGAACGACTAGCAGCGTTACATCGTCGGCGGCGAGATTCTCCGGGTAGCGGTCCGCGATTTCGCGCACCATGGAACCGATCAGCTTGTCCGCGGGGACATCGCCCAGCAGTTTCACGATGCGCAGCAGTCCCGCTTCACCGAGCATCTGGCCGTCGGCGTCGCACGATTCCATCAGCGCGTCTGTGTAACTGACCATCACGTCACCGGACTCGAGATTCACGTCGATCGTCTCGTAGTCCGCGATATCGAACATGCCGAGCGGAATGTCGCTAAGCGGCGGACGCTCGTGATGGTCGTGGTGCCCGACGAGCGACCACTCCTTCGTCGCCGCGCGATACAGGAGCGGGCGCGGATGGCCCGCGTTGCAGAGCGAAAGACGGCGGCTCGGCGCGAAAAATGTGGTGACTACGGCGGTGGCGAAACTTCCATTCGACGAAAGCGCGGTGAAATGTTCGTTGAGCAGCCGGACGAATTCCTTGTGATCGAGGCGGTTGACGAAGCGGCGCATCAGCGTGCGCAGGTCCGCGGCCATTGCGGCGACGGTTTGGCCGTGGCCGGAAACGTCGGCGAGCAGCAGGCGGCTGATGCGGCCCGTCGCGCAACTTGAAACGTAATAGACGTCGCCGCCGCGCTGGGCCTGGCCATACGGCTTGCTGTACACCCACACGTCGAGGCCGCCCAGCTCGACGCCGCTTTCAGTGAGCTGGCTGCCGCCCCAGACTTCCATGCAGGCCATGTGTTGCGTTGGAGATGCGTCAGGCATCCGCAGATTATACGAGGATTTGGTACGGCGTTTGTCACGGCGCGTGGTGTGCGCCGGTTCGACACGAACGCGATCGAATGCTATCGTTCGCTCGAGGATTTTGTCTGCATTTACGCAAGGATTCAGGGGGATCGATGGCGGGAGGTTGGCGAGCGAATGTGGTTGGTGTCGCGCTCGCGTTGTGCGCGGTCGGCTGGATGGCGGGATGCCGCAGCGACAGCGATGAGTCTCCCGCGGCGGCGGCCTACGCGCAGTCCTCCGCCGACGCGCCCGATCCTCGCATCGCGGGAGAGGCGGAGATTCGCGCGCTCGATGCGGAACTACTGAAGGCCTTTGCTGCGAGCGACGCCGAGAAGGCTGCTTCGTTTTACGATGAAAGCGCGACGGTGATGGTGCCCGGGCAAGCGGCCGCTGAAGGCAAGGATCACATCGCGCGTGAGTTCACGGGGCTGATGGCGATGCCGGGATTCACGTTTTCGTTTACGCCGGATACGGTGATGGTCGCGCGCTCCGGAGAAATGGCGTACGAGAACGGCGACTACGCGATGACGTTGAATGACAAGACGGGCACGCCGGAGACCACGAAGGCGCGATACGTCGTGGTGTGGACGAAGGCTGCGGATGGATCGTGGAAGATTTTGATCGATGCTCCGACGACGACGCGGTGACGCGATCGGCGGCGAAGCCGCGTAGCGATATTCTCTGCACGCTCGTAAGGACACTCACATACAGGACTGTCTATTCCACTGGCGTGCTGACCTAAATTGCTGGCAGTCCGCCACGGTTAATCGCCAGCATAACTATACTTCCGTCGGAGGACCGGGCTTCGGCCCTGTTCGACGCGGGCTCAAGGCCGCGTGATTCGTGGCGATGCTCGACAGTGCGCCGCGCGAGTGTTATCTTCCGCGAAAGAAGTCCCACGTCTCGTTCATTCGCTCAAGGAGGTCGTATGTTCCCCGTTCACAAGTGGCTGAAAGTTTGCGTTTGCACGTGCGGTTTGATGATTCTCGCGGCGTGCAGCTCCGCGCCTCAACCACCGGCGCAACCTGCTGCGCCGCCTGACACGCGTACGGCGGATGAAGCTGCGATACGCGCGGTCGACGTGGCGTGGGCGAGTGCCGCGGCGACAAAAGATCCGGCGCAATGGGCGGCGTTCTACACGGACGACGCGAGGGTGTATGTCCCCGGTGGAGAAGTGGCTGCGGGAAAAGATGCGATCACGAAATCTCTGACGGGTCTCGTTGCTACGCCGGGCTTCGCGCTTACGTTTGTGCCGTCGAAGGTTACGGTGGCGCGCGCGGGCGATTATGCGTACGACGAAGGCGACTTCTCGATGACGATGAACGACAAGAAGGGCAAGCCGCAGACGGAAAAGGGAAAATACGTGGTTGTGTGGCAGAAGCAGGCCGATGGGAAGTGGAAAGCGTTGATCGACGCGCCTACGGCTTCGCACTAGCGAGTGCTGAAGCGCGTGGGATAGCCAGCCTGGCTGTCGTCCTGCGGGCTGCGCGTCTGTTTCAACCGGCGCATCGACGGACTACGGCTGTCGGCAACGAGGTTGCGCGCGTATCGTGCGGCGTGATCCGAATTCGATTGCGGCGTTGGAGCGTGGTGAATTCGTAGGACGACAGCCAGGTCGGCTATCCCACGGCCGTGCCCATCTAAGGGCGTGAGGACATGACGATGAACAAGATTGGAATTTCGTTGGTTGCGATGCTCTTCCCCGTGGTGGTGGGCGCGCAAACGCAATCGCCGACGCCGTCGGCCGTGGCGCAAGACGGCGCGACGATCTCGCCGTCGCGGCCCGTGCCGGTGGGCAAAGCGCCGGGGATGACGTGGCGAATGTTGAAGGAAGAGGGTGAAGACAAATCGTACGTGATTATTTTCCACGCGGGAGACGAGGCGCTGAGCGGGCTGACCGACTTTGCGATCGAGCACAAGATTAAGAGCGCGCACTTCACGGCGATCGGGGCGGCGCAGAGCGCGACGCTGGCGTGGCTCGACCTCTCGCAGAAAACTTATCGAAAGATCGCGGTGGGCGAGCAGTGCGAGGTGCTGTCGCTGATCGGCGACATCGCGGTGCTCGACGGCAAGCCGGCCACGCCCGTGGTGCACATGCACGCGGTGCTCGGACACTCCAACGGTTCGACGGTGGGCGGGCACGTTTTTGAACTGAATGTGAATCCGACGCTCGAAGTGTTTATGACCACGGATTATTACCCGCTGAAGAAAGTGCCGGACGAGGCTTCGGGGATGAAGCTGATCGATCCGAACAAATAGGCTGCCGCAATAGCAAGCCACCACAATGACTGACACGAGCTATGACACCACAGGCGTTCGCGTGCTGGAATGTTCCGCTGAGGGACCAACACTCCGCGCAGGGCGCGACGCGACTGACTTGATCGGCGCTGCACGCGGCGAGAGCGCCTCGCTGGTTGCGCTGCCGGTGGAGCGCCTGCACGAAGATTTCTTCCGGCTTCGCACGGGCGTCGCGGGTGAATTCGTGCAGAAGTTCGTCACCTACCGGGTGCGGCTCGCGATCGTCGGGGACATTGCCCGCCACCTCAGCGAGAGCGAAGCGCTGCGAGATTTCGTTTACGAGTGTAATCAGCGCAACGAAGCGTGGTTTGTCCGAGATCGCGCCGAACTGGAAGGCAAGCTCCGCGATCAAGGCTGATACTACGCGCCGAGGAGACGCGTTTCACGCGCCACTCACGCTGAAATTGACAATCGCGCGGGAAATCCCTCACACTGCGCGGATGAAATACTTTCTGCTTTTTCTCGTCGCAATCGCGCTGTTTACTGCTCCGGCTCGCGCGCAAGCTCCGGTGGTGGAAGTGGTGCCGGAGGGCAGCCACATCAAGTTCAACGTGAAGGCCTCGGTGGCGCTCGCGGGAAAGTTCGATAAGTGGGACGCGTCGCTGGTGTTCACGTCGCCGGATGAAACTACCGGCGTACTGACGATCAACATCGAAGCGGACAGCGTCGACACCGGCAGCGGCATGAAGAACGGCAAGTTGAAGAACAAGGATTTCTTCGACGTGGCGAACTATCCGACAATCACTTTCAAATCCACGAAAGTGGTGAAGGTTGCGCCGCTCACGTACGAGGTGGACGGCGACTTTACGATTCGTGGCGTGTCGAATCCGGAGAAGCTGAAGCTCACGGTCACCAACAAGGGCGGGGGCGAGGGCGCGATTATCGGCACGATGAATTTCAATCGCAAGGACTACGGGATGAACAAGGGGATACCGTTCATCAAGATTGCGGATCACGTGGATGTGAGCTTTCATTTGAATCTGAAGCACACGGGCGGGCCGACGTTTGCGCTGAACTGAAGATTCGCGCGAGACGGCAAAAAGCGAAGAGAGATCTTTCGGGCGTGTACGACGTAAGGATGATGGGCATTCTTTGAAAATTGGTCGGCGCTACTGATTCAAAAACACACCGGCAAGATTGCCCATGCTACTTCCAGACGCTGGGACCAGTAGTAGCATGGGCAATCTTGCCCGTGTTGTAGTCTGCGGAGAAACACACAGGAGAGGTCGAGCCTGTGCCACTCAAACCCCTGCGGCTAGTATGTTGTGTGGTCCGGGTGTGTCGGTAGGCGGTCTCGCGAGCGGAGCTCGTTGGAAGACCGGGCTTCGGCCCTGTCCGACGCGGGCGTTGCGCGCGTGATACTGGCGGTCGTTAAATCCAATCGATTACTTCGCCAGGATGGCTTTCCAGCGCGTCCACGAATCGTCGCGGGCTTTCGCGTTGGCGGGTGTGGGGTCGGGGGCTTCGCCGGCGCGCATGAAGCCGTGGCCTGCGCCGTCGTAGGTGACAGGCTCGTAGGTCTTCCCTGCTGCTTTCATGGCGGTGACGGTGCCGGGGATGGTCGAGCCGATGCGCGAATCTTCACCCGCGTAAAAACCGTAGACCGGCGCCGTGATGCGCGACATTGCGCTCGGATCGGGCGGGGGGCCGTAGAAAACGAACGCGGCGGAAAGATCGCTGCGGTTGGTGGCGAAGCGGAAGGATTGACCGCCGCCCCAGCAGAAACCGACGACGTAAATCTTGCCGTTCCACGACGGGATTTTTTTCGCGTAGTCGGCGGCGGCGTTCAGATCGGCGGTTACCTGATCGGGTGGGAGCTTGCTCACAGCTTCGACGGCCTGCCCGCTCGGAAAATCCTTGGTGCGTCCGCCATTCGGCGCCATGCCACTGAGCAGATCGGGCGCGACGGCGATGTATCCGGCGGCGGCGACTTCGTCGGCGAGAAGCTGCGCCCAATCGCTCAGACCGAAAATTTCGTGAATCACGAGCACCACGGGTCGCTTGTCCTTCGATTCGGGATAGACCACGAGCGTGTCGACGCTGCGGCTGTCGTGCTTCAGCGTCACCCATTCGCTGTGGCGCGGGGATTTGGCGATGCGTTCGCGCGCCCAGGGCTGCGACCACTCCGGCCCCTGCTGTTGCTGCTGCGCGGCGGCGGGCGCGGCGTTCACGGCCTGCGTTACGAGCAGTGCGGCGAATGCGGCTATATAAACGACGGCGTTGCGGCGAATCATGGGGCACCCCTTGGCGAATGTGCGGCAGCCATAGTAGTTGCGCTCGACGCGACGCCGCAACAATTTCGTGTGACAGTCCACTGCGAGGGCTGTGGGCGCGCGCTACGACACCGGCAGGATTCTCCGCGCAATACGCGGAGGGGGAGCCTGCCCATGCTACTCCCGGTCGTTGAGAATCGTAGTCGCACGGAAGGTTGTGACGTTTGGATGCGTTGAGGAAAGGAGCGTGACAAAAAGTGCGAGCTACGCTCGCACACAGGCATGATTGCCTGTGCTACTTGCGTTCGCTGTTGGCGCGTCCGATGGACTTTGGGCGGCGAATCGTGCCGATGGAATGGGTGCACTGTGGAAGCCACGTGTCCAAAATGCGGAAAGGCGCTGGTGCTCAAACCGGTTCCGGGCGCGATTCAATTTCCGCGCAGGCTCGAGTGCCCCGAGCATGGTTGGCAGCAGGAACGCGTGAAGCCGATCCGCATGCGGTTCCACAAAGACGCGCCGAATTGGTGAGATGCGGTGGTGGCGAACGGGCCGTCGCGCTAGCGCCGATCGCGTTGCTACAATCTGAGCGACGAATCGGACATGCTGAACTCTTTCGCGCAACTCTCCCTCGACTTTCTCCATAGCGCGGCGCCCGATCCAATAGTTACGCTCACGCGGTCCGACCTGCGCTGGCAACTCGTCGTAGTCGCCGCGGCAGTGTTGTTACTCTCCATTGCGGCCGGCTCGTTCGCGCTTTTTTTTGCGCGATTCAAAACACGAGAACTCACGCTGCTGGACTTCGGCGCCTTCTGCGCGCTCTACGGCGTGCGCATGCTGATCAACGTTTCGCTCTTCCGTTCGGAGTTCGAATTCTCAGGTGTGTTCTGGGAACACGCGAACTG
>JBEKJW010000247.1:0-6637 GCA_050011035.1 Candidatus Acidiferrales bacterium
TTTGCGGCTGGCAGGCAAAACAGCGCTGCTAATACTGTGAAACCGAAACCCCGGATCCACGGCTGGGGACCGTTCATCGGGAGCCTCCTCTACAACTTCTGTCACTGGTAGGGACGAACGGCATGGTTGGGAGGTTACATCAAAGGTTATACAACCGATGAACAACGATACGGGGATGCGGTACTGGGCCTCGGGTCTCAGGCGCCGGGGCGCATTTCAGGACCTGCGCGAGCCTGAAGGTTCCGGCGCCGGTGTACCTTTGTGGGACGCGCGCCACACTGGGCGGAGCTAGTCTTCGGCTGCCGGGAGACTCAGCCTGTCGCGCACCGCGAGGCGATCGACGTTCAGGCTTTCGACGTCCAGCTCGTCGATTCGCACGCGCTTCAGCCGCAGATTGTTGACGAAAGCTCTTCGGATCACGAGTCGGCCGATCGCCAGCGCTCCAATGGCCACCGCTCCTACTGCCAACGCACCGATCGCAATCGCACCTAAAGCACCTGCGCCGCCCGCCACCGATCCCGTTGCTGCCGACCGAACTTGAATGTCTTTCCGCATCGTCCTCGCCTCCACCTTTATTACGCACGAACCGTATCCAATACTACCGTGGGATAGCCGACCCGGCTGTCATCCTACGACCTACAAATCCGGTTCAAGCAATCTCGCTGGCGTATCGGCCAAGCGAGCGATAACGCGGGAGGTGGTCGTAGCATTCCCGTCGGTCCGCCATCGCCCATGCACGCCCGCGCACGCGCAGTCATCGGATGACAGCCGGGTCGGCCATCCCACCATTTGAATCGCTTTGCGCTGCGCCGCAACTCTTGATACAAACGTGCGGGGCGTGACGCAGTTTCACCGGGGGACACGACATCATGGTACGAAGTTTTGTATTCGCGGCGGTCGCGGTAGGCGCGCTGACGTTTGTGGCGGCAGCGCCGGCTCGCGCGCAGTCTCAACCTTCGCCGAAGGGCGACCGCCTGCTCGATGAAATGAAGCAGCTCACCGAAGCGCCGGGGCCTCCGGGTGCGGAGGGGCCAGTGCGCGATTTGATGACTGAGTATTTCAAGCCGTACGTGACGAAGATCAGCTACGACGGCCTCGGCTCGGTGATCGCGCAGCAGGGAACCAGCGGCCCGAAAATCATGGTCGACGCGCACATGGACGAGCTCGGCGCGGAAGTCCGCCACGTCCGCCCCGACGGATACATTTCCGTGCAGATGCTCGGCTACTGGCTGCCGCAGGCGCTCGCCGATCAGCGATGGACGATTCTTGGCAGCAAGGGGCCGGTGCTCGCCGTCTCGCAGCTGCTCGATGCGCACGTGGCCGGCGGCTTTTCGCGCAATCCTTCCGATGATCGTGTGGAATATTTCATGGATGTTGGCGCGAAGAACGCGGCAGACGTCGCGGCGATGGGTATTTCGCCGGGCGATCCGATCGTGCCCGTCTCGCCGTTCGAAATTCTGACCGAACATCGTTACCTTGCGAAGGCGTGGGACGACCGCGTCGGCTGCATCGCGATGATCGAAGCGGCTCGGCGACTCGCGACGGCGCCGCACCCGAATCAGATTTTCTACACCGCGACGATTCAGGAGGAAGGGTCGATCGAGATGCGCGGCGCGACTACGTCCGCGCACATCATCAATCCCGATATCGGCATCGCGCTCGAAGTCGGCATCACCAATGACACGCCGGGAAATCGCCCCGAAGCTGCCCTCGAAACGCTTGGCGGCGGACCGGGCATCATGCTCTACGGCTTCAGCGAGTATCCGAATCGCAATCTGGTGAAGTTCATGCAGGCGACCGCGGCGGAGAAGAACATTCCGGTACAGTACGATTTCGTGCAGGGGTTCGGCGACGATGCCGGCGCGATCAAGCTGAACGGCGGCGGCGTCCCTGTGACGACGTTGCTCGTGCCGACGCGCTCCACGCACACTCACAACGGCATCATCGATCGGCAGGACTTCGATCAGACAGTCGACCTACTCGTAGCCATGCTACAAAAGCTCGACGCCGACACAGTTGCCAAGATCAAAAGCTTCGAGCCTGCGACCAGGTAGCTCTTCATTTGTTGAGTAGCCACGCTGTGAACATCGTGGCTACAGTCTTAGAAGTGGGAGAACAGCCCGATCAGAATGATGATGGGGATGGGTATGCCTAGCATGTAGAGCAAGATCGATCGCATCGCAATTCCTCCGTGATTCGTGTGGCGCGAACGTCGTCGCGCGTGTAGCTCTCAAAACTTAGTGGTCAAACAAAAGTTAACCTGCGAGCACGCAGTGGTATTGGCGTTGCACTAAACGACGAGAACGCGATCGCGTTGGCTGCCGCCGACTGTGGCTGCAAAACTCGCCGTGAACGCCCCGATCAACAGCGCCAGAAACAGCCAGTAGAGCGCGTGAGCTGTGGCTTTGCGCGCTGCATCGGCTGCCGCACGCGCTTCGCCAAACACCTGCACGACGCGCGCTTGAGCATCCGTCGGCGTCAAACCTGTGCGCGCCGAGATGAGCTGCGCGAGGTATTGGCTGTCGTAGTCGGGCATGCTGCCGGTGCGCAGCGCGTTCGCGAGAATCACCGCGACTTCTTCACGCGTCGCCGCCGAGTTCGCCGCCGCTACATTGCCTACGCCAGCGCCATTGTCCGCAGCGACAGAACCTGCGTTGCGCAAAAACGCGTCGACAAAATATTGATTCGGCTCAACCGCTCGCGCGGCAGACACCGCAGCGCCGCTCTCACCTCGCTCACCAGCCAGACGCGTCGCAGTGGCCGTCAAAAATCCGGCAGTGAGCACGAGCGCGACAGCCCAAACCAGAAAGCCGTGCGCCGTATCGCGGAAGAAAACTTCGTCGGTGTGAATCTGCACCCACTTGGTGCGCAGCCGCCCGGCGAGGTATCCGCCGAACGCCGAGGAAACAATTTCCATCAAAATCATCCAGACGATCGCGCCTTTGCTAACGGCCGAGCCGGACGCGCCCGCTCCAGCCCACGGCGAAATCGCGGAAAGTCCGATGCCAGCGCCGAGCGCGAGCAGGATTAGCGACAGCGCCGCGGCGACGAACGCGCCGGCAATCACGGCGGCCCAGGAAACTCCGGAAGAATGTGCTTCGTTGCGCACCGCGCCGATCGGCTCGGTGTAAATGGGTGAGGCGCTCGCGTGCGTGACGGGCGCGTGTGACACGACGGACATGGGCTGGCTCCTTGCTGATTTTGCGTCAATTCGCGAGCGGGCGAACCCGGCGCGCGGTGTCTAGGACGAAAATCAGGCTTGCAACTGTCCGCGCACTCTAGCGTGAGGCGCGCGGCTCGTGTATCCGCGCGATACCGTACTCGCGTCAGGAGATTGCTGTAGCGGGAAAGCTGTAGGCGTGACGACTCGCGTTCACTACGAAAAGCCCACAGGTAATATACCTGTGCCACGAACACCGCCGTCAGCGCATGCAGCGCTCGTGTTGAGGGTTCTGGCCTTCGATTGTTTTGCGCAATCGTTCCAAGGGCACACGCGCTAGATTCATCTGGACCGGCGTTACGGGGCTTTGTGTGGCATAGGTATATTACCTGTGGGCTTTTGCCTCTCCTCTGTGGTGACGCGATTCCGCGGCGGCGCAACTCCAACGTCTGAACAGCTGGACACCATCGCCTACCTTATATATAAGTTCAGCCACATCCTTTCGCACCGCACTTTGACCGCAATCTGAGCGCACGCCGGAACGTGGAGGCGCTTCGATGTCCGTTCCTGCTGTAGCTGCGAACGCAAGCGCAACTTCTCGCCAGACGAGCATCGTGAGCGTCCTCGCCGCTTCCGCCACTGGCACGCTGATCGAGTGGTACGACTTCTACATTTTCGGAAGCCTCACGACGGTGCTGTCGGTGAAGTTCTACCCGCCCGGCAACGACGTGTTTGCCTACGTCGCTTACCTTGCAACGTTCGCGATCGGATTTCTGGTGCGGCCGTTCGGCGCGATCATCTTCGGCCCGATAGGCGACCGCGTCGGGCGCAAGTACGCGTTTCTTTTCACGCTGCTGATGATGGGCGGCGCGACGGTGGCGATCGGCCTGCTGCCCACGTTCAAGACGGCCGGCTGGGCCGCGCCGATCGCGTTGATTGCGATTCGCGTGCTGCAGGGACTTGCACTCGGAGGCGAGTACGGCGGCGCGGCCGTTTACGTGGCCGAGCATGTGCCCGATACGCGCCGCGGTTTTTACACCAGTTTCATCCAGCTCACCGGCGTGCTCGGATTTCTGCTCTCGCTGCTTGTGATTCTCACCGTGCAGCAGTTTCTGAGTCCGGAAGCATTCTCGGAGTGGGGATGGCGCGTGCCATTTCTCGCGTCGCTCGTGCTGGTGACCATTTCGATTTACATCCGGCTGCGCATGAGCGAATCGCCGGTGTTCCAGCACATCAAGGCGCAGGGCCAGACGTCGACGCAACCGCTGAAGGACGCGTTCGGCAAGTGGGACAATCTCCGGCGCGTTTTGATCTCACTGTTTGGGGCGACGGCGGGGCTCGGCGTGATTTTTTACACCGGCCAGTTCTACGCATTGTTTTATTTGCAGACGATCCTGCGCGTGCCGCCGAAGACTGCGAACATCGTGGTGGCGACGGCCCTGATCTGCGCTAGCCCATTCATGATCGCCTTCGGCGCGCTGAGCGACAAGGTCGGCCGCAAATGGCTGATGGTGACGGCCTGCGGACTCGGTATCGCCTTCTGGATGCCGCTTTATCACGCCATGCAGCGAGCGGCCGGCAACAACGTCGTCGCCGTAGCTTCAGCGAAAAATGCCACGACCGGCGCGATTACGCTCACGCCGATGGCGGCTGACGCTGCCGGGAAAATAGTCGCCGCGCCGGTTGCCGCGAATCCCAACGTGCCGCTACTAATACTGTTCGTGTTTGCGCAGGTGATGTTCGTCTGCATGGCGTACGGGCCAATCGCGGCGTATCTGGTGGAGGCGTTTCCGGCGAAGGTGCGCTACACGTCGATGTCGTTGCCCTACCACATCGGCAACGGAGTTTTCGGTGGCTTGCTGCCACTCGTGGGACTTTCATTGTGCGCCGCGACGGGCAATATTTACGCGGGCCTCTACTACCCGATGACTATTGCTGCCATCGCTATGGTCGTTGGTGCGATATTTCTCCCGCACACGCACCACGTCCGCCTGTGGGATGAAATTCTGCAATCCGCGCCGCCCGTTGCTGACGACGCGCTGCCAGGCCCTGCGAGTCCGATCCCCATCATCGAGTAGGTGGGACGCGCGCCGGTGCGTTGAAACATTGCATTAACATTGCGCACCTATAGTCTGCCGAATTTGTGTGCTGTCGCTCCTCGGGAGGAATGATGTCCCCTGACGCTCACGTTCATGCTCAAGCACAAGTGCAAGAAGCGGCCGCACGCGCTGCCGACAAACCCCACAGCATCTGGCGCGTGATTTTCGCGTCGGCTACCGGGACGATGATCGAGTGGTACGACTTTTTTATTTTCGGCAGCCTCGCGTCCACGTTGTCGCTGAAATTCTACCCGGCGGGCAACGATACGTTCGCTTACGTCGCTTACCTCGCGACGTTCGCCGTGGGCTTCCTGGTGCGGCCGTTCGGCGCGCTGTTTTTCGGGATGATCGGCGATCGCGTCGGACGGCGCTACGCGTTTCTGGTGACGCTGAGCATCATGGGAGGCTCGACGGCGCTGATTGGCTTGCTGCCGACGTTTAAAACCGCGGGCTGGTTCGCGCCGATTGCACTGATCGCGATTCGCATGCTGCAGGGCCTCGCACTCGGTGGCGAGTACGGCGGCGCGACGGTGTACGTGGCCGAACACGTCGCCGACAATCGCCGCGGTTTCTACACCAGCTTCATTCAGATCACCGCGACGTTTGGCCTGTTCGCCTCGCTGCTCGTGATTCTTCTCACGCAGCAGTCGATGACCAAGGAAGCATTCTCGGACTGGGGGTGGCGCATCCCGTTCCTCGTGTCGATTATCCTCGTGAGCATTTCGCTTTACACGCGCTTGAAGATGAAGGAGTCGCCGATCTTCCAGCAGATCAAATCGGCGGGCATGACCTGCGCGCAGCCGCTGCGCGACGCATTTACGAAATGGGAAAACCTGAAGCGCGTCCTGATTTCGCTGCTTGGCGCGACGGCGGGCCAGGGTGTGATCTGGTACACAGGGCAGTTTTACGCGCTGTTTTACTTGCAGACGATTCTGAAAGTGCCGGCGAAGACGTCGAACATCATCGTCGCCGTGGCGCTTTTGTGCGCGATGCCGTTCTTCGTGATTTTCGCCGCGCTTAGCGATCGCGTGGGGCGCAAGTGGATCATGATGGCAGCGTGCCTCGTCGCGATCGTCGCCTACCTGCCGATTTATCACGGGATGCAGCGCGCGGCGGGGAACAACGTCGTCACCGTGAAGTCGGCGAAGAATAAAGTGACCGGCGCGATTAGCCTCACGGCGATGACCAGCGATGCGACCGGCGCTGTGGTGCCCGCGGCTGACGCGACGAACGCGAATCTGCCCGCGCTCACCGGGCTTGTGTTTTTGCAGGTGCTGATCGTGTGCATGATCTACGGGCCGATCGCCGCGTATCTGGTGGAGGCGTTTCCGGCGAAAGTGCGCTACACATCGCTGTCGCTGCCGTATCACATCGGCAA
>JBEKJW010000248.1:0-6636 GCA_050011035.1 Candidatus Acidiferrales bacterium
TGGCGCAAGCGCCATCCGATCCCAACGTTATGGTTGCGGGTGGTCTCGATGGAGTGTTTCTGACGCGCGATCACGCCGCCACTTGGAAGCGCATCACGCCGGATGACTACGCCGAGCTGCGCAACATCGACTCGCTAGCGTTCGATCCATCTGACGCCGCGGTGATTTATGCAGGCACATTCCATCTGCCCTGGAAAACGAGAGATTCAGGCGAGCACTGGCTCGCGATCCACGACGGGATGATCGATGATTCGGACGTATTGAGCCTCGCGGTGGACGCGGAAAAGCCCGACCGCATTTTCGCGAGCGCCTGCTCCGGCATTTACAGCAGCGATTCCAGCGGCTCGCAGTGGAAAAAGATCGCGGGAATTCCGTACTCGTCGCGACGGACGTACGCGTTGCGCCAAGATCCGCACGCTCCACTCGACCTCTATGCAGGCACGAACGAGGGATTCTGGACTTCGAAGGACGGCGGCGATTCATGGAATCGCACGACGGCAGCCGATTGGACGATCAACGCGATAGCGATTGTTTCCGAACGCGAGGGCGCGCGGGGCGGTGAAGCGCCGCACCGGCGAGTCATCGTCGGCACGGAGCAGCAGGGAATACTGGTGAGCGACGACGGCGGAGCGCATTTGCGCCGCTCGAACGACGGGTTCGTCCACCAGCGCGTCGTTTCGATCGCGACGAGTGGCGCGCGATCCGTGGCGATTCTTACCGAGGATTCGGATACACCCGCGCAGATCAGCGACGACGCAGGTTTCTCCTGGAAAATCATGGGCAATAACGCCGACGCGATCGGACTGGCGGCGATTGTCACGACGCCCGACGGATGGCGCGGCATTCTTTCCGGTGGCGGCCTCGCGCGATTCAACCGCGGCGGCAACGCCTGGGTGCGCACGGGCGTGCTTGCGTCGGGCGGATCGTTCGGATCGAAGATTCAGGAACTGGCGTTCAGTGACACGGCCTGGTACGCGGCAACGGAGGACGGCCTTTTTGCGTCGTCGAACGAAGGCGCGACATGGATGAAGATTCCGTTTGGCCCGAGCGATCTGCCGGTGCGTTCGGTGCAAACGAACGCGTCAGGAAACGCGATATGGCTCGCAGCGTCGCGCGGCATGGTCTATTCGGAAGACGGAGGCAAAAACTGGACCTGGCACGACCTGGACTTGCAGTCGGGTGGTGTACTGCGGCTGATCTGGTCAGCCGATACGCTGCTGGCGCTTTCCCCCGGTGGAGTTTTTGACTCGCGCGACGGCGGGCGCAACTGGAAGCTGGTGCAGCAGGGCCTCCCGAAGGGGCAAGCTGCGGACGCGTCAATCGGCGCGACGCGCTGGTTGATCTCGATGCAGGCGGGCGGGATTTTCGAGTCACACGACCAGGGAGGTTCGTGGGCGCGCCTCGGTACGCGCGAAGCGGGCGTCGACGGGGTCGGAGACCAGTTCCCGGTGGTCACGGCGGCTGCGGATGGGACTCGCGTCTACGCCGGAACGGCCAATGACAGCGTGGTTTTGATCGATTTTGCGGGTCCGCGGTAACGGTACGTCGCTCTCCGAGTCAGCCTCAGCAATCTGAACCGCTATAAAAGGAAGTAGCGCCAGGAGTCATTCCCGAATTGGAACTGAGCCCGCCTCGTACGTAGTTTCAACATTTCCAGCGACTTACAAAATTGCGTAGTTTTACGGACTTGTGACTTAGCCCATTCTGGAACTAAACTCCGCCCAACCTTGGTCCGATTGTCTGACTAAATGTTTTGTTCTGTTCAAAGCGGGAAAATCCCCAATTGGTACAGGCCTTGCTTCGCTTCCGGGAAGTCGACGATTCAAAAGGAGAAGCTTGATGTCCACTGCCACCAGCCCTGCTCATTTAATCGAGCGGGCCGCTACAGCGAGCGTTTTGATCGTGGACGACGAGGATTCGACGCGGAGCTTGTGCCGCGACGTGGTGGCGGACGCGGGATTGAGAACGCGCACCGCTTCGACGACCGAGCAGGCGCTGGAGATCCTCGACCAGGCCCCGGTGGACATAGTGATCACGGATTTACGTGTGCCGCAGATCGGCGGCCTCGAACTGATCAAGCGAATCCGCGAGATGTATCCGCAAACGGCGGTAATGGTCCTCACGCAGTACGGCACGATTGAAAGCGCGGTGGAAGCGACGCGCATGGGCGCGGCCGATTACGTCACCAAGCCGTTTCATATTCCGGAGCTGCGCTCAAAGCTGGATCGCATGGTGCGCACGTTCGAGGTCGACAACGAAAATCGCGTGCTGCGCGAAACGCTACGCAGCCGGCCGGGGTTCGCGGGGCTGATTGGCGTTTCGGCGAAGATGCAGAAGGTCTACAAGCTGATCGAAAAGGTAAGCCAGCACGCGTACCCGGTGTTGATTCTGGGCGAGAGCGGTACGGGCAAAGAGCTGGTGGCCCGGTCGATTCATTTTTCCGGCGTGCGGCGGAACAAGCCGTTCGTCCCGGTGGATTGCTCAGCGCTGGTGCCAACGCTGATCGAAGCGGAGCTTTTCGGGCACGTGAAAGGCGCATTTACAGGCGCTGCGCACACGAAGCGGGGCCTGATGGAGTCGGCGGACACCGGCACTCTGTTCCTCGATGAAATTGGCGAGCTGCCGACGGATTTGCAGGCGAAGCTGTTGCGCGCGATTCAGGAAAAGGAAATCCGGCCGGTGGGCGCGACGGATCGAATTCCGGTGGCGTCTCGCGTGATTGCCGCGACGAACCGGGACCTTGAGACCATGATCCGGCAGTCCACGTTCCGGCAGGATTTGTATTTCCGGCTGAATGTGGTGCAAATCAAGTTGCCGGCGTTGCGAGAGCGTAAGACGGACATTCCGATTCTAGTGAACGCGTTTCTTGAGAAGCGCAGCGTGGAGAGCGGAGGGGCGTACCAGTTTACCGAGGCGGCGATGTCGCAACTGCTGGCTTACGACTGGCCGGGCAACGTCCGGGAGCTGGAGAATGCCGTCGAGCGGGCAACGGCGCTAAATAGTGGACCGCTGCTAGATCTCGCAGACTTGCCGTCAAACGTAGCGTATACGATGAACCATCGTCCGCCGATGCCGGACGAGATTGTGCCGCTCGAGGAGCTCGAACGCCGCGCGATCCTCCACGCGCTGCACGAAGCGAGCGGCGACAGAATGGAAGCGGCAAAGCTTCTCAAAATCGGCAAAACCACGCTGTACCGGAAGCTGAAGCAATACGAGGCCGAGGCCAGCCGCTTGGGTCGCAGGGTGGTTTCAACGAACTGACCGTGCGGTTTTGCGCGGCGGCGACATTCCTTTAGTGATTTCCTAGTTGGGAATTTCCAATTCAAACGGGGAAAGCTCTTTCTAATCTTTTCTCGAAATCCGTCTAAGACCCAAGAAAACAGGTGTTTTTCGTGCGTCCAGCCTGTCGCTGGGTATTCGGCTGCCGTGGTCCGAATCATGCAGGAGAACCTGACATGTTTCGAAGCGGTAAGCGATGAGACGCGCAGCCCCAGGGTCGGCCGAGCCCGAATTGCAATTCACGACGGAAGCGCCGGCACCGCAGCCGGATGAGCTTCAGTCCAAGCTGCTGCAGACGGAAAAGATGGCCGCACTGGGGCGGATGGTTTCCGGCATCGCGCACGAACTCAATAATCCGCTGACGGCGATTATGGGTTACGCCCAGCTGCTGCTGAGCCACGGATTGCGGCAGGATCAACTCGTGGAGGCGCGGCGTGTGTTTGAGGAGGCAGAGCGCGCGTCGAGAATCGTGAAGAATCTTTTGTACTTTGCGCGCGAGAAAAATCCGGAGCGGACGCGCGTGAATCTGAACGAAATCGTGGAACGGGCGCTGGCGCTGCGAAGTTACGAGCTGAGGGTGCAGAACATCGCGGTGGAGTGCGACCTCGCGCCGAATTTGCCGCAGACGCTGGCCGACCCGCACCAACTCCAACAAGCTGTTTTGAACTTGGTGGTGAACGCGGAGCAGGCGCTGATGCTTTCGGGGGGTAAAGGAACGATCTCGATCCGGACGCGCACGAAATCGGAGAAACGAATCGCGCTCGAGATTGCGGACGACGGACCGGGTGTGCCGAAGGAAATCGCGCCGCGCATTTTCGAACCGTTTTTCACGACGAAGCCGCCAGGAATCGGGACAGGACTGGGACTTTCGATCGTCTATGGAATCGTTCAGCAGCACGACGGAGAAGTGACTCTGGAAAATAGCGCCGGTGGCGCTCGATTCGTGATCGATCTCCCGGTCGTTGCAGGGCAAGGCGCGGTGGAGAACGGTGGCAAGACGCGCGGCGTGGGAGGTATGGTGCGCGTGCCTTCCCGGCGGATTATGGTGGTCGAGGACGAACCGACAATTGCGCAGCTTGTCGTTGATGTGTTGCGCGAGGAAGGGCATCACGTCGACGCGGTGCTCGACAGCCAGGAAGGCCTCGCGAGGATCGCGCGCTCGAGCTACGACCTGGTGATATGCGACTTGCGCATGCCGCGGCTCGACGGCCCGGGGTTCTACGATTCACTGGTGCGCAGCGGCAGTCCGCTCGCGGACCGCATCATTTTTATTACCGGCGACACGCTCGCGCCGCGAACGGCACAGTTTCTGCAGGCGTCGGGCTTGCCGTTTCTCGCGAAGCCCTTTCTTGTTCAGGAATTGATGCTCGTGGTCAACCAGAAGCTTCGTGCGATGGATAACGGGGATCGAGGCGAGGTGACGGATGACACAAAAACGGAGAAGGCTCGGACGATGAGCCGAAAGGCCTAAATGAACATGCAACATGCTTACAAACCTGCACGGATCGTGCGTGAATGTGCCGCGCTCATCGGAACTCCAAACGCGCAACTGGCGCGGCGAATTTCATACGAGTTAAAGCGCGGCGCGGATGAACGAACGATGCGCGTGGCTCCGACCCTCACTCAACTTCTGGAATGCTTCACCGAGTCGGCAACGAGCGTTACCTTCATCGACGATCAGCTCGTGGAGGGCACGCGGCTCACAGAATTTGTGAAGCAGCTTACAGGTAGCGCTCCGGTGGTTCTGCTGGCCGACCCGGGGCGCGAGTGCGAGGTGTTGAAGTTCATCGCGGACGACAAGCTGGATTTCGTGGCGCGCGTCGGGGATTATGCGCCGCTCGTGGTGAGCGTGCTGCAGTGCAGGCTGCGGAACGCTGTGTTCGGTGCAAGTTCTCTGCGCAACCCAGACGAAGACTCAACGGCCGAACTGGCGGAGATTTTCCGGCACGAGATCAACAATCCGCTCACCGGAATTCTCGGCAACGCGGAACTGCTTCTCGCACACAGCGCGCACCTGAATTCCGTCGACGTGCAGCGGGTTCAAACTGTGGTGGAACTCGCCGTTCGGCTTCGCGAGACGATTCGCCGCGTCAGCGACGTGATCGAATCGAATCCGCGTGTGATCCCTTCAATCTGAGCGCACAAGCGTACAGCTCGGCTGCTATTTCGCGGCAGCCGTTGCCGGCGGCGGAGTGTCTTTCAGCTTCAACACCAGGATTCTTCCATCCGAATGGAACGTGCCGCCCGTGGCCGTGTGCGCTTCGGTGAGCGGGTCGGGCGGCGTCACGTGACCGCGCTGTTCGACGAGACCCGTTTCGGAAAGCGTATCGTTCACGTACTCGCGCTCTCCGTCGATCGCCGGATCGATCTTGTGCGTCACGGAAGTGATGGACTTGTTGCGGTCGTCGCGTTCGAAGCCGATGTCGTGCGTGGCGGCGATGCACCAGAGCGGACGGCCGTCCACGACGATATCCGATTTCCACGCGCGCAAGTGATTGCGCGACATCGCGACGCGCACAGGTTCGGCATGCGCGAAGCCGTAGTCCTGCGGCCGGTTGAACAGGTAAAGCGTACTCATCGGCATCGTCAGGTAGTCTTTCTTTTCGAAGGAATCTTCGAGAGCGGTCATCACCGTGTCGCCAACGGAGCGGTCGACCTTGACCCAGCCACCGCGCGCAAAGACCTTTTCGACCTGTGCCTGCGTCCCGACGATGAAGATGTTCACCATGTCGCCGGGACTGCCGGCCTGATCGCTGATACGGCGCGGAATTTTTGCGAGGATACCCGCCGTGATCTCCGGCATTGGCGTTTCCGGTGGTCCACCAATGGCAGCCGCCGCGGCGGTGCTGAGTCCAGGATCGACGACTTCGATTTTCACCTGGAAGTTGCCCTTCGCGCCTCCGGCATCGCGCAAGCTTTGGTTGATGCCGAGAAAGAGCCGGCCGGCAACCGGCGCTTCATATTCGAGCGATTCACCGACGGCGAAGGCTTGCGCCCCTTCGTCCGAGCCCAGCCGGCCAATCAGCTCACCGTGGCCGCCGTTGGTGACGGCGTATTCGTGGATCAGATCTTCGAAACCTCGCTCGAGGCCGTTTGGGCCGAATGTTTTTCCGTCAGGATGTTTTTTGTCGGGTGGGTACGTGATCGTCCCGGTCGCTGTGATTTTCAGCTTCTCACCGGTGCGTAGATCGATTTTCGTGTCGACCCACTGCTTGCCCGCGTCGACATCTACTTGAAACGCGGTGGCGTTGGGAGCCGCGGCCTGAGTGGAGGACGGGGCGGACGCTGTCTGAGCAACGACCGTCCGCGTTCGCGCACACATGCAGATCATAGCGACCGCAAGTAGTGCAAACGTCT
>JBEKJW010000249.1:0-6623 GCA_050011035.1 Candidatus Acidiferrales bacterium
CCGGCGGCATAGATACTCGGATTCCCAGTCTGGTAGTGCTCGTTCACTTCAATGTAGCCCCGCTTATTCAACGTAACGCCGGACTTTTCCAGCTGCAGATGGGCGACGGCACCGCGGCGGCCGGCCGCGAACAACGCGGTCTCCACAGCGAGCGTGTTCCCGGACTGCAGCGCGATGCGCACGCCATTGGGGGTGCGTTCGATTTGCGTTGTTCGCTCATTCAAATAAAGGTTGACGCCGAGCTGGATCAGACGGTCGCGGAGACATTGCGAGATTTCGTTGTCAAGGAAAGGCAGAAGCCGATCACGGCCATCGACCAGACTTACCTCAACTCCCAGAGCCGTAAAGATCGAAGCGTATTCGCAGCCAATTACGCCGCCTCCCACAATGGCCATGCTCCGTGGGATCGCAGCCATTCCTAAAATCGAGTCCGAATCGAAAATAGCCTCGTCATCAAACGGAATCTCCGGCGCACGATGAGGCGTGGAACCGGTGGCAATCAAGATCACTTTGGCCTGAATGCCCATCGGCGCATAGCCCGGCCTGCGCACCGAGACTGACTTAGCATCTTCGAACGAGGCCACACCCCGCACCAGCTCCACGCCATGCGCGACCAGGTTCTGCAGAATTTTCTGCCGCTCCTCCTCCACGATCACATCTTTGCGATGCATGAAGTTCTTTACGGTCAGTCCTTCCTTCAGCGAGTAATCGACGCCGTATAGTCCGCGTTGCCGCAGCCCCGAGAAATACAACGCGGACTCGCGAAGAATCTTGCTTGGAATGGTGCCCGTGTTGACGCACGCGCCGCCCAGGTTGGGGTCGTGTTCGACTAGCGCAACGCGCTTGCCGAAATACGCGGCTTGCACCGCGCCTTTTTCGCCGGCTGGGCCCGAACCGATCACGAGCAAATCGAATAGCTGCACTGCGGTCTCCCGATGGCGCTAGCGCAAAAGCGCGTTCACCCGATGCAAACGGGCTGCGAATCGCGCCGGATCGTACGACGATGGATTCTGTAACTCCTGAAAAAGTCCATTGATGGCGGCACGGAGTTGCTCAGAATTTTGCATTCGTTCGTTCCGATCGTAGGCCACGAACAAGGATTGGATCGCCATAGCGGCTTGCGCGGCGGCATGTTCGCCCTGCGCGGAAATATTGTCCGCGTCGCCTGAAATTTGCTGCAAAAGCCGCAGCGTCGAATTGGGATCGTTGGGTGTCGAGCCGACCTTGTCCGACAATTCCCCGACCAACCGCGCGGAGCTCGACGCTGCGGTTGCCACAGTGTCGCGGTCCGGGTTCAACTGGCTCATCAGATGCGCCAGCTGCGTCAGCTCAGCGTCAAGTTTACCGGCCTGCTCGCCATCTGCTTGCGTCAAGAGCACATGAAAAATAGTGTACCGAGATGGATTCCATGGAGGGTCGCCTGGCCGACGCCCTGGATATCCACGCGCTTGACGCCAGCTATCCTCCGGCGTCGTCAGGCTGTGATGGCACGAGTAACACTGCAATTCCGAGTATTCCGGCCAGGCTTTCCCCCTCGCGCGCGAAGCGAGCCGCAACAGCGATTGCCGGAGCTGAACAGCTTGGCTGGTGCTTAATTCATGAAGGTCGTACCAAGGATCGGCACCGGGTTCCTCACCCGGTTCACCGGGCTCTTTCCAGTGGCGCGGCATCACCGCCGAGAAAGAATCGAGCTCAAAATAGAGATCCGGATGGCCCGCGGCAATCATTTCGTGGTCTACCGATTTTTCGTCGTTGCCCAGATGGCAGGTGAGGCATTTTTCGGCGCGCTTGGTGAGGTCGCGCGTGTCATACATTCCGGCCGCCAGTGATTTCTGGTGCGTCCAATCGCGTTCGGTGTGCGGGCCGAGCCATGCAGCCGCGGGGCCGTGACAGTTTTCGCAGCTAACGCCTTCGCGTAGATCGAATGTGCGGGCGCGTTCTGTAGCGGGAACGTCCAGCGCGTGGCAGGCCAAGCATTTTGGCGCGGTCTCCGCATTTTTCAGTCCCAGAATGGCGGCCATGCGTTCGCCAGTAGCGCCAGTCAGCGATTCATAAGCCTTGGAATGTTTATCTTTGACAATCCACGTGCTGTATTCGTTTTGCAGAACCCGATTGTCGGCCCGTGGAGACACGCTTCCGTGACACGTGGTCGAAGCGCACGATCCGGGTCCAGTGTATTGCGGCGATCCGGATAACTGCGCTTTTGAAGAGGGAGCTGCGACGAGGATGGCCGCGAATAACGCTGCTCGCGGAAAACGTCGCGGCACGGATCGACTGCGCGTAGTTCCGAATCTCGTGCTCAGTTTCACGACGGGACACTGCAGGTCAGCGCGCATCACCGATCCAATCGTTCGCGAATGTGCGAACTTGTACTACCCCGGCTCTATCGAAGTCAACGGAATTGAGCCCATTTCTATTCGCGATTTCGCGCAAGACTAAACTGCAGTTCTTCTTGACGTTCCGCCAAAGGCCCGTATTATCGCTTTACCTAACGAATCGCCGGGGCCGTGTTGTATTCGACTGCGTAAACAACTAGCGTCGCGTTTCAGGAGTCTCGCCATTGATTTTTAGCGAGCTACGAGAGATTCAGCGTCAATTCGGTTATCTTCCCTCCGAAGAATTAAAGAGTCTCGCCGCTAAAATCGATGTGCCCTTGTATCGCCTCCACGGAGTCGCCAGTTTTTATCCCCATTTTCGTCTCAGCCCGCCGCCACGTGTCGACATTCGCGTGTGCCAGGATATGTCCTGTCATCTGCGCGGGGCCGACGATTTGCGCGAAACCATCGAGCAAGCCTCCGGGCAGTCAGACAGCCAAGACGTAAAGATCAGCGGAGTTTCCTGCCTGGGTCGCTGCGACCAGGCTCCGGCTGTCGCCATCAATGAGAAAATATTCACCGACGTGTCCGCGAGCCAGCTGACCGCGCTGGTTGGATTTTTGCTCGCGGATGTTCCCCTGCCGCAAGACTCCGATGCGCATCACCCCGTGAAGTGCGCCATCGACCCCTACCCTGTCGACGATCGGTATCAAGCGGTGCGCAACCTCGTAAGAACCGGTGATGCTGACGCTGCACTGCAAATCCTGAAACTCTCCGGCTTGCGAGGACTGGGCGGCGCCGGATTCCCGACCGAGTCAAAATGGCAAATGGTTCGCCAGGCCGCGGCCCCTATCAAATTCATCGTGTGTAACGCCGACGAAAGCGAACCCGGAACCTTTAAAGACCGCTTCATCCTTTCGAATGCGCCGCATCTGGTAATTGAAGGAATGACTCTCGCAGGGCTCATCACGGGTGCGAAAAAAGGGATTCTCTACATCCGTCATGAATACGAAGAACAGGAAAGAATCTTGCACGACGAGCTTCGCCGCTGCGAGGAGCTGAATCTGCTCGGCGCGAGCATCCTCGGTTCTGCGTTCGCCTTTGAACTGGAAATTTTCGTTAGCCCCGGTGGTTACATTTGCGGCGAAGAAACGGCGCTGCTCGAAGCTATTGAGGGCCGTCGCGCCGAGCCGCGCAACAAACCTCCCTTTCCTGTGGCCGAAGGCCTTTGGGGCGCACCCACGGTGATAAATAACGTGGAAACGTTAGCCAACGTTCCCGCGATTTTGCTGCGAGGCGTCGATTGGTATAAGGCACAGGGGCAGTCCGGAACGTCCGGACTAAAGTTCATCGGGGTTAGCGGCGATGTAGTCCGCCCGGGCGTTTACGAAGTACCCATGGGCACGCCCGTATCAGAATTAATTTTCAAATATGGCGGCGGCATACCCGGCGGCAAAAAATTGAAAGGGTTCGCTCCGTCCGGCCCTTCGTCTGGGTATTTGCCTGCGGCGATGGCCGACGTACACCTCGATTTCAAATCGCTCGCGGATGCCGGATCGATGCTCGGTTCCGGCGCCCTGGTGGTCTGCGATGAAGATCGTTGCATGCTGGATATGGCACTGAACGCCACACAATTTTTCCGTAACGAATCCTGCGGCAAATGCGTTCCCTGCCGCGTAGGTTCGCAAAAATTGGTTGCGATGCTTTCGGCCTGGACGCAGGGAAAGGGATCTGCGACAGACATGGCTCTGCTGGACGAGCTTTCCAACACCTTGCGCCTGACTTCCATCTGCGGCCTGGGCCAAGTCGTGCCGGCGCCGATCGCTTCAGTAGTCAGACACTTCCGCGAAGAGGTTGAAGCTCACCTTCTGAATTCAAATTGCCCTGCTGGTGTTTGCCGGCGTGAAGTCGTGGGGAGCCCCCGAGTCGCATCCGTGCTGCAATCGAGGCGCTCGTGACCGCGAGTTCGATGATCGAACTTACCGTCGACGGAAAGAAAGTCTCGGTGCCCGAAGGCACGAGTGTATTTGATGCCGCGCGTCTCCATAACGTTGAAATTCCGACGTTGTGTCACCAGCAAAACGAAAGGCCGATTGGCGTTTGCCGTCTGTGCGTGGTCGACGTGGGTGCCCGAGTGCTCACCGCTTCCTGCGTGCGGCCGGCTGAACCGGGGATGGTCGTTAACACGAATTCCGACCAAGTAAGACAAGCGCGCCGCACTCTGGTCGAGCTCTTGATGACCGACCACGCCAGCCCGTGCGCCCGCGAACGCCAATCCGGTGACTGCGAGCTCGAGGGACTGGCGAAACAGTACAACGTTGCCCAATCGCGCTTCGTTCCACAGGCTGCCCGCCGTGGCGTCGACGAATCCTCGTTGAGCATCGCCGTCGATTTCGACGCTTGCATCTTGTGCGACCGCTGTATCCGCGGCTGCAGTGAGGTTCGCGAAAACTTCGTGCTCGGCCGGATGGGGAAAGGCGAAACCACTCGCATCGCCTTCGACAATAACCTGTCGATGGGTTCATCTTCGTGCGTTTCCTGCGGAGAATGCATGGTTTCTTGTCCCACCGGGGCGTTGACCAATAAAACCGTCAGCGCAACCGCGATCGCGGCCACTCCCGATTCGCAGCCAGTGAGCTTGCAGGAACTCAGCGAACTTCCCTTCTTTGAAGGAGTCTCGGGGACCTTCCTCAGCCTGAACCGCAACGCCGTAGTTCGCCGCCGCTTCAAGCGCGGCGACGTGATTTGTCGCGAAGGCGACTACGGTTCCACCGCCTTCTACATTCTCGAAGGCGAAGTGCGCGTTTCGATTGCGAGTCCCATCGCCCACGTAAAAACTAAAGGCGCAGTGAAACGCTTTCTCGGGAAGCTATCCAGCAAGTTGACGCAAAGGCAGAACGACGCACGCGACGACGAGAGCAGCCAGCAATGGATTCACATCGATGCGCCGCTGGACCTCAGCTATGAAAATCCGGTAGCCACCCTGAAAGCAGGCGATCTTTTCGGCGAAATGACTTGCATGAGCCTCTATCCGCGCTCGGCTACAGTGCGCGCCGAAACCGACTGCACCGTGCTTGAGCTCTTGCGCAACGTGCTGGATATCATGCAGCGCAACAAGAATTTCCGCGCCCAGGTGGACCGCTCCTACCGCCAGCGCGCGCTCGACAGCCACCTGCGGTCAGTTCCCATCTTCTCTGAACTCACCGACGAATTTATCGAAGGTCTTCGCGACAAGGTTGAGCTGCTTCGTTTCTCGCCCGGACAAATCATTTGCCGGCAAGGAGACCGCGCTGACAGTTTCTATTTAGTGCGCATCGGTTTCGTGAAAGTTTCGCAGGCGCATCCCGGCGGCGACATGATTCTTGCCTACCTCTCCCGGGGCGACTATTTCGGCGAGACCGGACTGCTCAATGGCGATGTACGCACCGCGACCTGCTCGGCCTTGGATCATGTCGAGGTCGTGCGAATTAGTGCCGCAGATTTCGCCGACATGAACCGGCAATTTCCGGAAGTCCGCCATCAGCTGGAAATCGTGGAGCAGGAACGCACCCGCATGAATCGCGAACGCGTCACGATGCTTTCCAGCACACCTCTCGACAGTTTCCTGAAGCAGGGATTGATGGAGGCGCAGAGCCTGCTGTTGCTCGATCTGGACAGTTGCACGCGCTGCGACGCCTGCGTACGCGCTTGCGCCGACGCGCACGACGGCGTGACGCGCCTGGTCCGCGAGGGCCTGCGTTTCGATCACTATCTGGTTGCCACATCGTGCCGCCAGTGCCTCGATCCACTGTGCATGGTCGGCTGCCCGGTCGGCTCGATTCGCCGCAGAAATTCACTGGAGGTGATTATTGAAGACTGGTGTATCGGTTGTGGCCTCTGCGCTGAAAATTGTCCGTATGGAAACATAAATATGCATCCCTTTAACGTTTTTGCGGATGTCGCGGGGTTACCTGGCGCCAAAAAAGCCGTGGTTAAGCAGAAGGCCACGTCCTGCGACCTCTGCTCGGAATTCGCGGAGCCGAGCTGCGTCTATGCCTGCCCGCACGACGCCGCGCACCGTGTGGACCCGCGGCAATTTTTTGCGAGCCTGTTGCAGCAGTCGCCGGACAAGTCGACAAAAGATTAGGCACTCCCAGTTTAGGAGCCGGTGAAACGAGCGCGCATGCGAATCGATGCCACTCATCGAAAATGGCTTATCGCCTCGCTGATCATTTTAGGTGTCACGACGTTCGTCTATATCGCGTATGCGACCGGCTCGCCTTCCGGGCCCAGCGGCGGAAGCGCGATGGGACTGACTTTCGGGATCAT
>JBEKJW010000250.1:0-6945 GCA_050011035.1 Candidatus Acidiferrales bacterium
GCCGTTCGTCCCTACCAGTGACAGAAGTTGTAGAGGAGGCTCCCGATGAACGGTCCCCAGCCGTGGATCCGGGGTTTCGGTTTCACAGTATTAGCAGCGCTGTTTTGCCTGCCAGCCGCAAACGCATCATCCAACGACAAAGACAACGAAAACTGGCTTCCCGGCTACCAAGCTGAAATCGTGCGCGTCATTCAGGTGCAGGGCGACGTGCGCTACAACCAAGGCAACCGGACCTACGAAAGTCCCGACCTGAACAAAAGTTGGAGCGCTGCGGAAGCCGGCATGCCGGTCCACGAATACTATTCGCTCGTGACGGGCAAGGATGGCCGCGCGCAGGTCGAGTTTCAAGGCGGCACCGTGCTGTACGTCGGCGAGAACTCGCTTCTGCTTTTCGACCAGCTTCAAACGTACCGCGACAGCCCGGAAAGTGTGATGCAACTGGTGACCGGCGAGGTCACCATCGCAGGCCATTTCGGGCCGACCGAACAATTCGTTGTCAACACCACCCGATACGGCGTACGCGGCGGAAATGGCGAGAATACATTCGTGCGAGTGGATGCGTTTCTTGATGGCCTCGCGATCACGCCGCAAGACAAGAACCACCTATTCAATGGCCTGGTGGACAACGCGAGAATTCCGCTTATATACAGCGAGTCCACCGTCTCCAAGGTCGAGAACGGAAAACCGTCGCCGTTCGCAATCGTTTCCAGCACGCCGGACGATTTTGATTTCTGGGTGCAGGCGCAACACGCATCACGCGAGAAAGAGTTGGCAAAGGCGCTCGCCGCTTCCGGCATGGACGAGCCGATTCCAGGATTGATCGACCTCTACGAGAACGGGACGTTCACTCCGTGTCCGCCGTACGGGATGTGCTGGACTGCGAACGGCGACCCGCCGCCGCTCGCGCCGGGTGAAACGCTCGAACCGCGCGGCATTCCCACGATGGCCGACGCGCCGTTCATTGATATCACGGGCGACATCACCGGCGAGTCCTACGCGGCGGATATGAAAACGCAGCAAGCCGCGACGCAGAGCTCACAATCGAGTGGACCCGCCGATTCGAAGGCGCAGCCGTCTGCGACTCCCACGACACAATCGAGCGCGCCCGCCGCCGAGAATTCGCGCTACACAGTCACTGTGGCCGGACTGCAATCCGAAGCGGTCGGAACGTCGCAATATCCCGGCTACCCGAAGAGAATCTCGCTTTTTTCCCCGTGGCGGGAGTGCTCACTAAACCTAAACAGTACGCGAACCGTTGTCGTTTTCTCGCCGGACGAAGAGAAGCAAGTGCTGCAGCAAAGAAATCTCACGCCGCGGAACGGGTGGGACAATCCGGGCTGCCGCTACGGCGGGTGGGTCTACGGCTCTTCGACCGGACGCTACCACCTGATCTTCCCTAAGCACCATCGCCCACCGCATCCGCCGCACCACCACTGGATGAAGGCCGGTTCGCGGACCGGATTTGTCCCTCGGCATCCGGGAGACAAGGCCGGCGTGCCGCTGGGCAATCTCCATCACGGCATTTTTTTCGTTGAGCCGAAGAACGGCCATCTCGAAGTGACGCACGCCGAATTTGATCCGCACGAACGCGTGAAAGGACTCACCGAAGAGCCGCGCGCGATTCACGATGCGGTGGCGCGCGAGATTCACGCCGAAACGCCCGCTCCGGTAAAAGCCGAGCGGCCTGAAATCCACGGCGCCGTGCTCGCTGCTGCAAACAAGACGGAGGGTAAAGGTGAAAAAATCGGCGGCGGCTCGATTCACACCGCGACCGTGATGCCCGCGACGCGCATGCCGGTCGGTACGGTGGCGTTCAACTATCACAATCAGCGCTTCGCGGGAGAACCCGCAGGGATGCACGGCGAGCGCGGTGCTTCGATCGGGGCTTTGAATGGGACGGGAGGCGGCGGTCGCGGCACGGTCTACGCCAGCTTGAGCCGAGGCTACGCCGGAACGGGTGTGGCTGAACGATCGACCGGAGCTGGCGCGTGGAGCGGCCCGAGTGGAGGTTATTCACGCGGCGGCGGAGGCGGATACTCCGGTGGCGGCGGTTATAGCGGCGGCCATTCCAGTGGAGGCGGAGGCGGCTACAGCGGGGGAGGTGGTGGAGGCTACTCGGGCGGTGGTGGCGGCGGAGGGTACTCCGGCGGCGGCCACTCGGGTGGTGGAGGCGGCGGCGGAGGTGGGGGCGGGGGAGGTTCGCACCGCTAACCTTTCCACGCGGCCAAACTTGAGTACACAAAAAAAGCGGCCCGCATTACCGGGCCGCTTTTCCTTTGAATCCGCATACAAGCAGGCCTGGCCTGCTCGGGTTCCCGTCGAAATCAATATTTCCCTAAATTGCTGGGCGAATCGGATCATACCTTAACGACACCTCGACGCGCCGCTGTACTGCCCTAGCCTCGCGCGAACTACTCGGCGCCGGCGGCTTTTGCTTCAGCCTTCTCGCCACCTTCCGCGCCCTCGACGTGCACAGCCTTGATCTCCAGGCCGTGCTTGTTCATATCGAAGCGCTGCTTGCGATCGAGGCCCTTCACGTAGTCGCGCGTCGCCTTCGCCACCGCGCCCGGCAAGCTTGAGGCATCCACGCTCACGTGGTGGTGCTCGCGGCCCTTTTCGCGATCTTCGTACGACAAGGTAATTTTGAACGTCTTCATAATTCCCCCTTAGGAATTTGTTCTGGGATGCTCAAATCCTATCACCGATGGGCGTCGGAGTCGAAGGCGCCGCCTCTGGGAATCGCCGGGCCGGCGTGGGATAGCCGACCCGGCTGTCATCCGACGACCCCGAATGGTCGTTAGCGCACTCTCGCTCTCGCACCACCCACCGCTCAAACGGATCCGGCAGGCGTGCGCGTCCGAAGGTACAGCACAAGAATTATCGACGGCACAAAACCCGCAAGAAACCACGCCCCGACGCCGATCAGTACCCAGGCGCCATATTCAGAAGAGTTGGCGCCGAACCACACCGGCGACCAGCATAAGCAACAATTATTGCGCCCGTGCCTAACGACAACGACTCAACAAATGCTTTCACAGGTTGCACCACGATTGTTGGAAGCTACGACCCCGCGCGCACGACTTCCCCGAACGCGAGGTGCCCGCACACGACGAGCCCTCCGCGTTCGAGCGCGCGGCGCGAGCCGGTCACTTCGGGGTCGCAACGTGCTGCGGGAATCTTTCCCGCTTCGCGCACGGTGCGGCACAGCTCCTGCACGATGTAGCTGCCGTAGCCCTTGCGTCGGCCCGCGTCGCCGACGGCCATGAAAATGTCCGCATACGGCGGATTGTAATGCGTCAGGTAGCCGCCGGTCGCAACGATGCCCTCTTTGCCTTCGAGGATCCACTCCGTAAGAACTTCCTGATGCTTCGCGAATTCCTCAGCTTCGGCTTCAGTGATGTGGCGGAATTTCATGCCGTCGGGCGCGGGGATTTGCGTAGGCGCGGGGCCGTCGGAGAACAGAACTTTTTCGGCGGCTATATTTTTCGTCGTATCGAAGAGCATGCGCATCGGCAGTGGCATGTTGGTCTGCGCGCGGACGTGTGTGGCGCGCGTCACCAGCAGCAACTCGCGAAAAAACTCCAGCGCGTCGATGCGGTACTCCGGATCGAGGTAGAACTCGACGATGTGGCGCGGGTAAAACCGATTGGCGAGCGCGCCGTAACCGACCACCTTGCCTTCGACGCTCAGCGCATACGCATCCGCCAACCAGCGCGGCAGAAACGAATCGTAAATGATCTGGCACTGTGCCTCGGCGCGATACGCCTGCCGCAGCGCGTCGATCTCGGTAGCCTGGACCCTTTTCGCCTCAATTTTCATGACGAAAACAATACCGCATCTCCACACCTCGCCCAAGGCCACGCTTAGCCGGCGCCGACGTGCCGCAGAGAGAAGCCCACAGATAATTGTCTATGTCACACAGCCCGCCACTCATGTGACTGTTGAAAGTGCTTACGCCGCGATCGATCAGATGTCATTCGCCCAACGCTCCAAGACCAAATACGCGCGGCCTTCGGGATCGCCCGTTACGGAGCTTTGTGTGGCATAGGCAATTGCCTGTGGGATCGTCAGTAGTTCATCTCACCCGTCGAGCTCATTCGCTACAAATAAGTCTTTAAACGATTGTAGAAGTGGCGGAACGGATTGCGCGTTGGGTCTTCGATGACCACTACCCCCATAAGCCCTACGACATCGATCGTCATCCTCGTGTTCGCTGGGAGCGAAACGCCGGTGAGCGTAGTAGGGTGGAAACCAACCGCCGTTCCCACAATGTCGTAGTCGCCGTGAGGAATTGCATGCAGCGAGGCGCGTCCCTGATCATCGCTTTTGATCACGAATATCCGCCCATCGCCACGCTTGGTCAGCGTGAGCGTCGCGTTTGGAAGAGGTGCACCTGAAGGATCGATCACCGTGATGGCGCGGCCGTGAACGGGATCCGAGGGCGGCGTCAACTCAGGCACGCCGTCCGAAGGCTGCGAAGCTTGCTGCGTTGACGCCGATCCGGATCGCCGCGCAGGGCAACTCGCGGTGGATTTCTGTGCCGATGCCGCGTCACTCGACGCTGCCGACTGCGCCGCCGCGCCGGACGCGAGTCCCAGAACAGCCGTAAGCGCGGCGCCCGCCAACGCCGGAGTCCGCGACGCAATTCCCTTCCAACCCGAATCGATCGAGACGAGATCGGCCGTCACCAGCTGCCCATCCGGAGTGCGCTCGATCCGCCCGCAGAGCCGCCCCTGAGTACGCGCGATGAGGCTCTCGATTTCAGCCGTCGTCATCGCGGCGAAATTGTGAACGTGCCGCTCGCACCCCTCGCAGTAGCGCTCGCGCGCATCACCAGCCATCCGCGACCAGTCTTCCTTGCACGGCGAGCCCACTCTCACGTTATACCGCAGCTTTTGAGCCATCTTGAGCCGAGTATATACCTGCACATATTGAACTTTCATTGGCGCAACGCGTATCAAGCATTAGTCGGCCTCGACAGCGCGATGCACGTTCGCTGCGGCTTCGCTTTTCGCTCAAGCTCGGCCGCGAACTGCGATACGATGCGCGTTCCGATGGCCGCCGCATCACACGCCCCCACTTCCGGTGCACCAGACACACGCACTGACACGCTGATCCTCGCCGCAATCGCTGCGGCGGTGGCGCTGATCCACATCGCCACAAACGGCCGCTACGGCTTCCACCGCGACGAGCTGCAAACCATGACCGACGCGTGGCACATGGAGTGGGGCTTCGTCGCCTACCCGCCATTCACGCCGGCGATCGAACGCGTTGGTTGGGCACTCTTCGGCCAATCGTTGGTCTGGCTACGCCTCTTCAGCGTGATCGCGCAGGCACTCGCGATTTTCATCACCGGCCTAATGGCGCGTGAACTGGGCGGCCGTCGCCTCGCGCAGGTTACCGCTGCGTTGTGCGTCGCGCTCGCTCCACTATCCATTTTTGAAGGGACGGAATTTCAATACTCGTCTTTCGATTACCTGTGGTGGACGCTCGCGGCATACTTCGTCGTCCGTCTGCTCACGTCGGACAATCCACGCTGGTGGATTGGCATCGGCGCAGCCGTCGGCGCGGGCTTGATGACGAAGTACACGATGGCGTTCTTTCTCGCCGGCATTGCGGGAGGTGTGCTGCTCACACCCGCGCGCCGCTTCCTGAAATCCGGCTGGTTCTGGGCCGGTGCAGCGCTCACCCTTGCGATCTGCCTGCCGAATATCATCTGGCAAGCGCGCCACGATTGGATTTCCTACCATTTTCTGCATTACATCCACGCGCGCGACGTTCGCCAAGGCCGAACTCACGGCTTCGTGATCGACCAGTTTCTGCACGCGACCAATGTCGCCTCGGTGCCGGTGTGGATCGCGGGGCTCGTCGCATACTTCCGCGACCGGCGCTATCGAATGCTCGGCTGGATGTACGTGATTCCCTTCCTGCTTTTCCTCGTGAATAACGGACGCGAATACTACCTCGCCGCCGCGTATCCAATGTTGCTCGCGATGGGTTCGGTGCGCGCCGTCCAGTGGGTCTCGACGTTCCGCCGTACCCCGCGCAACGCGATGCAGAGGACGTTTTTCATTTGGCTCGGCGTCACCGGCGTATACGCATCGCTGATTCTGGTGCCATGGGCGTCGGGCGGCCCCTTGCGCGATTTCGCGCTCGCCCACAATGGCGACTTGCGCGAGGAAATCGGGTGGCCGGACTTCGTGAAGACGCTCGCGCTGGTTCTCGATCAGCTTCCGTCCGAGCAGCGCGACGGTGCGCGCATCCTCGTCGGCAATTACGGCGAGGCGGGCGCGGTGGAACTTTTTGGCCCGGCGTACGGCCTGCCGCAGGAGCTGGAAGTCACAAATACCGGCTGGTATCGCACATTTCCGAAAACGCCGCCGAGCGTGCTGATCGTCGTTGGCTGGGATCAGAAAGACATGGACGAGCAGCTCACCGGCTGCCGCGTCGCCGGCCACAACGGCAACCCGCTGATCGTCGACAACGAAGAAAGCCGCGAGCATCCCGACATCTACGTCTGCGACGGCACTCCACGCAACGGCTGGCGCCAGTTTTGGGACGATATGCAGTGGTTCGGCTAAGACTACAAAAGCCCACAGGTAATATACCAGTGTTTTTCTCGATCGTTCGAAGGCCACATGCGCGCGATTCAACGCGGAGCATCGTTACGGAGCTCTGTGTGGCATAGGTATATTACCTGTGGCCTTTTCGTAGCGCCGTGACCTTGGGCTCCACCTGTAGCTATTAATACGACAATTTAATAATCCAACTCCAAATTCCCCTACCCGCTAACAGCACGTTGTGTTATTTTCCCGCGTATGCTAGACAACCAGCCGCAATTCACCACCGCCAGCTACTCTCAGTCGGACTCCGTCGAACGCTGCGCCTCCTGCAAATCGCCGGTCGGGGCGACATACTATCGCGTGAACGGAGCGCTCGCCTGCG
>JBEKJW010000251.1:0-6546 GCA_050011035.1 Candidatus Acidiferrales bacterium
CGTCCCGTCGCCATTTCGTACAGCACCGCACCGACCGAGAAAAGGTCGGTTCGCGCGTCGAGTTCTTCGCCGAGCGCTTGCTCGGGCGACATGTACGCCACGGTGCCAAGCGCAACGCCGGGGCTGGTGAGCAAAGTTTCTGCTGTGGCGGATTCGGTCGGCGAGTCGGACGCGACCACGCCTTCGGCCACGCGGCGCTTGGTGACCTTCGCAAGACCGAAGTCGAGAATCTTTGCCTGTCCGCGTGAGCCTACAAACAAATTCGCGGGCTTAATGTCGCGATGAACGATGCCCTTCGAGTGCGCCGCGCCCAGCGCATCGGCCACTTGAATCGCGAAGTCGAGCAATTGGTGAGTGCGCAATGGACCGGCATTCAACCGCTCGCGCAGCGTCTCGCCTTCGAGCAATTCCATCACGATGAAGGGCGCGCCTTCCTGCCAGTCAATGTCGTAAATCGTGCAGATGTTGGGATGATTCAGGCTGGAGGCGGCTTGCGCTTCGCGTTCGAATCGTTCGAGCGCCACGGCGTCGCGGCCCAGCTCGTCGGGCAAAAATTTCAGCGCCACGTAGCGATTTAAGCGCGTGTCGGCCGCGCGGAACACTTTGCCCATGCCACCGGCGCCGAGAGTGTTCAGGATTTTGTAACGTCCGTTGGGGCCAACGGCTGTGCCGCCACCTTCCCCGCCGCTTGCGCCGCCAGCTGGAGTCGGTCCCTGAGGCGAAGCCGCGCCACCGGTCCGCAACGATCCCGACCCATGCGCGTTTGTAGCCTGCGTTTCATCCGCACCGAACGGTGGATCACCCGACGGGCGCTCCCCGCCTCCAGCACCAGGCTTCCGCGGATCATCCATGGCCCTGCATTCTAGGTGCGCCTACTTGCTACGTCAAACAAAGCGTACTCGCCGTTAACGCAAGCATCAGTGGCGCCGGGTTTCGCGCAAATCCTATTGCGGCCGGAGCGTCACAAGTTCGGCGAGCCCCAGCACCACCGCGTAAGTTGCGAAAAGGAAGGCGCCGTACTTACCGCCGGAGGATGGCTGAAGCTTCGGCATGAAGGTGGCGAGGTGTGACAGCACGACGGCCTCGCCGATCATGCCGGGGATCGCGAGCAACAGCATTGCGGCTGCCCAGTTCGGCGGAGCGATGTGCCGCCAGCGCAGAATCAACACGCACAAAATCGCCGAGAAAACTGGCGAGACCGCAAAAGCGATCCAGTAGCGCAGGCTGGTGGTTTCGACGATCAGCGGCCCCCGGCTCGCGTAGTAAAACGTGCCGACCACCCAAATCACGAGCCCCAACGCCAGCAACACGATAACATCATGTCCCTTCACGAACGCCTCCTTTGCTGCTATGATGTACCACTCGGTACGCATATATGTACCAGCTGGTACAGAGAAATGCAACAACGAAAGAAGCGCCCAATATCAAGAACCCGGAGGCCGAAGCAAACGCCGGCGCAGCCTCAGCTCGTCGAACGCGCTCTGGCCGCCTTCATCGAAGCCGGTTCGATCGATCTGAGCCTGGACAAACTGGCCGCGTCGGTAGGCATCAGCAAGCGGATGCTGATCCACTACTTCGGCGACCGCGAAACTCTCGAAGAACGCGCGATGGAGCTGCTCGAAGAACGCCTGCGCGCGCAGTTTGCGCCGGGAGCCTTTCCAGCAGGCACACCCGCGAGCGCCGTGGTGAATGCCCTTTGGGAGCGCACCACTTCCCCGCAGAGCAAGAACGTCCTGCACCTGATCATGGATCTCTCGCGGCGCGCGTGGAACGGATCGCCGCGGGCGCGAGCGTTTTACGCTGAACAGCAGCGTCTGTGGGTCACGATGCTCGCGCCGATCTTCCCCGACGCGCAGACGGTCGAGGAATTCTTGCAGCTTTTTCAAGGCGCGGTGCTGGCTTACCTCGTCACCGGCGATCCTAAACCGGCACGCCGCTCGCTCGAGCGCTTCGTTGCAAACTCCACCTAACGAGCCACCCCGACAAAAGTGAAACCCTCGAAATTTAATCGCAAATCGAGGATAATGCCGCGGACGCGTTGCGCCACTCATCCACCAAGCAACCTGCCGTGCTCCGGCAACGCGACAACGTGACCGCAACTTTCCACCCATCATTCGTGTTGCCAACGTAGAAGATTTGAGCGCGGTCGACGAAACGAGCTCGGTCCGGTACGCATCTAAGTACATAGGAGGGCCCAACAGATGAGGCTCCCGAACAGCACAAACACCAGCACCACAAGGGTTTCCAAACTCCTGGCCCTCGCGCTTGCCGCTGCATTAGCACTTGCCACCATTCCTTTGCCGGCGATGGCGCAGGATGCCCAGGACGCGCAAAACGCGCCGCCCGTGCAGCCCGGTCAGGCGGATCCGGCTACGCAGCAGCCCTACACGGCGCAGACGCCGGAACAGCTTCAACAGCTGGTCGCGCCTATCGCTCTCTATTCGGATTCGCTCGTGGCGCAGGTTCTCGCTGCGTCCACATTTCCGGATCAAGTGGTCGAAGCCGACCGCTGGGTGCAGGCGAATCCCAACTTGAAAGATCAAGCTCTGGCGGACGCCGTCAACAACCAGCCCTGGGATCCCAGCGTGAAAGCGCTGTGCGCGTTCCCTTCCGTGCTGGGCAATATGGACAAGAACCTTTCGTGGACATCGTCACTCGGCGACGCCTACTACAACCAGCAGCAGGACGTGATGAACGCGATCCAGGTGATGCGCCAGAAAGCGCAGAAGAATGGCGCACTCAGCAGCACGTCGCAGCAGACCGTTGAGACGCAGGGATCGACCATCGTGATCCAGCCGGCGAATCCGCAGGTCGTTTACGTTCCGGCTTATGATCCGTGGGCGGTTTACGGCTATCCCATCGCGCCGTGGCCCGGCTGGTATCCGTATCCCGGCATCTGGTACGGCGGCCCGTTTCTTAGCTGGGGCGTCGGCTTCGGCATCGGATTCTGGGGCGGCTACGGCTGGGGCTGGGGCCACTGGGGCTTCAACTGGGGCGGCGGTTATCCGATCTACGGCGGCGCGCGCTACTACTCGGTGAGCCGCACCTTCTACAATCGCAACGCGTATTACCGCTCGGGCGGTTATAACGGCCGCTACGGCGCAGCCTCGACGCGCGGAGCGTTTGACAATCACGGCCAGTACAACGGTGCCAACCACGGCGCGTACGACAATCACGGGTATGCCGGCGGCCAGAATCATCCGTTCAACAGCGATGACCACGCCGCGCGTGGCTACGGCCAGCCCGGCACGAATACCGGCACACACACCGGCGCATTCAGCGGCTACGATCACGGCGGGCAGACTCGCAACTACTCGTCACGCGGCGCGTCAAGCTTCGGCGGCGGTGGAGGCGGCTTCCACGGTGGCGGCGGTGGTGGTGGCGGCTTCCACGGCGGTGGCGGCGGAGGCCATCACTAAGCTTCGCACCGAGGCGTTGTGTTGACAGCTTGTCCAGCAAACTCGATCCGCGGCTTCGCCACCAGCAGACGTGGCGCGGCCGCGGCGCTTCATCCGACCTCATAAGGAGTTTCGACATGCAAGGTTTTGCAATTCGCAATTTGACCCCAGCGCGATCGACGCTCGTAGCCGGAGCCGCGCTCCTTCTCACCCTCGGCCTTTCCCCCGCTCGCACGTCCGCACAAGAAAAAGGCCAGCAAACTTACAAGTCCGCTGAGGACGCCTCGCAGGCGCTGTTCAACGCGCTGAACTCCAGCGATAAATCGCAAGAACTCATCGTGCTCGGACGTCACGCAAGAAAAATCATATCGTCGGGCGACGACGTCGAGGACGAAACCACTCGCACGAATTTCGTCGCGAAGTACCAGCAAATGCACCGGCTCGTCAACGAACCCGACGGCACCACCACGCTCTACATCGGCGCCGAGAATTGGCCCACGCCCATCCCATTGGTTCAGAAAGACGGCGCGTGGTATTTCGATACGGACGCCGCGCGCAGGGAAATTCTCTTCCGCCGCATCGGGCAGAATGAGTTGTCCGCCATTCGCGTGTCGCAGGAACTCGCCGCCGCGCAAAAGGAATATTCGGCAGCGAACGGCGGCGCCTACGCGATGAAATTCGTTAGCGACGAAGGCCAGCACAACGGTTTGTATTGGCTCGGCGCAAACGATCAGTACGCCAGCCCGATCGGTCCGCTCATCGCCAATGCGGGCAGCGCCGGCGGCGTTTCCAAGAATTTGCAGGCCGGCCCGGTTCCCTTCCGCGGCTACTATTTCCGCATTCTCGATAGCCAGGGCAAGGACGCCGACGGCGGAGCGATGAACTACGTTGACGGTGGAAAAATGACCAAGGGTTTTGCGTTCGTCGCGTATCCTGCGGTCTATCGCGATTCCGGTGTGATGACGTTCATCGTCTGCCAGAACGGCGTCGTCTTCGAGAAAGATCTCGGCAAGAAGACCGACGCGCTGGCGAAGACCATGGTCGAGTTCGACCCCGACCCGACCTGGCATAAAATCGACCTGAACGAAACCGAAAGAGCCGCTGAGGCCGAAAGCGCCACCGACCCGACGGGGACTCCGCAGTCCAGCGCCCCCGGCGCCGCCGTCACGCACACGCCGAACCAGTAGGCACACACTTTCACGCTTCACTGAAGCGGACACGGCTCGATTTCGCATCGGATGTTTACGATGAGCCATGGGGCGGCAACACTCAGGTCGTCGTCCGTCAGCAACTTCCGGTCACGCAGCGCCATCACAGTCACGCGCAGTTTCGCGCGCTCGGCTTCGATGATGGCGCTCGGCTGGCGCTCATAGACAGGCTCGTCGGTCCACACAATCGCTTCGTCCTCAGTGGGCTGCAAAGTCTCACCGGAGCGCTTTTGACTATGCCTCCGGGCGGCATTGGCCTTCTACGCTGATTTACCACCTCGCCGCAATCCCATAGACGTGTCGGTGCGCGAGGGACTGCGCTCGCGCCGTGAGTTGCGCCGCCGTCACGCCGTGCCGTGACCAGCAACCCGAGCTGCTAATGGGTCTTACGCACCGGATTCAATAGCCCGCCGTCCACATTCGGCCCGTCTGTGACGGTCGTCACATCGCATCGTGCGCCACGTCACAGCAACGACGGTGAATATCTGTCACTGTGCCCCGCAGAACCCGTTCAGCACGACTCGAAATTCGTCGCCCACGCAGAATTTCGAGGGGCTGTGCCCTCGAAAACCGGGCGGCGAAGTCTCCGCGGCGGCGCCGGGGCGCACGTGCGGTCCGTCGCGGAGACATTTTTCGTCTCGCGATCTCACGTGCAGTTTGCAGCCAAAACGGGCCAATTGAGGTAAAGTGTCCACTCCGCCGGAAATTATTGAGACCGCAGTCGAATCCAAGGGCAGGTGCAATCGCATGAAGAGCCCCTACGGTCTTCACATCATCGAGAGTTGCCTTACCTGCCCGCTAATGAAGGACCGCATTTTCTGCAACCTTCCGTTGCCGGTGCTGGGCGCGCTCGATGCAATCTCCGCAGGCTCCACCTACCCCAAGGACGCCGTACTTTTCGTGGAAGGCCAGGAGCCCCGCGGCGTCTACGTGTTGTGCACCGGGCGCGTGAAACTGTCGATGACGTCGGCCGACGGCAAATGCATTTTGGTGCGCATCGCCGAAGCCGGCGAGATGGTCGGCTTACCCGGCACGCTTTCAGCCAGCCCCTACGAAGTGACGGCCGAAACGCTCGAGCCCGTGCAAGCCAACTTTATTCCGCGTGACGCGTTTTTGCGTTTTCTGCGCGAACACGGCGAGGCATCGCTGCGCGTAGCCGAAATGCTCACGCAGATATACCGCTCCACATTGATGGAAGTGCGCTACCTGGGGTTTGCGCGCACCGCGGCAGGAAAGTTCGCGCGGTTTTTGCTGGATCTCACGGACGCTCCACATCCGAGCGGCAACAGCGCCGGTGGCGGCGCAGCGGTCACGGATAAAGACCGCACGCGCGCGACTCTCACGCTAACGCACAAAGAAATCGGCGAACGCATTGGCGCCTCACGCGAAACCGTAACGCGCCTCTTCTCTGATTTTCGCCGCGAACACTTGATCGAAATGCACGGATCCACAGTCGTCCTAGCCGACAAGCCCAGCCTGGAACGCCTCATCGAAGCGTAGCCAATTCCTCCCACCGGCTTCCGATGTAGAGGTCGCCTGCCGAAGTGGCCGCTGTGCCACAGGCTCTCAGTCCGTGGCACAGGCATTCGTGCCTGTGCGCACGCTAACTTCGGTGGCGCGCGGGTTGAGCCATTCCTCCAAGGTCACGCACCCTGCAATTTCCTCTCAGCACAAGTTATCGAGCCTCATGTGGCATAGACATATTGTCTGTGGGCCTTTCCCACACAAGCCACAGGCTGAAGCCTATGCCACGAACACCGCCTCAACGTAGACCATCCTCAGTCACATACGATCACGGGCTCAGTTGAATTGTCTTCCCTTCCCAAACGCGCGCGTCGGCGCTAAAGTCCCTGCGAACAAATCAACGTCACTTCAGGAGCGCCCATGCGCCACGTCCTCAGTCGCCGGTCGCAGTTTTTCGCCGCAACTACTCTCCTCGC
>JBEKJW010000252.1:0-7868 GCA_050011035.1 Candidatus Acidiferrales bacterium
TCGCCCAAGGTCGCATCTACCGCGTCCGACTGTACCGCTATCGATGACTGTTCTGAGTTGAATGTGGGAAGAACTGCGGTCAGGAGTCTAGAGCTAGTCCGAGAAAGTTAGGTCCGAAACAGATAACGCCACAGCGTCACCTGACCCACCACCCACAGAAGGGCGAGCGGAATCATGCGGGCTGTTTTGAGCCGTGGATACACAGCGAACGCCACAACGCCGAGAAACGGAGCGATCTGCAGCACGTACAGATCGTAGAAAGGAATATTCCCGCCCACGCCGACCTGTTCGAGGATGAAGAACACGATGACGAGTATCGACAGCACAACTGCAGGATTGCGAATCAATTCGCCGCGCCGCTCCCACGCCGAATCCGCGAAGAGCGTGAAATTGTAGATCGTAATCGCGGCAACGACAGCCAGCAGGATGTTTGCTCCGTGGGGCAACCGGTCGCCGAACCTCAGTAAAGTACGCAGTGGCCCTGGCTGCACGAAACCCGCTCCGATGATCGCCATCGCGATTCCGCCGACCACCGCAAGCGCCCAGACTTGTTTGCGCATCGCGAGCCGGTCGCGCACTGCTTCTGAAATCGTGAGCGGCAGAAAATACAGCCCGACGTAGAACGCGGCGATCAGCGGCCGAATTACGTTGATTCCGACCTTCGAACTCCACTTCGTGTATGAAACGCCAGCAACGATGTTCGGACTCGATAGGCCGTGCCACACCAAAACCAGGCAAAGAATCGGCACCACCGCTGCCGCTAGCGATAAGAATGCCGCCGTCACCGCGCTGCCGGTTAATTTGCTGCGCCACCGGTACAAAAGCAGGATCGGCCAGCACGCGAGCAATGCGAGGTAGTACTGTCGCGAAGTCACCGCGAGTCCTACACACAATCCACCGACGATCACCGCCGCGACAGCCTTTCCCGTGACCCTTTCCGCCGCCATGAACTCAGCCCAAGCGATCGCACCCAACACGGCAAACATCGCCGCCGGGCCTTCCGTCAGCACCGTCGCCATCGCCATCGGCGCGTGCGGAAACGTCATCGTCACAAGCAACGCCGCGTACCAAAGTTCCGTCGAGTGCAGCCGCAGCTTGTATCCGGCGACGACGATACAGAGTGCGAGCACGAGCCAACTGGCTAACGCGCCAAGCCTCGCGTCTCGCAACGCATCGCCGCCAAGTGCGCGAACCGCTTCAGCCATCCAAACGAAGCTCGTCGGCCCGGGCGGATTCACGTGCGTTTTCACCGCGTCGAGCTTCAGACCTTCCGCCGCGTAACGCTTCACGTCGACGATGTTGTACTGATCGTCGAACACCGGCCTCGTGATTTTCGCCATGAACAAAAGCGAGGAAATCGTATTCAGCGCGAGAAGAAGTAGCGCAAATGCAAGATAGCGCTTGCGTCTGTCCACCTGCTCCGCACTTCCCAATACGGCCGTCGTCTCTACCATTCCAAACTTCCGAACATTTATTCTCGCTCCCAGATCGCGAGCACGGATTTACCGATCGCGTGAAACGTCAGCGGATCCAAGACTCGCGAGATCGGAACCAGGAACCGGTCCCAGAACAGAATCTGGCGCAGATCCGGATCCGCTTGTTTGAGGAACAGTCGATTCCCCGCAGACGCTAGGACGCCCGCGGAATCGAGGTAACAGATGCGCCGGAGCGCGCACTGAGGCGGCTTGCAGGCCACCAAACTCTCGCGGTCGTACCGCCGGAAGTGCCCAATCGCGCGGTCAAACGGCGTATAGAGCCACTGGTGCGCCGGCGCGAGCACGACGATCTTTCCGCCCTTTTTCAGTAGTTTAGAGGCGCGGGCGAGTTCCGCGGAATCGTCCTCGATATGCTCGAGCACGTCGATATAAAGGATGCCGTCAAACCGGGCGCTCTGGTCGATCGAACCGGTAGTCCCAACCTGCACCGCGCACTTCGAAAGTTCAGCCCGCTCTGCGAGCAAGCTTCGCGTCCGCGCAGCAAGCTCCGGATCCGGTTCGAGAGATACCCAGGACGCAATTCGATCGGACAATAGGAATTCGGTGTTCGCGCCGAGGCCGGCGCCTACTTCCAGAATATCGCCCGCCAGATACGGTCCAATCTCCCGCGACCAGTACCTCTTCCAGTTTCTCGCGTGTGCGAATGTATCCAGCTCTTGGCCGACGTAGTTCGAGTTCATGATCGCTGGAAGACGGTCGCTTCCCGCGATATGAAGTAGCCATAATCGCGAACTGGCAGAAAGCCGAGATGGTTGCGGTTCATCATGATCGAAAAAATCAGCATTAAGGATACAAGCAAAGACTGGCTCACAAGAATCAGAAGTAGCCCGATCGTATTGGTGGCCCAGCCGGGAATCCCAAGGCCCGTGAATAGCCTCACGCCGATCACCACCGCGATCAGAACAAACAACGCCCCGGCGAGGAGCAGGTTCATTATCAGTAGCCGCGTGCCCACAATCTCCTGATTCGAAAAGAGCGCCGACAAGCCGTGAACCACCAGTCCCACGAATCCCATCCGCGATTCGCCGCCGACTCGCGTTCCGCGCGGGCAGCGTACTCTCGAATACGGCAGGCGCGACTTGATGAAGGTCGCTGCGTAGTGATTCCACAGCTCCGGAAACACGACCAGGCTTTCGAGATCCGCCCACGGCAGCATGCTGAAATTTCCAAAGCGGATGTCGCGCCCGGTCAACATACGATGCAGCCCGCGGTAGACCTGGTAGAGTGTGCGAAATACAAAGCTCTCCATGCGCTTACCGCGTTCGGCGAACACCGCCTTGCGATTCCCGTTCCTTTTCAACTCTTCCAGCAGCACGGGAATGTCTTCGGGCCGGTCCTCGCCGTCCGCATCCATCACCACCAGCGCGTCCGCGGTGTAGTTGTGCTGAAGGTATGCGAGCGCCACCGCGATCGCGCGTTGGTGCCCTAAGTTGCGTTTCAACTCCAGAACCGAAATCCCTTCGATCGCCGTGAAGCCAAGAGGCTGCGGCGGCACAAATCGCGTCGATGACCCATCGTCGATCATCATCACCCGCGCGTGGATCGCAGGCTGCTCCTGGCACAGCTTGTCGATTCGCCCGCACACTTTTATCGCTGTGTCCCAGTCGTCGAAGACTGGCATAACGATCACGATTTGCATGAGTGAAATAGTCCAGCACGAACGCGAAACATGCAACTTCAACACTACGACGGCGAGACCAGAGACTAACCGCGAATCCCATTCCTCGCTTGACCGCACCCACCAGTGCGCTGGCGCAGTAGGACGCGCCTACATTGTTATCGAGTTGCCAATTATTCTGCGGATGGCAAACGCTAAAAGCAAACCTTGCCTGACGTGATCTGGTCCACCAGCAAATTCCACCTCAAATCTGCTCGTGACGCCCCGCCTCGGCCACGCTCTCCTGACTGCGAACGTTCCGCGCACCGCGCTATACTGAGTAGCTCGTCGCGCCGCGACGCGCGAGCATTATCGGTTTCAAACGAACGACCAACGCAATAAATCTCATCGTGAGGAATGTGATGCCTGCATACACCATCAAGCCGCTCTTGACCGCGACTGCCGTAAATACCGGTGGCCGCAACGGCCATTCAGAAACCACGGACCACTCCGTCAGCGTCAATCTTTCAGTCCGCAAGGAAATGGGTGGCCCCGGCCTGCCGAACACCACCACACCGGAACACTTGTTCGCCGCAGGTTACGCCGCGTGCTTCGGCGGCGCGCTCGAGTTCCTCGCCACACAGAAGAAGCTCGACGTGAAAGGCACGGAAGTCACATGCAGCACCTCCATCGGCCCACGCGAGGGCGGCGGCTTCGGCATCGCCGTGAAGATGCACGTCAAAGTTCCGCATTTACCCACCGCGCGGGCAAAAGCGCTGGCTGAAGAAACGCACGAGAAGATTTGCCCCTACAGTCACGCCACGCGCGGAAACATCGACTTCATTCTCGAAGCCGAAGGACAGTAGACCGCATAGGCGTAAGTTGGCCTGATGAGGCGTTGAGACGCGCCTCGTCAGGCTTGGGCCCGGTGCATCACTCGCGTACGGGCCGCTCCGGGTCGCCATCCCCACACGAAGACTCCGCGTACCTGAATCCTCGTACTGACGACGCCAACCGGTCTCGCCGCCCATTTCGATTATCAATAAACTACTTGCGTCGGCTATGGATAACGTGATTTATAGTTACCATCAGCCTCTTCTCAGTCCAGCTTTGTACTCAAAAACCTAACGGACCCATTTAGCTCGCTGGGTCCCACTGCTTTAGAAGGTTTCGGCCCACGCCGCTCGGCTATCTGTCAGGCCCCTTTTCAGCGTCCAGAGAAACAGACGGACTTCAGATCGCTCGAAGGGTCATTACGGTGAAAAAAACTCTTGCCATCGTTCCGGTGGTTCTCGTCGCACTCGCGGTCGTCGCCATAATCGGCTTGTGTTATCGAGAGAAGCTGACTGTCGATGTGCCGGAGTACCAGCAGCTGACGAAAGTTAAGTGGGCGGATGGCCAAAACTGGACCAAAGCCGATAGCGATTGGTTCCACCACGTCGACCAGGGCACACAAACCTTCGGAATTCCCTACGAGTGGTTCATGGCCCTCGAGCAACCAGGGAATTTGTTCTATACGCCCGGTCTGCTGAGCGACCAGACCTACCTCGACCGTTTCGGCTTTATCCCTGACGAATCAGCCGCGAACGAGACTAAGCTGCCCATCGGATTCGCGCATGGAGGCCCAATCGTCGATCCCGCGGGCGGCCCTTTACTGAATCCTCAGACGCAAGCGCCGATGACTTCGCTTGGCCTTACGTGCGCCGCCTGTCATACAGGCCGCCTGGATTACCAGGGCACGCGAATCCTAATCGACGGTGGCTCGGCACTTACGAACGTCAACAAGTTTCAGGACGCTGTGGCGATCTCGGTGCTGAAGACGGCGTACCTCCCGAGCATGTTTGGCCGTTTTGATCGATTCGCCGCTCGCGTGCTCGGCCCCAACGCAAGCGACGACGCCAAATCGAAACTACACGCATCGCTCAAACAAGTAGGCACACAGATGCTTTTTGTCGAGTCTCTTGAAGACTCTGTCAAAGCGCACTCGGTGGAGGAAGGTTTCACCCGGCTGGACGCTCTGAGCCGCATCGGCAACACCGTGTTTGCGCTGGACATGGCGCACCCCGAAAACTTCGCTTCCTACTCCGCGCCGGTTCATTTCCCGCGTATCTGGTATGCCTCCTGGTTTTTGTGGGTTCAGTACGACGGCTCCATCGAACGTCCCATGGTTCGTAACGCGGGCGAAGCTCTCGGCGTTCGCGCGACTGTGGAGTTCCCCATTGCCAAGAGCGAGTTGCCGTCTTCGAGCGTGCGCGTCGACGAACTGGATAAGATCGAACAGCAGCTTGCAGGCAAGAATCCCACTAAGGACAACCCTTTCCCAGGGCTTGGTTCACCGAAATGGCCGGCCGACATCTTCCCGGCCCTCAAGGCCGATCGGGTTGCAGCTGGTGCCGCGCTCTACAAACAACGTTGCGCGCATTGCCATCTCGCCGCCACCACGGATTCAGACTTTTGGAACGCGCCTCAATGGACTAAACCGAACGCCGCAGGACAACGTTACCTCAACTTGAACATGGTAGACATTTCGTACGTCGGCACCGATCCTGCCCAAGCCGAAGACATCGCAAACCGCATCGTCAATTTTCCCGAGACCATCGGAATCACCGACACCTCGGGAAAAGTAATCACGCGCGGCGCCTTCGGACCCGTACTCGGTCAGTTTGTCTCGAAGGTCGTAGAGCGGTGGTACAACACCCAGACACCGCCAACGTCCGACGCCGAGCGCGACCGAATGAATGGTTATCGCGACAATGAAGTTCGGGCTACGCCACAGTACAAAGCACGGCCGCTCAATGGAATCTGGGCAACGCCGCCGTATCTCCACAACTCTTCTGTTCCGAATTTATATTCGCTGCTTTCGCCCGTCTCAGAACGACCGAAGACTTTCTACCTGGGAAATCGGGAGTACGACCCGGTCAACGTGGGCTATCACACCGAGAAACTCGACGGCGGCTTCAAGTTCGACACCTCAATCCGAGGCAACGGCAACGATGGCCACGAATTCAACAACGGTTCCGGTCAAGGGATTATCGGTCCGCTTCTCACTCCCGATGAACGGTACGCACTGATTGAATATTTGAAGAGTTTGTGACGTCGCGTTGGCTGCTGCACGCGCAGCGCCCAAATCAGACAAAATCCGGCTTCGAGGTTGGGAGAGCAATATGAACACTTTTATATGGCGCGCTTCGTCGAAGCTGAAACTCGTTGCCCTTGGCATCGTGGTCTTCACTGTAGGATGCCATTCGAAATCCGCGACGAACACGCCGCCCTCACAAACGACGAGCGCAACTACGCAGGCTCCACCGATTGCACCGCTCTCCGCGAACGATGTGTCATGGTTATTTCCGGCACCAACCACTACCGCGGACTTGGCAAACCTCATCGCGGTTAAAGACATCACTGTGTCGGGTGGTCCCGTGTGGACTGACGCCGTGTTTCAGCAGTTGGCACCACGAGCCAAATCAGCTTGCCGCAGGAGGCGCGCAGCATCGATGCCTGGTTTGTGGCAGGCGTGCGCATTGACGCCGGCGCACCGGGCCTCTCAAAAGAAATCGCTGCGCAGTACGGCCAGCTGCCCGAAATCCGCCTGATCATCCAGCCCATAGTCAAGAATCCCGATGGAAGCCCGAAGCCGCTGGACATCGCCGGTCACCTGATTTTCGACTTTATAACTCAGACCCCCGATCCTTCGTTGCAAGGCACGGACTGCCTCAGGCGCCCCGTGGCGGATATGGTTGCATTTCGTCCAGTCATCGCTGATATCGCTGCGCTGCGCACAAAACTCGCAAACGGTCAGCTTGGCGGACACGCCGTGTTGACGAACGGCGCTCCCATCGGAGTTCATCCGGGTCTCGCTGACCCGACGACGGCGAACGCCGTTCGGAGTGCGATGTTGGCGATCCTCGAATCTCGCCTACGCGCGCAAGACCTACATTCGATGGCAATCGCCGGACTTCCCGCGGGTGCGGGCGCACCCTGGATTTTCTTGTCGATGACATTGATGCAGCCTGGCGAACTTCCTTCGTTGCCGAATGGTGGCTTCGCTCCAGTGCCTGGTCCCACTCTCGACAAAGGGGAGTTCGCGCAGATGCTGAATCCTGCCAGCGCAAAAACGCGCGTCGTTCCTGAACCCGCCACGAACAATTTGAATCCGATCACCTGCAGAAACGCAGCGGTGTCGCCGACGAGCCTGCCGGTCGCGCAGCGAAAGGGCGTCTCGACGTCTGCCGTCTTCGTCACGCCGCCCTCGCCCGCCGAAACGAAAAACATTCTTGACACAATCGCTGATCCGCAGAAGAGTTTCTTCTTCAACACAGACTGCATCAGCTGTCACACCGAAACTCAGCGCACTATGACGCTTCTAAACGTGACCGCAATTCCCGGAATTAACCAGGCGGATCTCCCCTCCACTCAATATGACGTTCGCAATTTTGGATGGGGCGCCGGCAAAGCTGGAATGCAATCGACCGTCACTCGCCGCGCGGCAAACGAAACCACCGCGGTCGTGACCTTCATCAATTCGAACTTACTTTCGAATCAAAAATAGAGACGCGCGACCGCGGGACAGAAGCCAGCTTGCTAGCGGCGCTTGAAATGCTTCACGGCTCCAGCGTTCGCGGTGTTCCCTGCTTCCGTCCCACCGCGTATCCCCGTAACGAACGCCTGTTGCACGCGATTGAAACTACGTCCGCGCACTACAGCCGCCACGATCGTCCGCGTAGCTTTCGTATCGCTGATGCGCACGTAACGGCAGCCGACGTTGCGATCGATCG
>JBEKJW010000253.1:0-6447 GCA_050011035.1 Candidatus Acidiferrales bacterium
GTGCTCACGGCTGCGTGACGCGATGATTCACAATTCGAAGGCTCACGTTCAGGAGGCAATGAGAATGCGCAGGCTACATCCGAGAATCTTCACCACGCTGCTGCTGACAATAGCCGCCGTACTTCTGATCGGGCGTGCAAGCGTCGCACAATCGACCAATACGCAGGCCGCTGCGGTGAATCCCGATAAGCCGTTCGTCGCGGAGTACTACTACAAAGTGAAATGGGGCTACGCCGACGAGTTCATCGCGCTCTTCAAGAAGAACCACTACCCGGTGCTGAAGAAGGAGCAGGAGCTGGGGCGGATTCTGCAGGTTTCCGCGGTGCAGCCTCGCTTTCACACCACCGAAGACGGGCGGTGGGACTATCGCGTGACGATCGTTTTCAAAAATGCGGCGATCGCCAACGACGATTTCGATGCGTCGGAGATCATCAAGCAGCTCTACCCCGATCAGCTTACCTACAAAAAGGAAGAGCAGCGGCGTTTCGAAATCCTCGAGGCGCACTGGGACTTGCCGATCAAGGACGTCGATCTGGCCGCCCCTGCAAAATAGTTGTGCCCGCAAGGAAACGTGGCCGCGCTTCCGGCAACATCGCGCGGTGGGCCTGGACGGCCGGTGCGCGGCGGCGTTTTCCTGCAAGCGTGGGCGAGGTCACTTCGGCGCGGGCTTGCCCTTCCAGTGGCGCGTGTAGTTGTCGAGCGTGGTGAAGCTGTGCGGGTGCATCCGGTCGATGTAGAGCGTGCCGTTGAGGTGATCGATCTCGTGCTGGAGGATGCGCGCGTACCAGCCTGAGGCTTCGATCACGCGAGGCTTGGCGTGTTCGTCGAGGCACTCCACGCGAACTTTTCGCGCGCGCGACACCGCCGCCATGAATCCTGCGACGCTCAGGCAGCCCTCGAAAAATTCGGCTTTCTCATTGCCCACCGGAGTGATGCGCGGGTTCACGATCACGTGAAAGGCAACGCCGCGACGCTCCTTGTCCGCCAGTTCCTCGGCTGAGACGGCCTTGAGCAAATCTTCGCGATCCTCGATCACAGCGAGTTGAATGCCGAGTCCGACTTGCGGCGCGGCGAGCCCCACGCCTGGCGCGTCCGTCATCGTTTCGTGCATGTCGCGGATGAGGCGTTGAATCTCGTCGCTCAGGATTTCTTTCTCGCTGAGTGGGCGCGCGGGCTGGCGCAGAACCGGCTCCCCTGTTTGCACAATTTTCAGCCGCAAAGTCGCCTCCGGCGCGTGACGGTCCTCGCCTTCGCGCGTTTTTGATTTTGTCATAGGTTTGCTGTCGCACGGCGCGAGACGGGTTACAATCTCCGGCGCATCAAAGATGGAGGAGGCCAGTTATGACGCCCAATGCGTTTCGCAAACTTGCATTGCGTTTGCCGGACACCGAAGAGCGGGAACACATGAACCACCCTGACTTCCGCGTGCGCGGGAAAATATTCGCGACGCTGGCGTATCCGTCGGCTTCCTACGGCATGGTGAGCTTGTGGCCGGAGCAGCAGGCCGCCGTCGTGAAAGCGCATCCGGAAATGTTTTCCGTGATCCCCGGAAAGTGGGGCGAGATGGGCGCGACGCGCGTGCTGCTGCCCGAAGCGGACGAGAAAGTGCTCGCCGACGCGCTACAGCTGGCGTGGGAGAAACACGCCGCGAAAGCAAACGCGAAGGCCGGCGTCCGAGCTGCCGCGAAACCTCGCGCGAAGCCCCGCACACCGCATGGCGGACGCGCGCACTAGCTCGAAGCAACGCCCAGCATTCCAAGTTATACTCCGCGGCGTTCCTCACCGGAGCGCCGTGTACATCGCCATCCAAATCGTCGGACTGCTGACACAAGCGCACTACCAGATTGACACGCCTGGATGCATCTACACGGCGAAGGGCCACGTTTTCAATAACGTGCTCACGCTATCCGCACCCGATGAAAAAGTACTCGCCACTGTGAAGCGCAAGTTCGAGTTCCTGCACACTCATTACGAGTTTGACCTGCAGGACGGGAACAAATATCAATTCAAAGCCGACACTTCCTACAAGAACGCATACGCGTGCACGATTGGGACGGAGACCTACACGTGGTTTTTTCATAGGGGCTGGAGAAACTCGTTGTTCCTGCACGGCTCGCAGATCGCATCAATGAAAAGGAGCCATTTGTACGTGGGCGGCTTCATTCCAACCGAACTGCAGATGAATGACGATGCGGACCTGACAGTCGTGCTCTGCTTCGCTCTCGCAACGTGCGAGATGAGCCCGATCCAACAACGGGGATCGTTCGACCCTGGGTATTCACACGGCGGCGAGGATATGCCGTTTGACGAACGCTGGCAGCCGAGCTGACGGCTGCGCCTACCTTCTGATTGGAATCTCCTGGAAAAAATGGCAAGCTTTCGTCCTCGAAGCGTAATCCCCTGCGCGTGCGGGTGTGAGCGTGCTGCGATCGAGCGTGATGGTTTGGAGGCGGCGATGATCGGCAGGCGGAGTGGGCACGGAAACTTTTTGGCGGTGGCGGCTTGCGTGATTACGGCGGCGGTGGCGACGTTTGCGTGTGCTCCGGTGGCGGGGGCGCAGGAATCGGCGCTGCAGGCGGCGTTTGAGGGCAAGCAAGTGGTGGTGCTGCTCGACATGCCTGGATCGCAGCAGGGCGTGGACATCTACCCGGACCGGCCGAACGCGCTCGACGCGAATAATTATGGCAAGCGGATGAAGAGTTTTCCGGTGGCGCTGCGCGTGGGCGACGCGGTGATGGTCACCAAGGTGAAGGTGAGTGGCAAGCGGATCGAATTTCAGCTCGGCGGCGGCGGCTTCGGCACGGCCGGCGATAACACGGATACCGCCGTCCACTTCACGCCCGCGGCGCCGAGCCAGCGCGAGAAAGACCTGCAGGATCAGATCAACAACACCGACGATTCCGATCAGAAGCGCTACTTGCAGCGGCAACTCGACGACCTGGTGCGGCAGCGCGAGCGCGACGACCGCCGCAACAAGCAAATCGCTATCGACGACGCCGCGCGGCGCGAGCAACAAGTGACCGCGAATCGCATGACCGGCGGGTCGCGCTTCAATCTGAATTACAGCGCGAATGTGCCGGCGACGATTACGCCGCACGACGTGATGCTGGCGCTTTCGAAGTGGGTGAGCTTCCCTGTCGCGACGTTTGGCGATCAGAACATTCCGAATCAGAATCCGCCGGGCGCGCAGAATGCGGCCACGGCTCCGGGAGTCGGTGGCGCACCTGCGCCGGGCAATTCGCCGTCGACCATCGCGGCGGCGAATGCCGGGAATCCTGCTTACGACGGCGGCGCTGCGCCGCCTCCTGCGGCCGCGCCGGCACCTGGTGTAGCGCCGAGCGGAGATCCGCTGCACAGTTTGCAAAAAGGGATGAAGCTGGAGGATGTGCACAAGCTGCTGGGCACGCCCACTACGCAGAACGATACTGACCACGACGGGATACAGGTTCACACCGAGATTTTCGAGCGGCCTGGTTCGACGGTGACCTGCTCGTTCGTCAATGGAGTGCTGGTCACTTACAACATCGCGGTGCATTAGCGGGACAGCTGATCGGCTATTTTCCGACGGGCGCACGACGCTTGACAATCTTCCCTACCCCTGTTTACTCTAGGCATGGTTCCACACAGCCTTTGCGAATAGGGGTACACCGATGATGACGCCTCCCCCGCGCGACCTTTTCCCTGGCGCACTGGAAATGATGATCCTTCGCACGCTGAAGCGGTCGCCGCTCCACGGTTACGCGCTCGCGCAGCACATCAAGCGCACGTCGAACGACCTGCTGCAGATCGAAGAGGGGTCCCTGTACCCTGCCTTGCAGCGACTACTGAAGGCCGGGCTCGTGAAAGCGGCGTGGGGCACATCGGCCACGAACCGCCGCGTGCGCATCTACACGCTCACGCCGACCGGCCGCACGCACCTCGAAAAAGAAATGTCCGCGTTCGAAACGATGCTCGAAGGCATCACGCGCGTGCTCGCGCCGGTGAAGCCATGAGCTGGCTCGAGGATTTGTTCACCAGTCGCTCGGCGCGCGACTCCGAACTGAGCGCCGAAATCCGCGAACATTTAGAAGAACGGGTCGAAGAACTCTTGGCCGACGGGATGACGCGTTCAGCCGCCGCCGCGCAAGCCCGCCGCGAATTCGGCAACGTGGCGCTGGTGGAAGAAGACAGCCGTCAAGTGTGGCGCTGGCAGTGGCTCGAAACGCTCGCGGCCGATTTTCGTTACGCGTCGCGCACGCTGCGACAGTCGTCCGGCTTCGCCGCGATTGTGATTCTGACGCTCGCGCTCGGGATCGGCGCCACCACGGCGATTTTCAGCGTGGTGAATGCGGTGCTGATCCGCTCACTGCCCTTCCCTCACCCGAATGAGTTGGCGGACATTTCCGAGCGCAGCACCATGTTCGACTTCATGAACCTCGGGCTTTCGCTGCCGGATATTGCCGACGTGCGCACGAGCGCGCCTGCGCTGCAGTACGCCTCCGCCTACAACTTCAACACGCGCGAATTTGGAGGCGACGGAAAGCCCGAGCGCGTAAGCGCGCTGGACGTGGACGCGAACTTTTTCGACGTTCTGCAGATCAAGCCACTCGTTGGCCGATTCTTCACGCCCGAAGAAGTGGAGGGCCAGGCGCACGTGGCGCTGCTGACGCGAAAAATCTGGTGGGGCCGCTTCGGATCCGATCCATCGATCATAGGAAAGACGATCGCGCTCGACGGCGAGACATACACGATTGTGGGCGTGCTGCCCGAAGCCTTCGAATCGATCTATGCGGACGAGAAGCTTGTGACACCGCTTCAGCCTACGGCCGAAGAAAAGGGTGCGCGCAATCGCCACAATTATCAGGTGGTCGCGCGGATGAAGCCGGGTGCGACGCTGGCCGAATTGCGCGCGCAGCTCGATACACTTTCCGCCAGGGTCGAGGTGGCGTATCCGGATTCCGACAAGGGCTGGAGCATCCACGCTACATCCACGAAGGAAGGAATCGTGGGCGATTCGCGCACGCCGCTGCTGATCCTGCTATCGGCGACGGGGCTCGTGCTGTTGATCGCGTGCGCGAACGTGAGCAATTTGTTTTTGTCGCGCGGGTGGGCGCGGCGACGCGAGTTCGCGATACGCAGCGCGCTCGGTGCGTCGCGTGGCGCGCTATTGCGGCAGCTATTTGTGGAAAATGCGATTGTCGCGCTGATCGGCGGCGCGCTGGCGTTCTTTATCGCGCTGTGGACTACCGACGCTCTGAAGCGCGCGCTGCCGCCTGACATTCCGCGGCTGAATGAACTGCACATCGACGGGACCGTGGCGCTTTTTACGCTCGCGGCGGCGCTGGTCGCGGCGTTCCTATCCGGCATCGCGCCCGCGCTGCTCGGCTCACGCGGCGACATCACCGCGACCATCAAGGAAAGCGGCAACGGAGCGCAACTTCACGCCGGAGGGTCGCGGCACAATGTGGTGCGACGTCTGCTGGTGGTCAGCGAAGTAGCGCTCGCGGTGATGCTGCTGGTTGGCGCCACGCTTGCGATTCGCAGCTTCGTTCACCTGATGCGCGTGAATCTGGGGTTTCAGCCGGAAAGCGTCGTGACGATGCGGCTCGATCTGCCGAAGTACCGGTTCGCGAAAGACGAAGAGAAGGGCGCGTTCGCGCGGCGCGTGGTGGAGGACGTGCGCGGCATCGATGGCGTCGAGTCGGCGTCAGCGGGCATGGTCTATCCGCTGGCGGACATGGTTGCTGAAGGCGGATACATGACCGAGCAAACCGCGAACGCGCCGCGCGATCAGCTGCCCAGCGCGCGTTTCAACAATGTGTCGACGGATTTTTTCCGGACTTTTGGCATTCCGATTCTCGCGGGACGCGATTTCAATGCCACCGACATACTGGAAGGCAAGGTGTATATCGTGAACGAAGCGCTGGCGCGCAAAGCGTTCGGGACGACGGATATCGTCGGCAAGCGTTTCACGATGGGCGGCCGACCGAGAGACGGCAGCGAAATTAAATGGGGCACGATCATCGGCGTGGTGGGAAATCAAACCGACGCGCGGCCGGACGGCGACCCGCTGCCTTTCATGTATGCGCCGATGACCAGCGACAACGGCTACAGCGAGATGTTTCTCGCGGTGCGCACGAAAAAGATCGCGATGGCACTGGTGCCGGCGATCGAGGAGCGCATCTGGGCAATCAACGCGGGCCAGCCCGTGGAAGACATCAACACGGAGCAGCAGCGGCTCGAGGCGTTGAATGCGGCGCCCCGCGCGCAGAGCGTGTTGCTTGGACTTTTTGGCGGGCTGGGATTCGTGCTCGCGCTGGTGGGCGTCTACGGCGTGATGTCGTACCTTGTGTCGCAGCAGTCGCGTGAAATCGCGATTCGCATCGCGCTGGGCGCGGAATCGAGGACGATCTTCAAATTGGTCGTGGGGCACGGGCTGAAGCTGGCGCTTGCGGGTGTGGTGGTAGG
>JBEKJW010000254.1:0-6438 GCA_050011035.1 Candidatus Acidiferrales bacterium
CGACTTTCGCGCCGCTGCCATCGCCGCCGTGACGGCATTCACCGTAGCGCGCACAGGGTCGAGGTTCACGTGGCTGTAACGCGCGCTCGATGCCTGGCTGTCGTGGCCGATGGCTTTTTGGATTACGAGCAGGCTGGCGTTACGCGCGGCCATCCAACTCGCGTACGTGTGACGCAAATCGTGAAATCGAAAGTCATCGAGCTTCGCGCGTTCGCGAATCCTCTCCCACTGCACCTTGTAATCGGTGGCGTGTCCGCATTCACTCAGATCGGAAGGAAAAACCCACGGCGAGCCCGCCGTTGTTTTCGCGCGTCGTTCAAGAATTTCCAACGCTTCGGGCGTCAGCGCAACGGTGTGAACGTGTTTATTTTTCGGATTGGGAATCGTCCACGTCTTTTCTTTCAACGAGACCTTGCTGCGATGCTTATGGTCTTTGCTGTCGGGACCGGCCCAAGACATCGCGAACAGATCGCCGCGCCGTTGGCCGGTATACAGCGCAAGCTCGATGAAGTCGCGCACATCCTGATTCGGGTCGGCATCAAGCGCGGCGTAGAGGCGTTCCATTTCGTCGGCGTGCAGGAACCGCGTGCGTGGCTCGTCTTTCTTTACCAGCTTGCCGATGATCGCAGGATTCTCGCCGCGATATTTCTCCTGATCGATGCACCAATTAAATAGAGCCTTCAAGTGCAGGACGACGGAACGCGCGGCACTCGCTCCACCTTTTTTGCGAGCCGTTCCCGGTTCGGGGCTCGCCTTCGAAATCTTTGCGTAGCGTTCGCGGATGTCGGTTCGCGTCATCGCCGAGAGTTTTCTATTCTTCCAGTCGCCCAGGTGAATCTCGACCAGCCGTCGCGTCTCTGCCATCCGCCTGCCAGCGTTTTTCGAGTGCGTTGCCAGATGCCCCTCGACATACTGTTCGTTCGCTTCGCCGAGAGTAAGTTCGGGCCGATTCTCTAGGCGTGGTGCCTTCCCCTCTACAAAACCATTCGCTCGCCACGTGGCCATCTCTTCGTTGAGTTTCGTTGCGGCATCGCGAGCGGCTTGCACGCTCAGATCGCCAAACTCGCCGAGAGTTTTCCAGCAATGTTTTTTCTCTTTGCCAACGCGACGGAACCAAAAGTAGGTGCGGCGGTCGGTCGGTTCGATTTTCAAACCGAGTCCGCGAACGGTGGAGTCGTACAAAAGCTTTCTGCGAAGCTCTGGGGTTTTTTCCGCCTGCAGACCAGCGACGGTGAAGTTAAACGCGTCAGTGCGGCGTCCGTCTGTTTGCTCTGCTTTTCCCATGTCGGCCTCTCGTTTTACATTCGTTTTACAGTGGGTTGTAAAACGGCATCAAACTGCCTCAACCGCTGTAAAACGGTTAAGCGCACTTTACAAGGGAATATCAATGAGTGTCAAAGGAATTAAAACTACCCCTCTCGCGTACAACGGGTTCTCCGTCTTGTGGAAGGAGGGGGAGGGTTCCACATCAACAACTAACCTTGCAATCTGCTTACCGCTGCTGTTTCGTTCTAAAATGCGCCCTTCGCCCTTCTGGCTCCCGGCCGGTGGATATCTCGGCCCAATCCGGCTCAAATTCCTTCCGTATCTTCCCAATTTGGAACTGGCTTCCAACTCGTCGCTCGATAGCCACGCCAATATTGCCCGCACGGACCGGTCACGATCCGCATCTCGACCCTCAACCCGCTGTGCCTTTTGCTCTTACGTCTGGCTCAGAGAGCAGGAGGGCGAGCGGCCCCACCGCTCGCCCTCGCCACCTGTATCGGGCGTTTCCGCCCGCTACGTTAATGGAGTGCCCCTTCCAGCTAGTGCCCTCACCCTACACCTGTGGAAAAACTGTGTAAATTCGCAAAACTACGGCTTTTTCATTTCTTTTACTTGCGGGCTTTACGGATAGCCCAGTAACCCTAAGAATTCTTCACATAACTCTTGACACACTATTAACGCCGAAGTACCGTCCCCATAACGTTAGTCAGGCCGTTAATACAGCTCAACATGAGCTGCGCAGACCGTCCGCCTGCGCATTGTGCACCTAAGGTCCTTTTCGGCCACGGTTCTATGTGGTTGTGACGGTCGGAGTTTTCACACGCTTCGCCCGATCGGGATCCCTTCGTTTTTACAACGTCGGTATTGCGGACAATTGATGAGTAGCAAAAAACGTACTCCGGCACGCTCTCGAAGTAGAGCGCGTCGCACCACCGTTCGCCAAGTCAATGCGCGCTCCAAACCGGAAGCTCCTTCCAGCTCTACTCCAAGCCAAAGCCAGCTCTCACGCAAGTCCGCTACGTCACCCGAGGCGTCGACCCCTCCGAGCATCGACTCGCGCGGCACGGTCCTCCGTTCCCAAGAAATCAGTGATCGCGTCGAAAAGATGGCCAACATCGGCACTTGGGAGTACGACATCGCCTCCGACACGCTCCTCTACTCGAATCAGCTCGCCTCGCTAATGGGACTCAAACAGACTGTCCGCCCCGTGCCCATGACCTCGCTGGACGGGCAGCTGCCATTCGACGGGGTTGATGAGTTTCGCCGCCGCTTGCTCGCGATTGCCCGCAATGGCGAGTCGGAACTCCGCTACTCAGCCCGCCCTTGGATGGCCTCCAAATCCCGCCGCACGTTGTATATCCCCTTGCGTGATCCGCGCCGCAAGCGCAGGACCGTCGTCGGTATCACGCAGGACGTCACTGCCATGACCGCCGCCGAAGAGGAAATGCGCCGTCTCTCGCACCGACTCATTACCGTCCAGAACGACGAACAGCGCCGCCTTTCGCGCATCCTCCACGAAACGGCTTCTCAAACTCTTGGCGCGATCAAGCTCATTCTTGGCAAAGCGGCGCGCCTGGTGAAATCCGCACCGGCCGAGTCCTCCGACGCCATCGGCGCAGCGCGAGACCTTGTCGAAGACGCGTTACGCGAAGTCCGTTCCGTCTCCGCGCTTTTGCATCCGCCAATGCTTGAAGAAGCCGGGCTCGCCGCCGCCCTCGCTTCTTACATCCGCAACCTTGCCGATCGATCCGGCCTTCACATCAGCGTCGACATTCCCAGCGATCTCTTCCGAATGTCCAACGATCGCGAAATCACATTGTTCCGCATCGTCCAGGAATCCCTCACGAATGTTCACCGCCACGCCAAGGCAAAAAACGCCGTGGTTCGCATTCATCAAACGCCCACCTCGGTTTCGCTCGAAGTCTCCGACGACGGCGTTGGAATTCGCCAGACCGCCTCGGACGGAACCCCCGCGGGCACGCACGGCGTCGGTGTTTCAGGAATGCGCGAACGCATCCAGCAACACAACGGAATTTTTCAAATTCGTAGAGCCCGCGGCAGAGGCACTACCGTCTTCGCGGAACTCCCGATTCAGCACCGCCAAGTCGAACCCAAATCACAGGAGACAATGACATGCCAACAACCCAAACCCAAATCCCGCACCTTCCGGCGACCAAGCGCTACCGCATCCAAATCGCCGACGACCATAGCGTCGTTCGACGCGGCATCCGGGCGGTCCTCGAACTCGAACCGAACGTCGAAATCAGCTCGGAAACAGGTTCGGGGACCGAAACTATCGAGCACGTAAGAAAACACCGCCCCGATCTCCTGCTTTTGGATCTCACTATGCCTGATATGAACGGGCTCGAAGTCGCCGCCACTGTCCGATCGGAGTGCCCCGACACGCAGATCATCATACTGACGATGCACTTCTCCGAAGCCGTCGCTCGCGAAGCTCTCAAGTGTGGAGCGCTCGGCTACATGCTCAAGTCCGACGCGGACACCGATCTCATCGCCGCCGTCCGCCATGTCCGTCACAACCGCACGTTTTTCACCGGCTGCCTTGCCAACAAAATGATCGACAGCTTTATCGAAGATTCGCGCGCTACAAAGGAGGCCGAGCTAAAAGGTCCGACGGAAGATTGCCCACTCACCGAGCGCGAGAAAGAAGTTCTTCGCATGCTCGCGTTGGGCGAGAGCAACAAGAAAGTCGCGCTTACGATGGGAGTCTCAACGCGGACCGTCGAGAGTCACCGAAATCACATCATGCACAAGATGCGCTTCACAAACTTCAGCGACATGGTACGCTTCGCGATCCGCCAGAATCTGATTGCCCCGTAGCGTTGTCAGAAATAAGCGGAGACCGGGCGCGCGACTTTTCGGATGGCAGAAACTCAGGAAGGAAAAACTGCGCGACTAAACGTGTTCGTCGCCGCCAACTTTCTGGGTGAGGCTAACTACCGCGCTCAGGGACTTGCTTTGGAGCTTTTTCTTGCTCGCCGATTTCACAGCGGGCTTCGGCGCAGCTTCGTCGCCGCCCTTCGAGGCTTCGTTTGCCAGCCCCATAGCCTGCTTCAATGCAGTCAGTGAAACGTTAAACATCCGTTCGCCTCGCGTCAGGCTCTTCGTTCTCCCGACGCCCGAGAATTTTAATCGAGCCTCGCGAGTCCGTCAATTTCCGATTCGCAACCGTGCGTCGCACCTTCAACGGTCGCGCTACCGGCTCTTGCTCGACGCCACCAGCTCATCCGCATTCCTCAACTGCGGAAACATAACCGCCCACAGCCCCGTCACCACCAGCGTCCCGATGCCACCCAACACCACCGCAGGCACCGTTCCGAACCATTGCGCCGTCAGACCGCTTTCAAACTGCCCGAGTTCGTTCGACGCCCCGATGAAAATCATGTCCACCGCATTGACGCGCCCACGCATCTCGTCCGGCGTCGCCACCTGCACCAGCGTCGCGCGAATCACCACGCTCACCATGTCCGACGCGCCCACCAAAATCAGCGCCACAAGCGACAGGTACACATTGCGCGATACTCCAAATAGGATCGTGAACACTCCGAACAGAGCCACGCACGAAAGCATCGTCACGCCCACTCGCCCCTTCAGCGGCCGGAACGCGATCCAAATTGCCATCGCTCCCGCGCCAATTGCCGGCGCGCTGCGCAACAGTCCCAGCCCAAGCGGCCCGATCTTCAGAATGTCCCGCGCGTAGGCCGGCAGCAATGCCACTGCCCCGCCGAGCAGCACCGCAAAAAGATCGAGCGAGATCGATCCCAGAACGATTTTGTGCTTCCAGATGTAGTCGAGTCCGGCGAGCACCGTTTTCATGCTGATGTCGCGCGATCGGGCTTTTGTAACCGTCATCATCTGCGTCGTCGCGAAAATCGCGATGCAGGCCGATACAATCGACGCAGCGTATACCGCGCTCGGCCCGTTCGCGATTCCGTAAATCAACCCACCGATCGACGGACCGAGAATCGTCGCGCTCTGAAACGCTGTCGAATGCCACGCTACCGCGTTCTGAAAATGTTCTTCGCGCACCAGCTGCGGCAAGATCGCTCGCGCCACCGGCCCGTTGAATGACCGCACAATGCCAAGCAGCACCACCACCGCGTAGATCGAGGCGATAGACCGCGTGTGATTCCAGCCTTGATAAAGAGTTTCCGCGAGCAGAAGTGTCGAGCACGTGGCAAATCCCGCGCAGCACGCAATCAGCAGTTTCTTGCGGTCGAAGCGATCCGCCGTGTGGCCGGAAACCAGAAACAGCAGGATGCCGGGTAGAAATTGCGCCAGGCCCACGAGGCCGAGGTCCAGCGTCCGGTGCGTAATCTCGTAAATCTGCCACCCGACGGCCACCGATTGCATCTCCGTCGATACCACAACGAAAATCCGCGCCGTCTCGTACCAAAGGAACGCGGGATACGTGAACGCCACGCGCCCCGATAACTGCGATCCGCCTTCGTCCTTCGCCGCTCCCGCCGTCGCCAACCCGCACACCCCATTCACGAACACGCATCGCGCGCCTCCGTGAGCCGACCATTATAACTGACGGATTCGACGCGCTTCGCCCCATCTCCGTCGGGTGCGTCGTGCGATAATCGCGGCGCCTTACGAGAGAGGTCCGCCGATGATTCGCTTGCGTGACAGAATATTTCTGGTCGCGTTCATCACGCTGATCGTGTCCGGCACCGCGGGCGCGTCCGCCCGCTTTCAATCCGGTACCTACCCTGCCGAATCCGCGACCCGCATCGACCACACCGTCGCCGACTTCATCTCGCACTCGCACGCGCCAGGTGTCGCCGTTTCCATCGTCATTGACGGCAAAGCCGCATTCGCTCGCGGCTACGGCGAAGCCGACGTCGCGCACCATCGCCCCGTCACGCCCGATACGCTGTTCCGTCTCGCGTCGGTCTCGAAATCCATCACCGCGACCGGCGCGATGGAGCTTTGGCAATCCGGCAAGCTCGACCTCGACGTGCCGATTCAGAATTACTGCCGGGAATTTCCGCAGAAGCCCTACCCGATCACCACGCGCGAGCTGCTCGGCCATCTCGGCGGCATCCGCCATTACAATTCCGGCAAACAAGATCTGGAGAACATCAACACGAAGCATTTCGACGATCCGATCGCCGGCGGCATCGGCTTCTTCGCAAACGATCCGCT
>JBEKJW010000255.1:0-6427 GCA_050011035.1 Candidatus Acidiferrales bacterium
AGCGCCATGCGAATTCCAATCTCCCGCGTCCGCTGCGCTGCCGCGAACGAAATCAAACCATACAGCCCAATCATCGCCAGCACGAGCGCCAGCGCCGCAAAACTGCCGATTAGATATGACGGATACCGCCGCACAAACACCGCCGGCGCCTGATTCGTGAACTCCCCGAGCGTCAGCGGATTGATCAGCGCCAGTTGCGGATCCATGCCGTGCAATGCCTCGCGTACCGCTCCTACAAACGCCGCAGGATTTCCCTTCGTCCTCACCATGAACGAGATGTACGCGGACGGACCCTGATCATTGGGGTAGTAAATCACCGGCGGCGCTTCCGCATCGATGTTGTCTTCCTGGACGTTCGCGACCACTCCCACGATCTGCCGGTACGGTTCGCGCGCATCGAAAGTAAACTTCGTTCGCTTTCCGATCGGGTCCTCGTTTGGAAAATATTTCTTCGCGAAGGCCTGGTTCACCACAAGCACAGGTGGAGCGCCGTCCTTATCCGTCTCACTGAACGTCCGCCCCCCGATCAGCGCAATCTTCAGCGCCGAAAAGTAGTCCGAACTCACCGTCACGATATCCGACTCGTCCTCCTGCCCTGCCGCCGTCGGCCGCCCTTCCACCAGAAAACGGATCGTGCCTCCGCCGCCGCCCATCGGAATTGTGTCGGTCGCGCCCACACTCTCCACTCCCGGAATTGCGCGCAGCTTGTCCGTAAATTCATGCTCGAACCGGATGGCCGACGGATTCGGATTGGGATAATCTTTCCCACTCGGATACGCGTCGTTCGGCAGGTTCACCGAAAACGTCAGCAGCCGTTCCGGGTCGAATCCCGGATTATGATTCAAGAGTTGCCGCAGGCTTTGCAGCATCAGACCCGCTCCGACCAGCAGCACCAGTGAAATCGCGATTTCCGCCGCGACCAGCACGTTACGCACTCGCGATTGTCCTTCGCTGGTGCCGCCGCGCGATTCTTCCTTTAAAGCATCGCTTACGCGCACTTGCGAGGCCGCAATACCCGGCGCAATTCCAAAAAGCACGGCGGTCGCGAGCGCCACGGCCGTCAGGAATCCGAGCACCGGCAAATTCACATCGCTCGTCTGTAGATTCGGCAGACCCGCCGCGATCGGCGCCGGGATTGCCGCAAGCAGGGCATTCACGCCCAACTCGGCGAGGAAGAACCCCGCCGCCGCGCCGCAAATCGCCAGCAGCAAACTCTCGGTCAACAGCTGCAGTAAAAGCTGCCCGCGGCTCGCACCCAACGCCGCGCGAATCGCGAACTCACGCTTCCGTCCCACCGATCGCGTCATCATCAGGTTCGCCACGTTCGCGCATGCGATCAGCAGGACGAATCCCACCGCGCCGAGCAGCACCAGTAAAATCGGCCGAATCTGGCCGACGATCCGCTCCTTCAGAGTCCCCACCACCACATATGCGGAGCCATCCTGCTGCGGATACTCCTTCGCCAGCTGTGCCGTCACCCCGTTCATCTCCACGCGCGCCTGCTCGAGCGTCACGCCCGGCGCCAGCCGCGCCATCGTCCGCAGCCAACGCAAATTCCTTCGCGACGCCTGATCGTCCGAGGGGTGCAGCGGCACCCACAGCGGATTCCCATTCGAAGGCGCAAACTCAAAATTCTTAGGCAGCACGCCGATAATCGTTGCCGGCTTTCCATCGAGTCGCACCGTCTTCCCAATCACATCGGGATCCGATCCGAAATCAGATGCCCAGTTGCCGTACGTGAGCATCGCCACGTGCGGCCCGTCGCTCGATTCATCCGTCACCGCAAAATCGCGCCCCATCGCCGGCGTCACTCCGAGTACTTGGAAAAAATTCCCCGTCACTGCCGTCGCAAACACGCTCTTCGGCTCGCCGTTCCCCGTCATCGTGAACGCGTCGCCCGAATACGCCGCGAGCCCGTCGAAGCTCTTCGTCATCCTTTGCCAGTCGCGGAGATCGGGATCCGAGGAGTTTGTCGCATACAGGGCGCCTCCGTTTTGTTGGAGTCTGCCCTCGCCAATCGTGATCAACCGGCTCGCGTCCTTGTACGGAAGCGGCTTCAGCAGCGCGGCGTAAACCACCGAAAAAATGGCCGCATTCGCGCCGATCCCGAGCGCCAGCGTCAACACCGCCACCACCGTGAATGCCGGAGTCTTCGCCAGTGTCCGCGCCGCATATCGCGTGTTTTGCCAGATCGAGTTCATCTCCGCTCCTTCGCTGCGCCCGCGCACCCTACTGCGCACGCGGACCCCGCCGGCGCCACCCGCAACGCGCTTGCCATCGTCGCGCGCCGCAACCCCAGCGTTTCCCGCGTTTAACTCATCTAAATTCCGTGCGGACGCTGCCTCGATGTTCGTCCGTGGGACGCCCCGCACGCTTGCGCCATCTCAAGTACTTACTTTGCGAAGTGTGCTCGACTCAGAAATTGGCACCTCGACCGAATGATGCTACTTTCGCTTCGGCGCTAGCGAACTCATGTCCTCCCACCTCAACCCGCACGCCGGCTCTCCGTCTGAAACCAGCCGCTGGCAATTAGGCTTCTGGAGCCTCATCGTCACCCAGTTTCAAAACGCCTTCAACGACAACGGCGTGAAATGGGTGGTCATCTACATCATCGTCGCCACGAACTACTCGGACGCGACGCGCGACAAACTCATGCTCGTGGTCGGCGCGCTTTTCGCCGTCCCATTCATTCTGTTCTCCATGCTCGGCGGAAATTTTGCCGACCGCTACAGCAAGCGCACCGTCGTCATCGGCACCAAGTTGATGGAAATCGGCGTAATGGCCGTCACCATTCTCGGCCTGTACCTCCACAACCTCCCGATCGAGTGCGTCGCTGTTTTCCTGATCAGCGCGCAGTCCGCGCTTTTCGGGCCGTCGAAGTACGGCCTGCTTCCTGAGCTCGTTCCCGATCGCAAGCTCTCCTGGGCCAACGGCATCATCGAACTCGGCACCTTCCTCGCCAGCATTGTCGCCGTGATGGCCGCCGGCTACATGGTGGATACGTTCCACCGCCGCGAATACATCGCCGGCGTCTTGCTGCTGGGTTGCACACTTTTTGGTCTCACCACCAGCTTCTTCATCACGAGAGTCCCCGCCGCCGATCCTGCTAAGAAACTCAAGCTCGACCCTATCGGCGACCTCCGCATTCAGATGAAGACGATCAACGCCGATCGCGTGCTTAAGTGGGCCGTCGCCGGCAACGCTTTCCTGTTTTTCCTCGCCGCGTTCGTACAGTTTGTGATCATCGTTTACGCCCACGACGTTTTGAAAGTGGACGACACGAAGACCAGCTACATTCAGGCCGCGCTGGCTATCGGTATCGGACTTGGCAGCCTCGCTGCCGGCTACCTCTCCGGTGGAAAGATCGAAGTCGGCCTGATCCCCCTCGGCGCCGTCGGCATGACCATCTTCGGCGGCCTGCTTTACGGGGAAGGTCATACCCTGAAGAGCGCATCGGTCCTGCTCTCGCTTCTCGGATTCTTTGCCGGCTTCTTCGTCGTCCCCATCGGAGCGCTGATCCAGCACCGCCCAAAGCCCGCAGACAAAGGCGGCGTAATCGCGGCCGCGAATTTCTGGTCATTCGTCGGTATTTTCATCGCCGCCGGCGCCTACTATTTCTGCAAATCGGTTTTGCACCACGCAGCCGGTACGATCTTTCTCGACGGTGCGGTTCTCACCGGCATCATGACGTGCTTCGCCGTCTATCTCGTACCTGACACGGTGATCCGCCTCGCCATTTGGATCATCACGCACTCGCTCTACCGGCTCCGGGTCAACCATCGCGAAAACCTGCCCAGTAGCGGCGGGGCGCTCCTCGTCGCCAATCACATGTCGCTGGTCGACGCGCTCCTGCTCCTCGGCTCGGTCGATCGCCCCATCCGCTTCCTGATGTTCAAGGACATCTACGACCTTCCTTACATCAAGCCGTTTGCGAAAATGATCGAAGCCATCCCCATCTCTTCGCAGCTTCGCCCGCGCGACATGATTCACTCGCTCCGCGCCGCCAGCGACGCGATCAAAAACGGCGAGATCGTCTGCATCTTCGCCGAAGGCCAGATCACTCGCATCGGCCAGCTGCTTCCTTTCCGTCGCGGCCTCGAACGCATCATGAAAGGTGTCGACGCTCCGATCATTCCCGTCTACCTCGACGGCGTCTGGGGCAGCATCTTCAGCTACGAACGCGGCCGCTTCATCTGGAAGCTTCCGCGTCGCATCCCGTATCCGATTACCGTCAGCTTCGGTAAGCAGATGCCGGGCTCTACCAGCGCTTTCGAAGTCCGCGAAGCCGTTCAGGAACTCCAGAGCGATTCGTTCTTGGAGCACCGCGCGCGGATGAGGACGCTCGTTCGTTCCTTCATCCGCACCGGCCACACTCACAGTTTTCGCTTCGCCATGGGTGATAAACGTCGCCCGCGCATGAAATGGGGAGCCGCGCTGCTCAGTTCGATCTTTCTCGCACGCCGCTTGCGCAAAACTTGGGAAGGCCAGGAGATGGTCGGCATCCTTCTGCCTCCATCCGTTCCCGGCGCTCTCGTGAATTTCGCCGCCATGCTCAGCGGCAAAATTCCCGTCAATCTCAATTACACCGCGTCGAATGAGACTATCGCCTCCTGCGCCAAGCAGTGCAACCTGAAGACGGTCATCACCACCGGCCTGCTTCTCGAAAAATTGCCGATTCAAATTCCTGGCGAAAAAGTTCTGCTCGAGGAAGTCGCCGCCTCGCCGGGTCTCGGCGAGCGCCTCACTGCTCTGCTGATGTGGTTTCTTCCCGCCCCGCTTCTCGAACGTCAGTTGAGCGGCGGCAAAGTCACCACGCTCGACGATCTGGCGACCATCATTTTTTCCAGTGGCAGCACCGGCGAGCCCAAGGGCGTCATGCTTACGAACTACAACATCGCCTCCAACATCGAGCAGATGGGCCAGACCTTCATGCTAGAAAATGGCGACGTCCTTCTCGGCGTGCTGCCGTTCTTCCACTCATTTGGGTTTACCGTCACGCTCTGGCTCCCCGCGGTGATGGGCATTGGCGTTGCATTTCACCCGAGCCCGCTCGATCTCGTCGCCGTCAGCGAACTCGTTCGCGATTACAAAGTCACATTCCTTCTCGCCACGCCCACGTTCCTGCAGGCCTACGCGCGCCGCTGCCTGCCCGAAGATTTCGGCAGCCTCGAATTTGTCGTTGTCGGCGCGGAAAAGCTTCCCGAATCCCTCGCTCTCGCTTTCGAAGATCGCTTCGGCATCCGCCCGCTCGAGGGTTACGGCACCACAGAGTGCTCACCCGTGGTCGCCGTCAACACGCGCGACTATCGCGCTCCCGGGTTCATGCAAGTCGGCGCAAAGCGCGGGCACATCGGCCATCCGCTTCCCGGCGTCAGCATTCGCATCGTCGATCCCGATACGGGCGAACGCCTCGGCGTAGATAAACCCGGCTTGATGATGGTTCGCGGGCCGAATGTTATGAAGGGCTACCTGAATCAGCCGGAGAAAACCGCACAGGTATTGAAAGACGGCTGGTACATAACCGGTGACATCGCGTCGCAAGATGAAGACGGCTTCCTCACCATCACTGATCGCCTGAGCCGCTTCAGCAAAATCGGCGGCGAGATGGTCCCACACATAAAAATCGAAGAGAAATTGCAGGAACTATCCGACTCGGTCGAGAAACAGTTCGTAGTCACCGCCGTTCCCGACGAGAAAAAAGGCGAGCGCATCGTAGTCCTTTACACGCTCACGCCCGAAGAAGTTCAGCCCGTAATCGACAAAATGTCCAACTCCGGCCTGCCAAACCTGTGGCTGCCCCGCGCCAACCAATACTTCCACATCGAAGAAATCCCCCACCTGGGCACCGGCAAACTAGACCTGCGCAAAGTTCGCGAAGTCGCCGCCGACCTCTCCAAAAAATCCCCCACCCCCGTCGACTCCCCCGCCGACCCGGTCCCATCCCAAGACTAACCAGTCGAGCGCGCCGCGCGCGCGAATCCGACAGGCCCAAAGGCCGGTCGTCTTACGATTCCCAAACACGTCACCAGCAACCATACCGCCGGATCACGTTCAAATTAACCGGGAGCTTTGCGTAGCACAGGCCACCATTGACCGTGTGCTCAGGAGCCCTAGGGACGCTGTAACATAGACTGTCAGTCTGTGGGAGGCCGCCCGAGACTCGCCTCTAAAACACCGTCACCCGAATCCGCAAGTACTTCTTCGGATCATTCCGAAAATCGCTGATCAACAACCGCAAATCCCCCGTCAGCCCCGTCAAGTTGTCATACAAAGCCGGATCGCTAAACAATTTCCCCGCCGTCCCCGTATTCGAGTTCAGCTTCGCCGACGCATCCCTCACATTCGACGACGCGTCCCTCAAATTGTTAAACAAGCTGTCGTCCTGTACGAATTTCCCAAGCGATCCTTTCCCCGCCCGCACATCGCT
>JBEKJW010000256.1:0-6423 GCA_050011035.1 Candidatus Acidiferrales bacterium
TTTTAGGCGAATTCGAATCCGGCCGTGGTGCAGCGCCTGGAAGCGCGGGGGCCTTTTCCTTCACGAACGTAGACTCCTTCGGATTGCGGTCAGGTTGAAGGCCGAGGAAGCGCGGCTGACGGAGGTGCCGGTCGGAAGTCCATTCGGCGTACCCGACGCGCGCGACCATTGCTGGTTTGACCCAGTGGGCCTCTTCTTTTGTGCGCGGCTCGGGCGAGAATGGGCAGCGCGGCGTCGCGATCTTCTGAAGCTTGTCGAAGACGGATTTTTCAACTTCACGGGAATAGCCCGTTCCCACTCCACCAACAAATTGAAGATCGGCACCCTCGTAAAGCCCGACAAGGAGACTTCCGAAGAATTCGCGCGTGCCGCGAGGCGAGGTCCAGCCTCCGATGACGCCGTCGATCTCCTGAACGCCCTTGAATTTCAGCCATTCGGTGCTGCGTCCATCGGGATAAGCGCTTTGGGCGCGCTTGCCGATGATGCCTTCGAGTCCTTTCTCCATGGCGACGGCGTAGAGCTTGCGGCCTTCGCCGGCCTGATGCTCGGAGATGCGGACTTGGTCGCTGGTGCGCACGATTTCGGTGAGAAGTTTTTTGCGTTCGACGAGCGGCGTGCGGCGGAGATCGTAGCCGTCGCAGTAGACAAGATCGAACAGGTAGAGCGTGGGCGGGGCCTGCTGCTGCAATTCGCCGGGCGGGTTTTGGACGCCGAAGCGCGATTGGAGCCGCTGGAAATTGCTGCGGCCGTCTCGGTCGAGGACGACGATTTCGCCGTCAAGAATGGCGCGGCGGGCGCGGACTTGTTTCGCGAGCGCGGCGAGTTCGGGATATTCGCGGGAGATGTCGCGACCGGAGCGCGCGAAGAGGCGGGTCTTGCCGCCGTCGACGAAAGAGAGGACGCGGATGCCATCGAACTTGATTTCGTAGAACCAGGAGGTGTCGTCGGTGGGCGGATCCTGGCTGAGCGTGGCGAGAGCGGGACGGAAGAAGCCCGCCATTGGCGATTTCTTGGCGTTAGTGAGCCCCGCGGGATTGGTAGGCATGGGTTTTTGAGTCGGCCTATTTGACGGTGAACGGTGAGTATTCTCGGGTTCGCGCGCGAATTCAATCGGGAGTTTTGCTGTACTGCGAATCACAGGCGGGCGTAGGGGGATGCGTGTATATTGCGGGCAAGCTGAGGGCCGGAAAATGGCAGGAAAGGAGAATCCTATGGCTTCGTCGGTGTGGCGCGGCTCGATCGTGTTGAGCCTCGTCACCATTCCCGTGAAATTGTACGCAGCGGCGCGCGCGGAGCGCACGCATTTGCACCAGATCCACAACGTTTGCCATTCGCGGCTGAAGCAGCCGCTCTTTTGTCCGGTGTGCAACCGGCAGGTGGATCGCAACGAGGTGATCAAGGGGTACGAGTTCGATGAGGGGCAGTACGTTCTGATGGAAGGCAAGGAGCTGAAGAAGATCGAAGCAGCGTCGTCGAAACACTTGGAAATCGTGGCGTTCACGAAGATGAGTGAGATCGATCCGATTTTTTTCGACGCCTCGTATTTTTGCCTGCCGGATGAAGAGGGGAAGAAGGCGTACTACTTGCTGCTGAAGGCGCTGGAGGACACGCGCACGGTTGGAATTGGGAAGCTTACGATGCACCAGCGGGACTACACAGTGTTTTTGCGGCCGTACCAGCATGGGATTTTGGTGCACACGATGTACTTTGCGAACGAGATTCGATCACTGCCGCAGTATGGAGTGCTGGAGCCAGTGCAGTTCAAACCGCAGGAAATGAAACTGACGGAGCAGCTGATTCACTCGTTGACGGAGCCGTTCAAGCCAAAGCAGTACCACAATGAATTTCAGGAGAGGCTGAAGAAATTGATCGAGGCGAAGAGCCAGGGGAAGCATGTCGAGATTGGAGAGTCGACAAACCGGGCGCCGGTGATCGACATGATGACGGCGTTGAAGAAAAGTTTGGCGGCGAGTAATGCAGGGCCGAGGAAGAGCGGCGCGACGAAGGGACGGAAGGTGTTGGCGGCGAAGAAAGCGAGTTGAGGTGTGTGGCACGCGGGGGCGGGGCGCGGACTGAAGTCCGCGCCTACAATTGCGCGAGCCCTCTGAAAGACAGAGAGCTCGCGCGTCTTATCGGTGCGCTGCTTCGCAGCGGTTGTTTTTGGTTTGTCACGGCTGAAGCCGTGACCCGCAAACAAGCAACGACATTGCGCTGAAGCGCTCGTCCCGTGAGGCTGGGATTCGTGATCGTGTCGCGAAGCTGCGGCTCAGCGACCGTTGAGACCCGCGGCAAAGCGGCAGTTCGCTAAAGGCGTGCGAGCTGTCGCACTCCAAAACGTGCGAGCGTTCACTGACGGTGGAGTTGAGGTGCGGCGCGGCGCGGCGCAGACTGAAATCCTGCGCACGCGGATCGAGTGGAGGATGCGCGTCCGTCGCAAAGGCGGCGGTTGCCCGCCGCGCTGCGAATAAGTTGTTCATCTCCCTCTTCAAATTCCAGTGAAAAACTGAAAAGTGCTTGGGAATTGCCCGGAATTGGCGCGAGGCGGGTGGGGAGTGTGCGTGTGCAAAACGTTACGGGGAGGTTACAACGTGAACACTGCGCGGCGTCTGGGAGGTTTCGCGCGTGTTCGCGTGTGGCACACTCGGCTCAAGGGTAGGCACTTCGAAAGAAGTGTCGGGGGAAGCGGTTTCGGGGGCATCCATGCAGAAACTTAAATTGGGAATCGGTGCGTTGCTAAGCTTCGCGGTGGGGCTGGTGGGTGGCTACCTGTTCCTGGCGAAGATCTGGACACACGTATTCACGCGGCCGGAAAGCGTGACGGCGACGGACTTCTACTTGGTGGTGGGCCTGGCGACCCTGGCGGGGATCGCGGCGGCCGCACTGTCGGTGAAGCTGCTGGCGCGGAAAGCGGCGACACGACCGGTGCACAGAGAAGCACACGCGTAAAGTTTCAGCTCACTTTGCACGATATTCGATTAAAGTGACGGCAACACATCGGGTTCAGTCGGCACTGTCAATCGATCGGGGCGAGGTGACGGATGAGCGACGAGAAAAGCGCCGCAGGTTCGGCGCAGCGACTGACGGAAGTGGCACAGCGGTTGAACCAGCTAAACGCGACGCGTTATCTGGCGATGGCCGCGGAAAACCCCACGCAGCTTCCTCCTCACTTGATCGAAAGAACTTCCTCTGAAAGTAAGACCAGCACCGAGCGCACAATAGCCACTTCCAAATAGCCGCCTTCCAGGGCTGAGAGCTTCTTACATTTTTGACATTTCGATAGGCGTCTGACGGTGCTGCGGAGGGCTGCCTTGACACCCCGCGCGGGCAGCCGTTAGACTGCATAGCTCGACTTTCGTTGGGAGACGAACTGGATGCTTTTGTCGCGGGACTACGTCGGCTATATGGCGAAAGAGGTGGTGAAGCGCCTAGTGGCCTCCAAGATGATTGAAGTGAAGAGCGCGGAGGCGACGACGCAGCAGGTGCGTGGCGTGATGGCCGAAGAAATCACCGTGGAAGACCGGGTGAACGAAGAGGTCCGCGAGATTTTGGCTAAGCACCAGGACGAAATGAGGGACACCGGCGTCTCGTACCAAGAGATGTTCAAGAAAGTAAAGGCCCAGCTCGCCCGCCAAAGGAAACTGATCCTCCGCTAATGCGACTGACTCGAGAAAAAACCGTTCGACTTTCCCATAAAGTTATCGATTTTCTGGTGTCAAGCCCGGATGTGGATTTCGTTGAGGACCGTGACACGATCCGGAACGAGATTGTGAACATCATTACGGCACTGCTTAAGGTGGAAGAGCAGGTGGACGCGGAAGTGCGGGCGAAGATTGCGTCGCAGAAGAAAGAGATTCTGGAAGGCAGCGAAGAGTGGGACATCCTGTTCAGGAAGTATTATGTGGAGAGTTTGAAGAGGATGGGAGTGGTTGAGGTAGTGGAGAAGCACGAGGTGCGCGGGAATCGGTAGGTTGGGATTAAACGAATTTGTTGCGGCGAGCGTAGGGTGCTCGCCGTTTTTGTTTAATGGGGCTCCGGAGTACCCGGCAGGAAGCGGGGAGAGATCCTTCGGCCGATGAATCGGCCTCTGGATGACGTCAAAAGCGGGAGAAGATAGAAGGCGCTCGGGAGTGGTCACCGGGCGCCTTTTTATTTTTGTCTGCTACTTTTTCCCTTGCGATGAAACTTACGGCTGTTGGTTCGGGTCCGGACGGCGCTGGAGCGTCGGACGATCCGGGTCTGAGGCGTTGGGATCGTTCGGATCCGTGCCGGTCGAGTTCGGATTGTTACCGCCGTTCTGGCCACCGGTCTGAGAACCGCCGCTCTGCTGGGTCTTCTTACGCAGAGTCGGCTTGTTCGGATTCTTGTCGCTCACCTTCATATTGTTTTCGATCATCTGCAGGCGGGACTTCACCTGATCGAACTCGGAGGTGGTAACGATGTACTCATCGCGCGCTGGGAGAATCGTCGCGATTTCCTTTTGCGACGCTTCGATGCGATCCGGCGTGGGTGGATGCGTGGAGAAGATCTTCGGGACCGTGCCGGGCTGCTTCTTTTCGTCGGCGGCGACTTTTTCGAAGAAGGCGACGAAGGCGTTGGGATCGTAGCCAGCCTTGTACATGTACTGAAGGCCGAGGTAGTCGGCTTCGCGTTCATCTACGCGCGTGAATTGCAGGAAGGCCATCGGGATGGCGAACTGCATGCCTTGATAGATGGCGTAGCCGGCCCAGGTGTACGGAATGAAAATCATTGCGGGAATCATGGCCAACTGAACCATGTCCTGATGGGTGGCTTGCTTTGTGCCGTGGCGCGCACAGACGTGAGCGATTTCGTGGGCCATCACGCCTGCCAGTTCGGATTCTTCATCGGCGTGCAGGATCAGGCCGCTATTGACGTAGAAGAAGCCGCCGGGAAGCGCGAAAGCGTTGACGACGTCCGAGTCGATGACTTTGATCGTGAAGGGAACTTGCGCGTCAGAGTTGCGAACGAGGTTCTGGCCGACGCGGTTCACGTATTCGTTGACGACCGGATCGTTGATGAATTTGGCCTGGCGCTCGACTTCGGCGGAGAGCTGCTTGCCGAGGGCGATTTCGTGTTCGAGCGAGTAGAAGTTGATGCCGTGGCCGACATTGCGGTTGCCGATGGCGTCCACGTCCTGCTTGCTGCCGGACTTCACGTTCGGGTTGTCTTGCTGCTGAACGGTCTGGTCGGCCTGCTGGACGGAATTGTTGCCGTTCTGCGCGCCGCTCTGCTGGGGCGCCTGCGAGGGCGGGGTGCTCGGCGGCTGCTGCTGGGCTTGACCGTCTTGTGAAGTGTTGGGAGACGACGGCTGGCTGCCGGAAGTTTGGGTACCGGAGGGCTGTGAGCTGGGCGGCTGCGTCGAACCCTGTTGAGTTTGCGGCGTGGACGAGCCGCTTTGCTGCGGGCTGGCGGTGATAGGAAAGGCGGTGACGAGGGAGGCAGCGATAACCATCGCGCCTAGTTGAACCGCCAAGCTGTTCTTCATTGGTACCTCCGGCGGGATCAGCTCGGATTATACACCCCGAGCAGACGTCCGATGTGGTCAAGTTCTATGATGTGGGCGGGCGCCGAAGAGTTTTCTGGGGACGAAAATATGACTCACCTCGGGACTGGTAGGTGTGGGGGGTGGCCTGTGCGTGGCCAACCTTCGGCCGTGCGGGTTTGGTCGGTGGGGCTGACTTTCGGGAAAGCGGCGTCTAAGGCCCGCCGCACTCCGGGTGCGCGTGAGATGAGGTGGCGGAGCGGCGGGCTAGGCGTGGAGGCGATCTCAGGACCGGCGACGTCAAAGGCACGCGGCTGGCGCCGAACGGGTGGAAGCGGAGGGGGATGGACGGTAACGACCTCGAAAACGTGGGACGGACGTGTGTTGACCCTGTTCGGGAACCTGATTAGAGTCGAAGTGTGGCTGCCAATCGAATCAAAGTCGGCGAGGTTTGGAAGCAGGACAGCTCGGGCGACTCCTACCTGATTACCAAGGTGTATAGCGAGGCGCTTGCGACGTATGCGGTGCTGCGCAAGGCTGGGTCGGAGAACGATCCGCCGGTGAAGGTGAAGGTCAATCGGCAGGCCGCGACTGGTGCGCTGCCCGGTTTTACGCACGCGCAAGAGACAAGCGAGTTTTAGCTGTGCGCTGGCCCGCTCTGGGCTGAGGCGTTTTTCGAAATTCCCGATACAAATTTAATCGCAACACAAACGCAACGGCTGCCGCGTCGATGCTCGTCGGGTCGGCACGCCTTTATAGGCGAAGGGCGAAGGGGTAGGCCTGGGCGGCGCGGGCTTACAGGACTACATGGAGCTGACGGGCATTTTTACGACGTCGTCGATCTGTAGAGTTTCCTTGACGACGTAGCCTTCGGCGTATTTGACACCGATGAGGCGGCCGAAGTGCATGGCCTGGACGCTCAT
>JBEKJW010000257.1:0-7857 GCA_050011035.1 Candidatus Acidiferrales bacterium
ATTTCGACAAAGGCCAGACGCCGCCGGTGGATGGCTTCTGGTCCGTGACGATGTATAACGCCCAGTATTTCTTCGTGGATAATCCGCTGAACCGGTACAACGTTAGCCAGCGCAACAAATTCATCATGAACGCCGACGGCTCGACGGACATTTACATTCAAGCGGACTCGCCGGGCAAGGCCAAAGAAGCGAACTGGCTACCGTCGCCCAAGGACGATTTCGTTTTGATGATGCGGCTCTATTGGCCCAGAACAACCGACCCATCGATCTTGAACGGTTCGTGGAAGCCGCCGCAAGTAAAGAAAGTGGAATAGCAGTGGGGCGAAGGGGAGCGACCTGCGCGTCCATCTTGGGCGTCGCGCTCTCGTCGAGCGAACTCCATCGGCGGGACACTTGCGCAATACAACCTCTTCGGTATTCCATCAGCGTCAGAAGGCACGCGTGCTGCGATCACCGTGCAATCTCACCTTTGTATGACCCAGCGATCTGAATTAGTATGTCGGGCGCGCGAGAATCCTTTAGCGAATTCAATGCAGTCTGGTTGCACGGATCGTAGCGGCAAGTAGCGCTGCCTTCGCCGCCGAACAAAATATGAGCTCCTTCTCCCTAAGTCTGATCACTTTCCTGCTGGTTTTTGGCGGCGCCGTATTCGGAAATATCCTTCGTGGGGCGTTGCCCGAGCACGAACTCAGCGCGGAGTCAAAAGACGCCGTCAAGGTCGGCGTCGGTTTAATCGCCACGATGGCCGCGCTGGTGCTTGGGCTCCTATCATCGTTTGACGCGCAGAATAACGAACTGACGGAGTTGTCGAGCCGAATCGTTTTGCTCGACCACGTGCTCGCCCGCTACGGCGACGAAACGAAAGATGCGCGCGCCGAGTTGCGCATCGCCGCTACCCATGCTGTCGAGTCGTTGTCTTCCAAGACTGCCGGGCAACAGGCGCTGGGAGCGGCCAACACCGGAGAAGGCCTCTACGAAAAGATCTCGGCGCTCACGCCCAAAGACGACAGGCAGCGAGCCATCTACGCGCAAGCCATGTCGATTATGATGAACCTAGGTGAAACGCGCTGGCTGATCGCTACGCAAACGGTGAATTCCGTTTCGCTGCCGATCCTGACTATCCTGATTTTCTGGCTGACGATAATTTTCGTGAGCTTCGGGTTGTTTGCGCCGCGCAAATGGACTGTTGGTGTCAGTCTGTTCGTATCCGCGCTCTCCGTTTCCGGCGCGATTTTCCTGATCTTGGAGTTGTACTCGCCTTATGGGGGAGTGATTCGCGTTTCCAGCGCCCCGCTTCGTGCCGCGCTAACGCATCTCGGCCAGTAGCGCCCAGTGGGGCCACCCGGGCCTCGATTCGTGCAGGCCTCTACGATCCGCGGGACTTGTCACTTTTGACGGTTGCGCACGCCATGCCTCCGGACTACATTCCCACGCGAAAATCATCCCGGTAGGCGACTTGGGGGCTTTACGAAAATTACGCGTAGAGATTTGATCAAATCTTCGGCGGCGGCCGCCATTCTCGGAGCTGTTGGTGGCGTTTCCATGGCGGAGGAGAACCCACTGCCATCGTGGAATAAGGGAGCCGCAAGAGATGCGATCCTGACCTTCGCCAAGTTCGACCAGGACGGCACACTTTGGACGGAACATCCGTTGTACACGCAAGCCATGTTTGCGCTCTACCGCTTGGGCACGATGGCTCCGCAACATCCGGAATGGAAAGAAACTGAGCCGTTCAAGTCCGCGCTCTCGGGCGACCGCGAGGCAATGCCCAAATTCACCGAGAAGGATTGGATGGAGATTGTTGCCGTCACGCACGCCGGGATGAGCACGGAAGAGTTTGTGGCGCTCGTGAAGCCGTGGATCGCGACAGCCAAAGCGCCGCGCTTCGACCGGCCGTACACCGATCTCATTTACCAGCCGATGTTAGAGGCTATGAAATATCTGCGCGAGAAGGGCTACAAGACCTACATCGTTACTGGAGGCGGTCAGGAGTTCGTGCGCGTTTACAGCGAGCAAGTGTACGGCGTCCCGCCGGAGCAAGTGGTGGGATCGAGTATCGTAACCACGTACGACAATTCAAGCGGCAAACCGCTGCTGATGCGCGAGCCGAAACCTTTCTTCGTCGACGATGGTCCCGGGAAGGCGATTGGCATCAACATGTTCATCGGCAAGAGGCCGTACGCAGCGTTCGGCAATACTGCCGGCGATACGCAGATGTTGGAATGGACGCAAGCAGGAGACGGCGCGAGGCTGATGATGCTCGTTCTCCACGACGACGCCACGCGTGAGTATGCCTACGGGCCGGCCAGGGGACTGCCGGACACTCATGTCGGAACTTTTTCAGAGGCGCTGCTAACTCAGGCAGAAAAGAGCGGCTGGCACGTTATCAGCATGAAGGACGATTGGAAGCGCATTTACCCGTTCGAGAAGTAAGGAAACTTTCTATCGACTCTCCCGTTCCAACTCCTGATTCGTCGCGGTGCCGGACAAGCGAAAACACCAATTACGGTTTCCAGCGGATTCTCTTTGGAGCAAACGGGAGGTCGCACTGTATCGCTCGGCCTCCCGTCTGTATTTCGGTTCAGGTTGGACTTCGGTTTCGCCAAAATCACCTCGATTAAAGATGCGATAGGTTGCGCGCACTGATGATCCTTATGGCGTAACGGTCAGCGGCAGAGAAACCACCGCCAGTTCATTTTCCGCGCTGATGCGTGACAGTTCTTTCTCGCGATGCGACACCGCAAGTTTCATTCCTTCACCGTTTCCCGTCCAAATCTCAGACAGAAAACACTCATGGGTGTAGCAGTGAAAAATCAGTTTCGGTCCAGCATCCTTGGTCTTGCTGTCCTCGGGAATCGTAAGTACGACCATCGAGGCGGACGAATCCGTCCGTCGAATCTGCTGCACGTCTTTACTTGAGGGAAGCAGTCGCCGGATCTGATATTCGCCCGCCGGCATCACGGTATTCGCGGCTTGGAACGCGAAAGGAACGTTGGCTTGCGCGACCTGCTGAGCGTTGCTTTTTGCGGGTGCAAGAGCGGTAAAGACCAGCGCGGCGGCGACGGCGAGAATTTGCTTTGTCATGGACTTTCTCCTTTTTCTTTACGTATGCCCGGCAGCTTTTGTGATTGCCTCGCTGTCGAGTTGCGCTCACTCTGGCCCTACGCTCGAAAAACCTCAATGCACTGGCGGCAACTTGTAAGTGAACTGTGGATGAACCGCTAAGCCGCACTTATGACACCACTTGTTACGGAACAGCGGCTCTAAGGTTCGTGCGCGGCCGCGCGACCGCGAACTCGGTTAGGCTTACCGTGGTATATATTCGGAACGAGGAATTCATGCCGCAGCCAGCACCGGATTCAGCGATGGTGCAATTTGACGTTTATGCTCTGGACCTGCGTGCGGGCGAGCTTTTCAAGAGTGGCCGCAAAATCAAACTTCAGGAACAGCCCTTTCGCATTCTCACGATTTTGCTCGAGCATCCCGGCGAGCTGGTGACCCGTGAAGCGCTTCGCCAGCGGTTGTGGTCCGAGGATACATTCGTGGACTTTGAGCATAGTCTGAATACCGCAATCAAGAAGTTGCGGCGGGCACTCTGTGACGAAGCCGACAAACCGCGGTTCGTCGAGACCCTTCCGCGACGCGGCTACCGATTTGTCGGTTCGGTCGAGGACCATCGGCCGCCATCGCCGCACAGATCGGGTGAGCCTTCGAAGGGCTTGGTCGGCAAAACGTGCGTGCTTCGAGCTGAAACGGGCGGCGATTTTGTGACTCTCGCGATTGATGAGAAAACGATGTTGGAGAAACAAAAACTCGAAGCGGCGGCTGACGATTTGGGGCTGTCGCTGCTGTTCGCCGCGGAAAAGCTACTGGTGCTGCGGACAGACACGCGAGTGAAGGTGCTTGAAGCTCGTCCCGCTCAGTCCTGCTATGAAGTTCGCATTCTCGAAGGCGAGCACATGGCTAAGACTGCAGTTGTACCGGACATCTACCTCGTCTAACCGGCCCGGGAGTCGACGAGCAACCGCCATTAGTCAACCCCCGCGGCTTTGACGAATCGAAGCGATTTCCTTGGCGCTTACTCCTGCCTTTCGTAATGAAAATCCCGTCCGAGTCTAGCGCTGCGACCGACTTAAAGTGGGTCGCGTGGGTGTTAGCAATTCCCGAAGCTTTTCTGGCCGCTCGAGTCAGCAGCTTCAAGACGAAGCGAAGTGGTCATGTCCTAGCGCGCCACAGTGGCTATTTTAGTGAACGACTTGGCGAAGTAGTTTCTCGCGTCCGAACGCGGAAACCACGATTGGACAGTCTACGGTGCGGGGAGTGAAGTAGAGTCACGGAGGTCACCTTGAAGATGTATCGCCATACGGCGATCGTTCTGGCGTTGCTGATCTTGAGTCTGGCCATTCCGGGATATTCAACTGGACAGTCTGATCAAGATTCGGGGCGCGGAACAACTCAAATCGATAGTGCAACTCCCGGCCTCCACGACTTCGATTTCTTAGTAGGAGAATGGCGAGCTCATCATCGAACGCTGAAGGAGCGGCTCGCCAACAGTCACGAGTGGATCGAATTCGAAGGGACGTTGGTCAACCACGCACTGATGGGCGGCTACAGCAATGTCGACGATACCGTATTCGAGAAGCCTGGCGCTCCCTTTCGTGGCGTGGCTCTGCGATCCTTTGACTCTAAGACGCAGCAGTGGTCCATCTGGTGGCTCGACAGCCGGACGCCACTGGGACCTCTGGAGCCGCCTATGAGAGGAAGCTTTCGCGACGGCGTGGGAACGTTTTACGCGGATGAAACTTTCAACGGGAAACCGGTCCGCACCCGATTTTTATGGACCAAGATAACTCCGACATCGGCTCACTGGGAGCAGGCGTACTCGCCGGATGGTGGCAAGACGTGGGAGACCAATTGGGTGCAGGACATCGTACGAGTTCACTGATCGGGAATAGCGGTAACGTTTGTCAGCAACTACTCGTATCTCAATGCCACCATGGGATCGACGCGCATGGCGCGGCGCGCGGGAATGTAGCAGCCCAGCGCGGCAACGGCGACGAGAATTGATGACGCCAACATGTACGCAAGGGGATCGAGCCCTCCGACATTGACGAGCAGATTCTCGAGGAATTTGGAGAGCGCCGCCGACAGCGCGACGCCGATCACCAGTCCCGTCAGAACCATTTTCAATCCCTGGCCAATCACCATGCCGAAGATGTTCTGCCGCCGCGCGCCCAACGCGATGCGGACTCCGATTTCGTGCGTACGCTGATTGACGGCGTAAGAAATCACGCCGTACATGCCGACCACCGCGAGCAGAAGGCTCAATCCGCCGAGCGCTCCCGCAAAGATGGCCGCAAAGCGCAGGAAGAAGAAACCGTTGCCGCCTTCGAGCGATTCGGACATGGACATTACGTCGAAGACGGGAAGATTCGGATCGAGCGCGTGGACCTGCGCGACGACTTCCCGCGCGATGTCCGAAGCTGGCAGCGCGCTGCGAACGTGCAGAACGCGCACGGAAGTGTAGTCCTGCGTGAGCGGCACGTAGAAATAAGGGGCGGGAGTTTCGCCGATGAAGGCGGTCTTGCTGTATTTCGCGACGCCAACGACTTCGATATCCGGCGCGTCGCTCATGCCGCGGCGGAAATGATGGCCAAGGGGATCTTGCCCGGGCCAAAGCTTGTCCGCGAGATATTCGTTAATCACAGCTACGGGTTCGGTGGCGCTTTGGTCGCGCTCGTCAATCGCGCGCCCGCGAATGATCTCGATGCCCATCGCGCGGAAGTAATCCGGCGCTACCTTATTAAAGGGTACGGAGAGAACCTGGCTCGCAGGCAGGCTGCGCTGGCTTTCGTTCCAGAGCGCGTTGCGCCCGGAGGCGTAATAGCCCATGGGAACGGAGTAAGCGAATGTGGCGGACTCGACGCCGGGCAACGCGCGCACGCGGGCGCCAAGCTCGTTGTAGAAATTTGCGCCGCGCTGCAGGTCGTAACCGAGTTGATGGACGTCCATGGTGAAATTCAGCACGTGTGCGGGATCGAAGCCGAGGTCGGACTTCTGCGCCTTCTGCAAGCTGCGCAGGAACAGTCCCGCAGTGATGAGTATGACGAGCGAGCCGGCCGTCTGCGCCACCACCAGCATGCCGCGGAAGCGATTTTGTGCGATTCCGCCTGCGAAGCTGCGTCCGCTTTCGCGGAGCGTGTCGTTCAGATCGATTCGCGAAGCACGGTATGCAGGAACGAAACCGGCGAGCAATCCTGAAATTGCGGCGACCGTGCCGACGAAGAGAAACATGTGCCAGTCAAACGGTTGATTGGTACGCAAGGCCATATCGCCGGGGAGACGAATGCCTTCGATCCATTTCATGAGCCACAGGCCGATGATCGCGCCTCCGATAGCGCCGAAGGCGGAGATCAACACACTTTCGGTGAGCAATTGCCGGAACAGCCGGGTGCGCGTCGCACCCAGAGACGCGCGCACTGCCATTTCTTTTGCGCGAATCGAAGCGCGTGAGAGCAGCAGGTTGGTGAGGTTCACGCAGGTGACCACCATCACCAGGCCCACAAGACCAAGAAATACCGCGGCGACCACCGGCCACGCGCTCGCATTCGCGGCTTCGGGCCGCGCCAGCTTTTCGGGAACCACGTCCATCTGCAGCCCCGCATCGCTATCGGGGTACTCACGCGCCAGATTGTCGGCGATTACCTGAAGGGAAGCGGTAGCCTTCGCGATGGAAACGCCGGGTCTCAGATGCGCGAGCACGCGCAGCTCGCGGTCTTTGCGCTCGGTGAGAAAATCGGTCGAAATCGCGCTGCTCGCAAACATCGCGAGAGGCGCGTAGGCGTCCGAATCCACGATGTAGAACGTGCCGAAAAACGGCTTTGGCGCGACGCCGATGATGGTCACCGGTTGACCGTTCAGGTTTACGCTCTTGCCGACGATCGCGGGGTCTCCGTTAAAACGGCGCTTCCAGTAGGAGTAGCCGAGGACCAGGACGGGATCCGCGCCGATCACATCGCCCTCGCCGGCTACAAACAGGCGGCCGAGGGCGGGCTGGACGCCGAGCGACGAAAAATAATTGCCTTTGGCAAAGGTGACGAAAATCCGTTCGCTTCTATCGCCTGTACTAAGCCCGGCGAAATTCACCAGGAACGCGGTCATGTCCGAAGTCACGTCGCTGTGCGCTTCAATATCGCGGAAGTCGGCGTTGGAGAGCTGGTGAGGGTAGTTCACGTTGGGATCGTGATCGGCAATCACGACCAGGTGCCCAGGATCTCTGACCGGCAGGGGGTTAAACAGGTAGGAATTGGCGATGCTGAAGACGGCAGTGTTGGCGCCGATGCCCAGCGCGAGCGTCAGAATTGCGATCGCCGCAAACCCCGGCGCATTCGCGATTACCCGTAAGCTGTACCGGATGTCCTGCCAGAACGAGGTCATTGGCGCACCTCCAACTGCCTGTCAGGAAGACTTTAGGCAGGTTGGTGCCCATCCTTGTTGTGGCGCGAGCATCTGCGAGTAAGACACTTAGCGAGCCTTTAAGTCTTCCGATCGCGGGCAGCTGTTCAGTCATGGGACTCGCCAAGAGCGGGATCGAACATCGGAGTAGAGCTCTGGCCGGGATTTCGCTTATACGCTTACGGCGTGGATCAGGACTTGGAAAAAGCTTCTTGAAGCGCCACGGCGTCATTCGGAGTGGAGCATGGTGTTTGGATCGAGGCGCATGGCGCGCAGCGCCGGGATGTAGCTGGCGGCGAGCGCGACAGTGGTAAGTACAAGGGTGACGCCCGCAAAGGTGAGCAGATCGGTGGGCGCTACGCCGAACAGCAGACCGCTCATCAGGTGAGAGACGACGAGCGC
>JBEKJW010000258.1:0-6366 GCA_050011035.1 Candidatus Acidiferrales bacterium
GCGCTGATTTTCTTCGTGCACACCTTCGGATCGAAGGTCATGCCGTTCGTGCCGCTCCTCTCGCTGGGAGTGCTGGCGATGTTGATCGTTGGCGTGACCCTGCTGTGGCGCTCCAGGGCGCGTTAATTGTACGCGGCTGAGATACTGGCAATCGACGCGGTGTTTGGCGCACCTATACTTGGCGAGGAAGTTTGTGGAATAGGCAGACCTGCCTGTGAGTTTGGTTCGTGTAGCCCAAAACCAAAGTCAAACCCACAGGCAAGTCTGCCGATTCCACCGGCGTACTCACTTAGTTTGATTGTGCGAGGACATGAGGCTTGCCAGTACTGGCAGCGATACGGGCGCTAACACGAAAGATGCTTCTTAACCGGACTTCTGCTGTGACTCTGTCTTATCTGTAGCTGGCGCACTTGGAGTGCCGTTGGAGCCTGCGTCATCTGGCGCCTGGCGCGGGACGCCGAGTGCTTTCTCCGCGGCGTTTTCCTTTTTCAGCAACTCCCACTCCTCCGAACGCAGCTCCACCCGCAACGCGCGGCGTTTCTGATGCTCTTCGCGCCAACGCTGCCAGCGCCCGTACAGCGGAGTGCCAACCGACTCGCGCGTAATCTCGATGCTCTCGTGGCGCTCGGCTTCGCGTTCGCGCTCGCGGGCGTTCAGGATCGCGCTCTTCAGCGCGAGCCGCAGCTGCTTCTGCTTGAGTTTCTCTTCGTGCAGCCGGTCGAGCAGGGAGTTGTGGGTTTGGATGATGCCCACCATCGCGCTGGTCGTCCACGCAAACGTGAATAGTCCCGAGATGCCGATGATCGGGCTGATGATCTTATAGTTTGGATCGAGATCGACGGTGCCATAGCCGAGCGTGGTGTAGGCGTTCGCGCAGAAATAGATCGCATCTTTCGCGTTAGAGATGAGTCCGAGGTTCGTCAGGATCACCGACCACGCAATCACGCCCGCGATGTGCAGCGTCAGCAATAGAAAGATCGCGGAAGCAAACAGCACGATCGCGATGAGGCGATGCGGACGCCCTGAACGCAGACGAATCACTCCGCCTTTATGGTAGGAGAGGATGTAATGCACGCCCATGCCGTGAAATAGAACGAGCGTTACGAGGATCAGCGATCCGATGATGATCGCCGCCGTGAGCGTGAAGTCGGGCGGAACGTTGGCGAGCAAGTGTGGTGGGCCGGACACTAGAAACCCTCGCGAGAAAATCGGCAAAACGGCATTATGCCACGATCAGGCGGGCTACGTTCCGAAGGGCTCGAGTCGGGCGGTGAAGTGGCGCAGGAACGGGGCTTGGTGCGTGAGGCGGAGGCCTTGGATCTGCTCGCGGCGGCGCCAGACTTCGAGAATTACTTCGACGCAATAGTCGATGTGCGATTGGGTGTAGACGCGGCGGGGAATCGCGAGGCGCAGAAGATCCATCGAGCCGGGCTGCTCGTGGCCGTCTTTGTCGCGGCGGCCGAACATGAGCGTGCCGATCTCGACCGAGCGAATGCCGCCTTCGAGAAAAAGTTCAGCGGCGAGCGCGACGCCGGGGAATTGCGTTGGCGGCACGTGCGGCAGAAACGCGCGTGCATCGATATAGACGGCGTGGCCGCCGGGCGGCTGAACGATCGGGACGCCCGCTTCGGCGATGTGGTTGCCGAGGTACGCCGTGGAAATAATGCGGTACTGCAAATAATCTTCCTCGAGCGCTTCGTTTAATCCCACCGCGAGCGCGTCCAGATCGCGCCCTGCTAGGCCGCCGTACGTAGGGAAGCCCTCCGTCAAAATCAGTAAATCCTTTTCACGCTGAGCGAGCGTGTCGTCGTTGGTGCACAGGAAGCCGCCGATATTCACCATGCCGTCTTTTTTCGCGGACATGGTGCAGCCGTCGGCGTAGCTGAACATTTCCTTCGCGATTTCGCGCGGCGTCGCGCGTTCGAATCCTGGCTCGCGCAGCTTGATGAAGTAGGCGTTCTCGGCGTAGCGGCACGCGTCAATGTAGAGCGGGATGCGATGCTTGTCGCAGACGGCGCGTACTGCGCGAATGTTGGCCATCGAAACGGGCTGGCCGCCGCCGGAATTATTGGTGACCGTGAGCATTACGAGCGGGATGCGCTTGGCACCGTGCTCGTTAATGACACGCTCGAGCGCTTCGACGTCCATGTTGCCCTTGAACGGCGCGACGAGCGACGGCTGCCGCCCCTCGGCGCAAGGAAGGTCGAGCGCCGTTGCGCCGACGAATTCGCAATTCGCGCGCGTGGTATCGAAGTGCGTGTTGTTCGGCACCACGTCGCCCGCCGTACACATCACGCTAAACAGAATTCTTTCCGCCGCGCGGCCCTGGTGCGTGGGGATCACGTGCTTGAATCCCATGATGGCCTGCACGGAATCGCGAAAGCGCGTGAAGCTCGGCGAACCCGCGTAGGATTCGTCGCCACGCATCAGCGCCGCCCACTGCTCGCTGGACATCGCGCCAGTGCCGGAGTCGGTGAGCAAATCGATCAGAATGTCGTTCGATTGGACGAGGAACAGGTTGTAGCCCGCCGCGCGCAGAATTTTCTCGCGCTCAGCGCGGGTGGTCTGGCGGATCGGCTCGACGCTCTTGATGCGAAACGGTTCGATGATGGTTTTAATGGGCATTTTGTTTTGGCGGATTTATTTTAAGCCAAGTGCGGTCGGATGTTTCGGCTGATAGAGGCCGATAGTGGCGCCGCTCGGCAGGGTTATTTTTGTGATGGAACCCCAACGGGCTTCTTCGACTTTGGAGCACGGCACGTTTTTCGCAGCGAGTGACGCCATTTCGGCTTTGAGATCGTCGCACAGGAAGTAGAGTTCGTGCGACGCTTCGCCGTCGGAGGGATGGAAGGCGGCTTCGGCTGGCGGCAGGGCGAAGATCAGCCAGCCGTGGCCAGCGTCGACGGATTTAAAGTTGAGGACGTCGCGGAAGAAGGCGCGATCGGCGTCGGCGTTTTTGCTGTAAATGACGAAGTGAGCGCCTGAAATCATGTGCGGCTCCTTGATCCTGCCTAGATGATGGCCACCACGCGGCCGCGCTTCGCCGGATGGTCCACCAGTTCGTGCGCGCGGGCAATCTCCGCGAGCGGCACGCGCTCGGCAATGTCGAATCCGGCCCAGCCGGCTTCGAGCGCCGCATTCAGGTCGCGCGCGGCCCGTTGTTTGGCCTCGGCGGGAAAATCGTCGCTGCCCAGAAAAAATGCGCGTGCGTTCTTGAACACCATTTGCCAGAACGGAATTTTCGGCGTGGGGTCGTTCGTGGCGTAGCTCGCGATCGAACCGTCGGGCTTGAGCAGCTCGACGTCGGCGTCGACATTCGCGCCAAACGCGACTTCGACAATGTGATCGACGCCATCCGGCGCGAAGGCTTTCACGCGTTCGACCACGCCCGGGCCGCTTTCGACCACGTCGTGCGCTCCGGCCTTCATCGCAGCGTCGCGATCGTCCGCGCCGCGAATCGTGCCGATCACGCGCGCGCCGGCGTGACGCGCGATCGCGACGGCACAAACTCCCACAGCGCCCGCCGCGCCTTGCACGAGCACGGTGCGTCCGCGCAGCTCGCCACCAACCGTGGCGGCACGATGGCCGGTGATGCCCGGAATGCCGAGGCACGCGCCCTGTTCCATCGAGACGTTTTGCGGCAGGGCCGCGATTTTTTCGACTGGAACCGTGGTGAATTCCGCCGCAGTGCCGAAGGGGCGATACGATTGCGCTCCGAAGCACCAAACGTTGCGACCGATCCATTCGCTCGAGACGCCGTCGCCGACGCGATCGACGCGGCCCGCGCCGTCGCTGTGCGGGATTACGCGCGGATAGGGCATTCCAAGGTGGAAAGCGTCTGCCCGCTTTTTGGTATCGCCGGGATTGACGCCGGAGGCTTCGACACGGATGCGCACTTCGCCGGGCTGAGGCTCCGGGTCGGGCATCTCGCCCACGACGAGCACGTCGCGTGCGGGACCTTGCTTTTCATACCAGGCGGCTCTCATGGGACCTCCTTGCGAGCCATCGCCGTAGCGTTCGGGGCCGGGACCTTTTCTGGAGGAAAAACGCGCCCATATCATACGCCGGAGGTCGAGGATGCGGCGACGGCGGTGGGGCGGGCGTCGCGGGCGGCGCATTTGTGCTAAGGTTTTTAAAAGGGACACACTGCGGGAGGACCGATGCCGGCCACACTTCGCCAGGAATCTTCACAATCACGCGGGCCCATGGCTGACGGATACGTGCAGGAAAGCCTGCGCTGCAATCACGAAGCTTGCGACACGCGTTTTACCCTCGCCTACCATCGCGACGAGTTGCGCGCCGAACGCGAAGGCAACCCGAAGGCTTACCCGGAAGGGAGCACGCACGAAACGGTGCTCGAAAAGATGCGCGAGAAGGCCAACGAAATCGTTGCCTCGCACCGCAGCTTGCAGGAAGCCCGCAACTACGTCTGGGCCGGCATCGACAAAGGCTGGGTCGTGATCGAAGACCTTACCGCCGGCGGCATCTAGCACGGATACACCTATAGCGTTTGCGCGCCGCTGGGGAGAACTCCGCGCCAGGGCGGCGGCTGTCGGAGGGCCTAAAAACGGCAAACGGCAGGAACGCCCCTTCCGAGTCGTCCCTGCCGATGCGTTGAAATCTAGCTGGAAAGTGCAGTGATCTTGAGTCATTTATATTCCTGATACGTTCCCGCGTCAATACTAATCTTGGGTAATGCGTGAGAATTTACGAGGCCATTCCCGTTTCGGGAATGGGAGCTGCGGTTGGCATGCAGGGCGCGGAACTGCTTTCAGCCGGGCAGCAGCGGCGGATCTCCCTCAAACTAGGGAGATTACTCGGGAGGTCCGTTTCGCAACTTTGTGCAGCGCAGCGGGTAGTCATTCCCCGCACCGCTCTGTGTGCAAATGATGGTCTTGGCCATGAGGAAAGCTTCCGCCCCGCGTAGGTTTGAGGCGAGTAACGCCCGCCAGGTCACCAGAAAGTCGTACCGAATCCCACGCCGCAATCCGCAAAAAACCCTGTAAGTCCTTTCGTCCGTGCTCGCTTCCTGTAAGTTTTAACACTTGTGCTGGTTGGGGGGCGGTCTAGACTCTGCCTCACGTACAGCGCACAAGGTCTTGGCGAACGTTCGGAGAATCCACGATGAGAAAATTCTGGTCCGCGCCGCTCCACACCCTGATCCTCTGTTTCCTGATTGCCGGTTGCAGCTCTGCCCCGAAAGTTACGCAGGACGTGAAGACAGTCGAATCTTACGAAACAGCGAAGGATGCATACATTTACGCGTACCCCTTGATGACGATGGACCTGACGCGGCGGGTCACGACGAACGTTTCAAGCCCTCAAGGTGTCTCGGCGCCGATGGGCCAGATCGCCAAGCTGCGCGAATATCCTAACGCCTCGTTCAACGCGATTACCGCGCCCAATGCGGACACACTTTACACGGTGACTTGGCTCGATGTGTCCAAGGAACCGTGGGTCCTCAGCATTCCGGACTTGAAGGGGCGTTATGCGCTGTTCCCGCTGTTGGATGGATGGACCGACGTGTTTCAGGTCCCGGGAAAACGGACCACGGGAACTGGCGCGCAGAAATACGCAATTACTGGCCCGGGTTGGACGGGAACGCTGCCTGCGGGCGTAACGGAATATAAGTCCCCGACTGGGATGGTCTGGTTGCTGGGTCGAATTTATTGCACCGGAACGCCCGAAGATTATGCGGCGGTACACGCGCTGCAAGACCATATGTCCGTTGTTCCGCTCTCGTCCTATGGGAAGCCGTACTCACCGCCGCCCGGAACCGTCGACTCATCTCTCGATACGAAGACGGCCGTGCGAGACCAGATAAACGCGATGGATGGGGCTTCGTATTTCAAGCATTTCGCTGAACTGCTGAAGACCAACCCTCCAAGCGCGGACGACGCCGCGATGGTGGCCAAGCTTGCGAAGATCGGGATAGTGCCAGGACAGGATTTCGATGTCTCTAAACTCGACCCTAGCACTGCTGACGGGATCGCGAAGGCTCCCAAGCCAGCACAAGACAAGATTGCAGCATGGATGAAAGAGAGCTTGGTGGCGGGGGACGCAAAACTCGAAAATGGCTGGACGTTTACTACCAAAACTGGGCTGTACGGGACCAACTATTTGCAGCGTGCGTTGATCACCTGGTTCGGGCTAGGGGCGAACAGGCCGGAAGACGCAGTCTACCCAACTTCCGAAGGTCCAGACATCGTGCGGAAGTACAGCGGCGCCAACAAATACGTTCTGCATTTCGACAAAGGCCAGACGCCGCCGGTGGATGGCTTCTGGTCCGTGACGATGTATAACGCCCAGTATTTCTTCGTGGATAATCCGCTGAACCGGTACAACGTTAGCCAGCGCAACAAATTC
>JBEKJW010000259.1:0-6332 GCA_050011035.1 Candidatus Acidiferrales bacterium
CTCGCGACTCTGCTCGTGTGTGCCCAACTCAGCTGTGGCGGCGGCTCGAGCAACTCCGGCGGAGGTGGCTCGCCTCAACGCACCTTCACCACCATCGACGCTCCCGGCGCCGGTACCGCCCCCGGCACTCTCCAAGGCACGTATGCCATAGACCTCAACGCTTCCGGCGACGCCGCCGGCTACTACGTTGACGTGAACGGCGAGGATCACGGCTTCATCTATTCGGCGTCGGGCGCGATTACCACGGTTGACGCACCACAGGCAGGAAATCTCGGCACGGTAATTCTGGGAATCGACACCGCCGGCGACACGACGGGCTTCTACGTCGACTCGCAAGACATCCAGCACAGTTTCTTTCGCAACGCCGGCGGCACGATCACCACGTTCGATCCTCCAAACACGATCGGCTCAGGCGCGCAATCCCTCAACGACAGCGGCACAGTCGCCGGCGGGTTTGTCGACGCGAATGGCGCGCACGGCTACGTGCGCACGTCGGCCGGCACTTTTACTACTTTCGATCCAACCGGCGCTCCATCTCAAATTCAGATCGTGATTCCCTACCAGATCAATGCAAGCGGCGCCGTCGCCGGCACCTATGTCGATACCGGTGGCGTTTATCACGGCTTTTATCGCGACCCGAGCGGCAACATCACCATTCTGAATGCGCCGGGCGCGGGGACGGCGGCTAACGAAGGCACTGAGGTGATCGGAATCAACGCGAGCGGCACGATCATCGGCGGAATCGCGATCGGCAACGTCAACGGCGTCGTCGGCGCGAGCCACAGTTTCATTTTGACGACCGACGGAACCTACAACGTGTTTGATCCGCCACAAGCCACCGCGCACAGCTCGATTTGCCGGGGACTCAACGACAGCGGCACGGTGGCGGGAATTTATCGCGACTCGAATCTGGTGCGCCACGGATACCTGCTTACGCCCAGTGGAGCTTTCACCAGCTTCGACGATCCACAAGCTCCGCAAGTGCCGGTGACAGATGAGACTCCCGGCACCGAAACGCAGCGCATCAACGCCAGCGGCGGCATCGTCGGGTGGTACGCCGACGCGAACGGCGTCCGCCACGGCTTTCTTTGGCAGTAGTGCAACTCGGCTCGGCGCGGGACGCCGCGAATTCACGCGTAAACGTGCCAGTGGCATTTCGAATTGCTGCCGTTAGCCATTCGTTCGTCGCGCGCGCGCCTCGCCGACGAGCGCATCGCGTTCGCGGATCGGACGCACCACGTCCGCGCCCCACGCGCGCGCGGTCATTAAAATACCGTCGAGGTGATCCACCTCGTGCTGCACTAGCTCGGCGACGTCAGCTGGCACAGGTCGCTGGCAGGAAAAAAGCCCCGGCGCGAGAGCTGGGTCGCGCGCCGGAGCTTTCACCCCTGTACAACACCGTCATCGTGCCAAGGCGCCGTTACGTCAGCTGCCTCGACACGCTGTCCGCCTCGAGCGCCATCTGTTGCAGCAGCTGCAAGAACTTCGGCTGCTGCCCGAAGAACAGGCCGTCCGCGGTGAACGACGCAATCGTCGCCTGCGCTCCCGCCACCGCGTCCGTCACCGGCCGGATCACCGAACAGTGCGGTAGATTCGGGCTGATGAATTCGCACGGCACCGGGAAAATCAAGCTCGGCTGAAATTCCGGTCCCTTCGTGAAAAAGTTCGGGAACGTCAGCCCACCCGACGAAACCGGCGCGACCGGCGCTTGCACTCCGTTGCCGGCGAAATCCACCCACTCCAGAAAGTGAGCGATCTCATCGCCGCCGATGGACTGCGTGATCCGCAACACTTCCAGGCTGCTCGCCTTGTGTCCCATCGCCTGGTACAAGCTCGATCCACCCTGCTCGATATATCCAAAGTGGAACGCGGCGGTGTTGGCGATCACCTGAATGTGATTCGGGTCGTTGAAGTCCGCATCGGTGATAGGAATCGCCGTGCGGTTTGTGATCGTGATCGCTTGTGGAAACGTCGCGCCAAAATCCGGGTTCGTCGCGCTGCGGTAGCGGAGGAACCAGCTGGTGTCGACGTTCAAGTGCATCAGGTTTGTGAGCCGTCCGATATTCTGCGCGCCCGTCGCGGTGCTGCCCTGCAGCGTGCGGAATTCGTCGAAGTTCACCGGCTCGACGCCCTTCGATTCCAGATATCCATTCAAAAAGTCGGCGTGGCTGATTTCATCGATCGTGTTGCTGGTTATGTATTGCGGGCCGTCCGGATCGAGCTGCGAGAGCGCATTCTGGTACGCGTTGAGTGTTTGGTTCATGTCGACTTCGATGGGAACTCCGCTCGTGAGTCCACCGAGTTCCGCGTACTGCACCCACAAGTCACTTTCGATGATCTCCGCTGCAGCGAGAAACCGCAGAACCGCCACGTCACCCTTATTCAGGGCCGTGCTCGATTCGCCTGCCTCCTGCATCGGTCTTCCAAATGCCGCCTTCGCACCACCCGCAAGAACGGCGCCCATCGTGGCCGCACCGGCCGCCAACGCTCCATTGCGCAGGACGGAACGGCGATTCATTAGCGTCTTCTTCGTCTCCATAACGCTCCTCTTTGTGTCGGATATACTGCGGTGCTGCTGCTCCGACCATGAGCGCGTGGGACGAACCGCTTGTCACAGTTTGGTCTCGGCGTTGCTCCTTCCTCGCAAAGTTTTACTCGTCACGCACCCGTGACGAATCCATGACCTGCGCGTAAACGCGGCTCCATCATCGAGTGAGCCTTAAATACAGTTGTGGTGCCAGTAGCAATCCGGTAGGTGATTCAGCATCAGCCAGACAGGCCAGTAGAGAGCGATCGGAGCGCCGACGAGCATCCATAGTGCTGCTCTGTGGTATTTACGTAGACCGACGATAACAGTGAAGACCCAGATTCCAGATAAAGGGAGACTGAGCCAGAGCATCATGCGAAAGTCGAGCGGCATCTGCCCCCCAGGAGCGAGGAAGCTCCATAATGCGACCAGAAACGAAATCGTAGCATAGATCTTGAGGGGTACTACTCCGCGTTGGGGTTTGCCGTTCACGTCGTCCGTCATTTCCACCACAGACTCAACCATGGCGCACCGACAGTATCAGTCGAGGAGATCGGGAATGGGGCTGGGAGCGGCCAAGCGTTGTTCAGCGCAGCTTCTACTGATTGCGTGGCTTCGCGGACGCCCCACGCTAAATCAGAGGCAGTCGCGTGCCCCGGAATTGTCTTGTCGTTTAATTGATCGTTATGCATGACCACTCTGCCGGAGGATCGGTCGCCAATTCCCAGCAGATGCCCGAACTCGTGTTGAGGCACCTTGTCTTTCAGCGTGTTTATGTTCCAGGCGCCTGTATTAACTCCTGAAAATCCTGCAACCGGAGTCAAGACCTTGACGTTTACCAGGCTATCGCCCTTGGCAGACGCAGGGCCGTTGGTCATGGCTATCACGTTTTGCGCGCCGGAGCTAATCCCTGCATCTTGATCTGCCACCACCGACACCGAAACGCTAGTCGAAACTTTGTATGTCACGCCATGCTGCGAAAACGAACCGCTCCAAGCATTTTGGATCTCACTCTGAATCGTGGACGCCGCGGCGTTCAATTGATCTTGAGTAATCCCGCTTCCGTCTGCCGCGTAAATCGCGATGCTTGCGGAGATAGTGACATTGCACAAAGTGTGGTAATTCGCGTCGACCGTGCAAGTTGAAGAGACAGTCGCGGTATTTCCCGACGGGTCGTTGTAACGCATCGGATTGTCGCGGGCATACGCGTACTCATTCCAGCTCTCCGGCTGTCCGACGTGAGAATCGTGATAAAACGTGTCTGGTGACAGGAACCTGCCGATCACGTTTGAGTTAAATCTTGCGCCGAAATAATCATTTGCTGAATTTGATTCAGCGTCGCGCTCTTGCCCAGTAAACTTGTAAGTGGTGGCACAAGAGCTGACGTAGTCGTGTTCACCTCCAAAAGGAAAATAATCGGCGTCGAAGCATGGCGTGCTAGATGTACTAGCCATTGATCGGGTAGAGGCTAGGGCGTCTTGAAAATAGTAGTAGATACTGTTGCTGCTGACCACTCTATGGGCCATTCGAACGTTTCCGAAATAAACGTATTCGTCGGTGAAGTTTCCCGACAGGTCGGACTCGTCCAGTACCCGCCCACCGGGACCGCGCCGGCCGCCAGCGCTCCATTGCGCAGGACGGATCGGCGATTCATTAGCGTCTTCTTCGTTTCCGTAACGCTCCTCTTTGTCTCGAATGTACTGCGGTGCTGCTGTTCCGACCATGAGGGCGTGGGACGAACCGCTTGTCACAGTTTGGTCTCGCGGATGCTCCTTCCTCGCATTTTTTTGTGCGTCGCAACTTGTAACGAACGCATTACGCTGGCGTGAACGCGCAACGCGCGCGACCGGCGCAGTGCGCGCACCGTTGTGCGCGTCAGACAGAGCCGGAGCTCGGTCCTCTGTCGATCGCGATGCTTGCGTCATGCATCATCATCGACGAGCCTCGCCACACGATTGCGCCGGTGGAATGTTTGGTTCGCACGTGCCTTCGACTTTCGCTCGACGGTGATGCCTCGCTTGCGCCCTGCTGATGTGGTATACAGTGGCGCAACGATTGACCCTGCCGTCCTTCCACGGCGCGTGCCCCAGAAGGAGCACCCACGTGAATTCGAGCACCAACAACGCGCCGGCCAAACGGGCGAAGGTCATTCCCGTTTCTGGGCGCGCTACCGAAACGGCTGACGGCGTGCTCGACGGGTCGTCTTTCGCGCCGTCGCTTACCGACGAAACGCTCGCGATCGGCGCCATCATCGAGTTGCCGATCGAGCCGCGCGACGTAAGCTCGCACAAGCGCGCGCCGCGGATGCCCGTCGCGCGACTCGACCGCGCCACTTCCCCGCGCGCCACGAAGGCTGCGCGGTCCGTGCTCACCGGCTACTACATCTCGCGCGACACGATCTATGGCCCGGAGCGTTCGGGCGAATTCGACGTGCGCGGCGAGCGCATCTACCTCTCGCGTCGCGCACTCGCAGGACGCACCGGCATTCCCGGCGCGTCGGCGCGCGAAGTCGGGCGCGTCCTCGGCGATCTCGCGGGAATGCCCCGTGCGACAGGCACCGTGGCGAATCGCGTCGCCGCGCGCGAAGTAGCGCCCATCCCCACCGGGTACTTCACCATCAACGGGCGAATCTACGGCGGGCTGGGCCGCGCGTCGGACGCCGTCGCCGGCGTTCAGCGCGTCGGGAGTGACGATTCGGCGCAACTCGCGAAGGGCGAGTTTCGCATCGCCGGCAACTTAATTTACGGTCCGCCGGGCCGGCGTGTCCCGTGGCTGACCGCGATTGCGTCGACAGTTGTCGAGCCTACCAAGACCACGAAGTGGTGGCAGGCCGCAGCGCTCACTACAAGGCCTTTCCCCACAAAACCAAAGCGCGCGAAAAAGCCGACACGTCGCAAGGCCGCATAAGCGCAGCAAGCAACGCTCGAGGTCAGCCGCACGTCCAACATGCCATGACGGTAGCGCAAGGAACCTTCGTCACCGAGACGTTCGACTACGATGGCGGACGCCAAGCGACGGTGTACGTCCCGCTTGAGCCGCCCGAAGCCATCGTCTTCGCCGCCGACGGCCAGCGGCTCTCGAAATGGGGACGGTTGCTCGAAAAAGCGAGCGTGAAAGTGCCGCCCACGATGATCGTCGGCGTGCACGGCCTGGCGGACGATATGCAGCGGCTCCACGAGTACTCGCCGGCCTTTGCGCCGGAGCGCTTCGCCGCGCATGAGAAGTTCTTCGTCGAGGATGTTCGCCGGTGGAGCGAGTCGCGGTTCGGCGTGGCCTTGCCCGCTCAACGTACCGCGGTGCTTGGCGTCTCGGCGGGCGGAGAGCTGGCCCTCGCTCTTGGAATTCGGCATCCGGACGTCTACGGCGCCGTCTTCTGCGCTTCGCCCGGTGGCGGCTACAAGCCGCCCGCCGCGACGGACAATGCGCTCCCGGCTCCGCTTCCGCGAACCTACCTCGTCGCGGGCACCGAGGAGCCATTCTTCCTCGAGAACGCAAGAAGGTGGACGGCCGCGCTGCGCTATGCAGGCGCCGACGTCGTCATGGCGGAGCGAGCCGGATCCCACGGTGGCCCGTTCTGGCGCGAAGAGTTTCCTCTCATGGTCGCCTGGGCGTTCGGCCAGTCGCCCGACCTCCGCAAGTAGCATAGGCGATCCCGTCTGTGTGGCATCGCCTTTGCAGTTGCCTTTGCAGTTGCCTTTGCAGTTGCCTTTGCAGTTGCCGTTGCCTCAGAGGTTGCCGTTGCCCTTGTCGTTGCCTCAGCCGTTGACGTCATCCAGAGGCCGATTCATCGGCCGAAGGATCCCTC
>JBEKJW010000260.1:0-8137 GCA_050011035.1 Candidatus Acidiferrales bacterium
CAAACCCACGCTGCTCGGTTCGAAGCTCTGGTCCGCCGGGAAAAATCCTTCCGCAAACCGGTTCCATCCGAATCGCGCCTCGTTCACCTTCGTCGGCGAAAGCACGCTCACGTACGAAATCGAAACCAGCTGCACGCGCGTCGGCGTGTACGTGTTGAAACCGGGCAACACCCCTCCGCCCGTCAACGCTAACGGAAAGCTCTGCACGCTATCGCCGAAGAAGTATCGGCCCGTCAGAATATTGTTTTGGTTGATGTTGTGGTCCACCTTCGCGATCAGGCTGGTCAGTTTGTTGTACGACGGCGTCACCGCCGACGCTTCGCCCGGCCCCAGATTCGGAAGCGGCCACGGATCGTTGTTCGGATATGCCTGAAGCAAATTCTGAATAACGGGATTCGTCGCTACCAGCGTACCGGGATCGGGCACACTCGCCACGCTCACCACGCCCACACGCTCCTGCTGCCCTTCGTAGTCCACGTAAAAAAACGTCTTGTCCTTGATGATCGGTCCGCCGAGCGCCGCGCCGTACTGGTTGTTGTGGAACGGCGCCTGTGGCGTTCCCGAAGGGTCGAAGTAGTTCCGCGCATCCAGCGCATTATTCCGGAAATAATCGAACGCATCGCCGTGAATTCTGTTCTGCCCGCTCTTCGTTACGATGTTGATTACCGCCCCCGCGCTGCGCCCGTACTCCGCCTCGAAATTCGAAAGCACCTTTAATTCGCTCACCGCGTCGATCGGCAGAATCGTCGCCGGCGTTCCGAACACACCAGCTTCGTTGATCGCCGGGTCGTTCCGGTATCCGTCGTTCATGTCCGTGCCGTCGAGCAGGAAGTTGTTCGCCCGGCCGCGCGCTCCGTTCATCGAAAAGGTGCCGTACGATCCCGGCGAATCCGAAATTTGGTCCGGTGAGCCGGCGACGCCCGGCGTCAGGTAAATCAACTTTGTATAGTCGCGCCCGTTCACCGGCAGGTTCTTCACCGTGTCTTGCGTCAGCGTGCCGCCCAGCGTGTCACCCGTCGTATCCACTTCCGGCAAGTCCTCGCCCGACACCGTCACCGAATTCGTTACCGCGCCGGGTTTCAGCACCACGTCCACGCGCCTCTCCGTCGCCACGTCCACCGACACGCCTTTCGTCACGGCCTTCTGAAATCCGCCCAGCTCGATCGTCACGTCGTAGGCGCCCACCTGCAGTTCCGGCACCAGGTAGCCGCCATCGATGCCCGTCTGCGTGATGCGGTCCACGCCCGTCGCTATGTTGTGCACCGTTACCGTCGCGCCCGTCACCGCCGCGCCAGACGTGTCTGTCACCGTGCCCGCGATCGAGCCGCGAAACGTTTGAGCCGAACTGCCGGTCGCTGTAAGCAGCGCCAGTACCGCGACGACCGCTGCAATAGCGATTGCGCTACAACGCGCACGCATCTTCATCGATTCCCCCGAACCTATTTTGATTTTTGCAAAATGTATTGCTGAAGATTGGAACGGCGTGCGAGCGGACTTGTCCAATCAATATGTTTAATGTGGACGATAACCCCACCCCGAGGTTCCCTGCGAATCCCCACACCACGCAGCACACCCACGCCCCATTTCACGTGCCTTCACATATATTCCCCATCACTAGCCCAGTCAAGCACCTTTCGCCCCACGCTGAAATTTACAGTCGCAGCTACAGTTCCCGCCTCCTCCGCCTCCCATCCCAACCTGCTATACTGAAATTTCCGCGCCCACCTTCCGGCGCTCACAGACATGCCTTCCCGCAAACCCAAAGAGCTGAAATCCAAATCGCGCCCAGCCCCGGCCGTCGAAACCACCAGACCACCCGAAACCGCCGTCCCGCCGCCACCCGCGCCACCTACAAAGGCCAAGCCTTCCAGCTCCGCGCCCAACGCCCCCGTGCCACGCGACCCCAACGGCCCCAAGCGCCTCTTCCTCATCGATGCCATGGGCTTCATCTTCCGCGCCTTCTTCGCGCCCATGCCAATGCGGATGCGCAGCCCCGGCGGTCTGCCAACCAACGTGCCGTTCAAACTCTTCGCCGACTACAAAGCCCAGCGCCCTCCGATGCCCGAGGATCTCTCCGTGCAGATCCCCTTCGTGCGCAAATTCTGCGAAGCGATGCGCCTCCCGATCCTCGAATATCCCGGCTACGAAGCCGACGACGTGATCGGCACGATGTCCCGCCTCGCAACCGCGAAAAAATTGCAGACGCTCATCGTCACCAGCGACAAGGACATGCTTCAACTCGTCAATAAAGACGTTCTGGTCCTGAATCCCACAAAAGGCGATCTCCTCATCGACGAAGCTAAAGTGGAAGAGCTGATGGGTGTGCCGCCCTCGAAAGTCGCCGACGTGATGGCGCTCATGGGCGATTCCATCGACAACATTCCCGGCGCGCGCGACCCGAATGACAAGCCCGCTCCCGGCGAACGCCGCAAGCCCGGCATCGGCGACGTCGGCGCCAAACAACTGATCCAGCAATACGGTAGCGCCGAGGAAGTTCTGAAGCGCGCCGCTGAAGTGAAGCGCGCGAGCTATCGCGAAGCGCTTCAGAACTGCGCGAAGTTTGTCGTGCTCAGCAAGCAGCTCGCGACGATCCCCACGGACGCGCCCGTCAAACTCGACCTCACGTCGCTCGAACTCGAAGAGCCGGACGTCGCCGCGCTTCGCGATCTCTACGTCGAGCTCGGCTTCAGCTCGCTGCTGCGCGAACTTTCGCCGCTCGCTTCGATGCACCAGGACGACGGTCCTATCGACTACGCCGCCCTCGATACGCCGTCCGGCTTCTGCACGTTTCTCGAATCCACGCCCGCCGGCCGCGATACCGCCGTCTGGCTCGGCATCGACGCCCAGGAAGATGACGAAGAAGGTTTCGGCTCCGCGGTTCTCAACGTGGAAGTGAGTTCAAAGGAAGGTCTCGCGCGCTACGCTTCAAATGATCTCGAAAATCGCACGCTGGCCTCGATGTCCGAATTCCTCGCCGACCCGAAGCGCCCCAAAATCGTCCACGATCCCAAGCTCTTCCGCTTGCTCGCCGCGCCCGGCTCTATCGACAATCCCAAAGCCATCGCGGGCATTAAGCACGCCACGGCCCTTTATTCCTACTTGTTGCGCCCGACCACGTCGAAGCACAACCTCGCCGAAGTCGTGTTGCGCCATCTGAACCGCACGCTATCCGGCGCCCCGGGCGAGCGCGCCGATTTTCTCTATCGCATCGCGCCCGTGCTTCGGGAAGAAGTCGAAAAGCAGGGCCTTCTCGACGTCTACGAAAAAATCGACCTACCCCTCGCACCGGTCCTCGCGCGCATGGAGGCAAGCGGCGTACGCATCGACCCGAAGGAACTCGACCGCATCGGCACGCACCTCGCAGCCGAAATGGCCAAACTCGAAAAAAAGATCTTCGAGCTGGCCGAATGCGTGTTCAACATCAACTCGCCGCAGCAGCTGGCCGAGGTTCTTTTCGACAAGCTGAATCTCACGCCTCCGCGCATGGGCCGCTTCAAACCTAAGTCGCGCTCCACCGCCGCTGAGGTCCTCGAAGAACTTTGCGAGGTCCACGAACTTCCGAAGCTCGTGATCGAGTATCGCGAGCTAACCAAGCTGAAATCCAATTACGCCGACGTGCTGCCGCGCCTGATCTACCCGCTCACCGAGCGCCTGCACACCAGCTTCTGCCAGACCGGCACCGCAACGGGACGCCTCAGCTCATCGAACCCGAATCTCCAAAACATCCCGGTGCGCTCGGAACTGGGCCGCGAAATCCGCGCCGCGTTCGTCGCCGCGCCGGGTTCGCTGCTCCTTTCGGCCGACTATTCGCAGATCGAGCTGCGCGTCCTCGCGCATCTTTCGCACGATCCCGTGCTCAACGAAGCATTCCAGCGCGGTGAAGACATTCACGCGCGCACGGCACAGGAAGTTTTCGGCGTCGGCCCGATGGCGCAGACGCGCGAGCATCGCCGCGTCGCGAAAGTGATCAACTTCGGCGTGATTTACGGCCTCTCCGCCTTCGGCCTCGCGCAGAATCTCGGCATCGAGCAAAAAGAAGCTGCGCACTTCATCAACGTCTATTTCGAGCGCTACAACGGCGTGAAGAAGTTTCTCGACGCGCAGATCGCCGAGACGCGCAAGACCGGCTTCGTCCGCAACATGTTCGGCCGCATCCGCCCGATTCCCGAAATCAGTTCGCCGCAGGCCAATATGCGCAGCTTCGCCGAGCGCACCGCCATGAACACTCCGATGCAGGGCGCCGCCGCCGACCTGATCAAGCTCGCCATGATTGAACTCGATCGCCGCCTGCCCATCGAGAAATTCAAAGCGCGCATGACGCTCCAGGTCCACGACGAACTTCTCTTCGAAGCGCCCGAGGCCGAAATCCCGGCGTTGCGCGCACTCGTGAAAGACGTAATGGAAAACGTCCACAAATTCCACGTCCCCATCGTCGCCGAAACAAAGGTCGGCCCGAACTGGCGCGACATGAAATGAGCCACGCGTGGGGTAGCCATTCCTGGCTGCGCAACGCAGCCCGCAACTCCACGAACTGTGCGAGCACTCACCGCCCCGCCTCGTTAAGTTCGTCATCCAGAGGCCGCTTCAGCGGCCGAAGGATCTCTCTTCGCTTTTTGCGGGCGGCGAGCAACCCCGCTTGAAGCTACGACGCCTGTGCTATCGTCAGGGCTGACGACGTATCCCTAAGGATTCCCATGGACCACACCGAAGGCTTCCTAACCCTCGTCCGCGACGCCAAAAAGCGCATAAAAGAAGAAGACATCGTCGCCGTAAAAAAGCGCCTCGACTCTCCCGAAAAACCCATCGTCGTCGACGTCCGCGAAGATTCCGAGTGGGCCCGCGGTCACATCCCCGGCGCGATTCATTTGGGCAAAGGCGTGATCGAACGCGACATCGAGCGCACCATTCCCGACAAGGGCACGCAGATCGTCCTCTATTGCGGCGGCGGCTACCGCTCCGCGCTCGCCGCCGACAACATTCAGAAGATGGGCTATCGCAACGTGATCTCGATGGACGGCGGCTGGCGCGGCTGGACCGAAGCCGGCCTCCCCGTAATCATCGACTAGCCTCGCGCTCCCCGGCCAGCTGTGACAGGAAATTTAGATCGCCTCCGCCAGCGTCCAGCGCGACAATGGAGGTCCGGCGGTCCCTCCATGACTCGGTGCTTCAGCCGCGCGCGTTTCCTTGCCGTATCGTTCGCGGCACTCGTCTGCCTCGCCTCCGCTGCCCGCGCGCGGCAAACACCATCGCCCACGCAACCGCAAACACCGCCTGCGCCCCAAAACGCGACGCCTCTTCGCTCGACCTCCTTTCTCGTCCCGATTCGCGTCGTCGTTCGCGACGCCTCCGGCACCGCAGTTGCGAATCTCAAGCCCAGCGATTTTCAGATTCTCCAGGACGGCAAGCCGCAGCAAATCGTCATGTTCAGCGAGTCTGCTCCGGACTCGCCCGTGCTCATCCCGCTCGTCAACGCTCCCGCCCCGGCGAACGCCAGCGCGACCATTCCACCTCAGCCTCAGCCGCCGCCGTCGCTCGCGCTTCCCTCGCGCTACGTAGCGCTCTTCTTCGACGATGTTCACCTCGAAGACGCGGACATCATTCGCTCTCGCGTCGCCGCCGATAAGTTCCTCGATGCATCGATCGCTCCCACCACGCGCATCGCGCTCTACACCGCCTCAGGCCTCGATCAGGTGGACTTCACCACCGACGCTGGCGCGCTGAGCAAAGCGATCGGCGCGCTCAGCCCGCACCCGCACGACGTCACGCGCGACAACGCTCTCGGCCAGTGCCCGCCGATGAATTTTTACGAAGCCGACCTGATCATCAATCACAACGACAAAAGCGCGCAGGATGTGGCGGAAGCCGACGCTCTGGTCTGCACCGCCGATCAATCCAAGCAAGCCGCCTACGTGCAGATGATGTCCGTGGCGCACCAGCTTCTCGCGATCGGCGAAGCCGAATCGGAATCGACGCTCGCGCGTCTCGACAAAATCATCGATCGCTTTTCAAAACTGCCCGCCCAGCGCGACATCCTGCTCGTCTCGCCCGGTTTTCTCACGCCGATGGCGCAAACGCGAATCGACGAGATGACCGAACGCGCTGCTCGCGCGGGAATCTTCATCCACACTCTCGATGCTCGCGGCGTCTTCGCGACCAGCCCGCTTCCCGACAACAACAATCCCGCCGCCCCCGGTTACACGAATCCGCGCTCGGCCGGCCTCGCATCCTCCTACCGCCGCGACGGCGCCATCGCACAGGATGACGTAATGCGCAGCCTCGCCGAAGGCACCGGCGGCTATGCGTTTCTGAGCAACAACGATCTCGAAATGGGATTCGCGCGCACCGTCGGGCATTCCGAGGCCTCGTATCTGATCGCCTACTCTCCGGCCGGACTGAAGCATGACGGCAAGTTTCACGCCATCAAGGTAAGCGTGGGGGGCAAGAACGACTACACGATCGAAGCGCGCCGCGGTTTCTTCGCGCCGCAATCGGAAGTCACGGATCAGGATGCCCCGAAGCAACAAATCGAACGAGCTGCGTACTCGCAGGACATTCTCAATGGCGTGCCGATCGATCTGAATCTGCGCTACGCGCTCGATGGCTCCGGCAACGCAAAACTCTCCGCGTACGCCCACGTGAACGCCTCGCAAGCGCAATTCGACACGCGCGATGGCCAGCGCTTCTACAACTTCACCGTCGTCACCGCGCTCTTCGATTCCGACGGCGATTACTTGGAAGGAAATCAGAAGGCCGTCGAACTGCGCCTGAAGGATCCAACGCCCGAGCGTCTCGAGCAGGGCTTGATGATTCGTTCAGCGTTTGATGTGAAGCAAGGCGCGCACTTCGTTCGCATCGTCGTACTCGATACACACAGCGGCGCAATTGCCGCGAAATCCGAAGCGATCGACATCACCTCGCAACCCACCCAGACCGCCGACACGGATACCGCGGACGCGGCGCCTGCTGCAGCTCCGGCTAACGCTCCGACACCCGAGCCCGAAAAGAAATCTTCCAAAAAATCCGCGACCAAATCGAAAGACCCGCTCCTGTTATGGAATCCGCCCGTAATCGATCCCAAGACCAGTACGAAGCCCGGCGCGAAAACCGAAGCAACCGCACTTAACGCCGACACCGCATGTCCCGCGGGCGAAGTAATCATCGCTGCGGGCAATCGCGCCGCGGAGCTTTCGAACAATCTCAACCGCTTCGACGCGCTCGAATCAACCGCGTTCGAATCGCTCGACCGCTACGGCGTGATACGGAGTTTCGTTCCCGCGTCATTCGATTACACCGTGGAATTCGATCGCGAGCCGGGCGTCTTCCGGATCCAGGAATCGCGCACGCCGGCGCCGAATTCGAAAGCCGGGTTGTCAGCCGTGCAGGATTCCGGCGTCGCCGCGATCGCACTAATATTTCATCCCTTCTACCGCGAAGATTTCGAGATGCATTGCGACGGTACCTCCGCATGGAACGGCCGTCCCGCATGGATCGTGCGATTTCACCAAATCCCAGGGCGCCCCTCGCGCATTCTGGAATTTCATACACCCGACGCGAAGTACGGCGCGAAGCTCAAAGGCCGCGCGTGGATCGCGCAGGATTCGGGACAGATCCTGCACCTTGAGACAAATTTAGAGGAAGGAATTCCCATGGCGAACCTGGTGGCGCACGCGATTTCGATCGACTACGCGCCAGTCACTTTCACGTCGCAGCGCGCGGAGCTGTGGCTGCCACAGAGCGCAACCTCATACAGTGAATACACGGATCGCCGCGTGATCATGCATCACGCCTATTCGGACTTCCGGCTCTTCTCCGTGCAGACGGCGTCCGCGATTTCCGCGCCGAAACCGGCGCCTGGCGCCGCAGCGCCAAGTTCAGTTGCTCCACCCGATCGTCCGTAACGACCGCCCAAAGGGCGTGGAGGTTTGCGATGCCCGTGTCCGTGTTCGTAGGAACCAGTGTGGATGGCTTCATCGCGCGCATCGATGGCAGGTTCGATTTTCTCGGCGGTGATGACACCGAGCCGCACGGCTACGAGGAATTCTTCGCGTCCGTCGATGCTGTGGTGATGGGCCGCAACACGTTTGACGTTGTCGCGGCGTTTCCTGCTTGGCCGTACGGAGAAAAGCGCGTCGTCGTG
>JBEKJW010000261.1:0-6315 GCA_050011035.1 Candidatus Acidiferrales bacterium
TCACAGATACCGACAAAGCGAAAGCCGCAAAAGCTTAAGCTCCGCGGTTAAGGCGGGTCGCCAGCCCTGCCCGCTTTTTCCGGTTTCGCGGTATGCGTCGCGTCTTAGCGCGATCCACCACTTCTCGAAGCGACCTCCCTCCTCCGTTTTTCCCGCCGCCGAAGCCGATCCGGTAGTGTCTCAGTTTGAAGGTGGGGGCACTGCTCAGACGTGAGCGATTTGTGCCATACTCCGTTCATGGCCAAGCGCCCGCGCGACCCGAACCAACTGGCAAAACTCGTGGTAGATATTGCCATAGGTGAAACGGAAGATACCGTTAGCGATTCAAAGCGAAACCCATCAAAGAAGCGCGCGGGGGGATTGGTGGGTGGGAAGGCTAGAGCCGAGAGCCTAACAAAGAAGCAACGCGGCGAGATCGCGCGACTCGCCGCCGCCGCACGTTGGAAAAAAAGCTAAGCCGCGCCCTCGTTCGGAGCGTTCTTCCGCCATTGAATCTCTTCCGCAAGATCAGTAGGGAATGGGAGCGGTTGCTGTCCGGGATGAGTACGGTTCCAATGCTCCGCCGTGTTTGTGCCGATCATCGCCTCGCCCAACATTTGCTCTCGGTATTTATGCAGGGCCATGACCATCTGAGACCGCGTGGCCTCATCCGTATCTACCCATAGCGGGAGTTGCTTTCCGTCCTTCGTTTTTTCCGTTAGACAGAGATTTCCACGATAGGGCTCTTTGGTGGCTTGGTCGTACCGAATCTCTTCGCGTTGAGCATCGGCAAATCGTTTCGCAAGTCGCTCCTCTCCTGATATTGGAAGAGGAAGTTTCCAACCTTGTGCAATGGCCTCACGCGCGACCTCAGCCATCGTCACGGCACTTTTATTATTCTTCTCTTTGTACCAAACTGTGAACTTCCGCATCCTCTCGTTTTGAGTACTCATGTGCCGTCCTTTTTACAAATCGACTGGAGCAACGTCTCCCCACCCATCAATCATTGCGTTTGGCGCAATCAAAGATCGAACCTTTGCCAGATGGCCTCGGAACAGCTCATACCGCGCCGTTTTATGTTGCAACTGGCCAGCCACAATACCCGGATGAAGATGAAACGTCCTTGCAAATCCGATCACGTCGCGCTCCGCAAAAAATGGAGACTTGCGCTCAATGAACTTCTGTAGTGAAGACTGCGGCACGCAAAATTCGGCAGCGGCCTCATTCGCTACCCGCTCCTCTTCGGGCAAGGAATTTCCTGTCCCTGCTCGTTCTTTTTCGAGTTCAGTATCAAGCATCGCCGCCGCACGCCCGTGATTTTGCAAGACGTGTTCGCATTCATGTCGGAGTACAAACCAAAAATTATCAATTCGATCATGGCGAAGCGACATTCCAATGACAGGAGCGCGTTCGTTCAACCACAAACAGACGCCATCAATCTTCGCGCTCGGCAGTGACTCGACGATTACGAATCGGACGCCACACTCGGTTAACAGCCGTGGAACTTTTCTGGTTCCTTCTGGTGAACCAAGAAAGCCGCGAAATTTTTCTATCGTGCCCAGCAGGGCTTCCCGCGAATACTTTGCCACAAGGGTTTGCTCGGCAATCTGCTTCACGCGATAGAGCCACGCAATCTGAGCGGCAGTTGCTGGTGCGAAAACATTCGTTTTTTTTGCGGCGTGCGGAAGTATTTCGATTTCATCGACTGAAGACGCGCCGAAAAATTTGCAAAGTCCATCCTCCACAGCGCGGACTTGGCGAACGTCGTCTACACCTACCAGCCAGCCGCGCTTTATAATGTCTGAAACGGGAAGATCACCGAACAAACTTGCGCGAGTCGAAAGTCCGGGGTCGGGGGAGGAAATGAGACGAGCCATTGCGAGGTCGTAGGTTTTTTGAAGCTCCAAAAATCTCTCGGCGGGAACGTCGAATACCTGACTCAAATTGAGCGCCAAATCGGCGTCGATAGGGCGCTTGCCAGCCACTATTTTATTCAGTCCGGTTTCGTCTATTCCTAGTACTATGGCCAGCACCCTCTGCGTCCATCCGCGAGCGTCCAAAAGCGCCTGAATGAGTTGCCCCGGAGTCTTGTAGTCGGTTCCGTTCACAGACTAAGCCTAGCAAGCTCAACAAAGCCTGTCAATAGGCAAATTTCCCTTTTTGTCAACTTGCATTTAGTGCTTGACTAAATATGGAGTCGTCAAGCACAATGTTCAGTATGAACCGCCTACCACTTGAGAAGCGAACCCAGATTCTAGGGCTGCTGGTCGAAGGGAACAGCCTTCGTGCCACGAGCCGTCTGGCCGATGTCTCCATAAACACCGTCACGAAGCTGTTGGTTGATCTCGGTGCCGCGTGCGCCGAGTACCACGATTCTCATGTCCGCGATGTGCCAGCGCAGCGAATTCAGTGTGACGAAATCTGGTGCTTCGTGGGCGCGAAGGCTAAGAATGTGACGCCAGAGAAGCAGGCTCAGGGATGGGGAGATACTTGGACGTGGACGGCGTTGGATGCCGACTCCAAGCTATGCGTGAGCTACCGCATTGGCGGACGTGACGGAGCAATCGCTTACGAATTCATGCAGGACTTGGCGGATCGCCTCGCCAACCGCGTGCAACTCACCACTGACGGCCACAGGGTCTATTTGAACGCGGTGGAAGGTGCTTTCGGCTCTGAGATTGACTACGCCATGCTGGTCAAAATCTACGGCAACGATTCCGCGAACGATACGAGATACAGCCCGCCAGAATGCATTGACTGCAAGCCCATAGCGATTACGGGACGACCCGATCCGAAGCACATCTCAACGAGCTACGTTGAGCGGCAGAATTTGACGATGCGGATGGGAATGCGTCGTTTCACGAGATTGACGAACGGATTCTCAAAGAAGGTCGCAAATCACGCCGCGATGGTGGCAATCCACTTCATGCACTACAATTTCGCGCGAATACACAAGACGCTGCGAGTGACACCAGCGATGGCGGCAGGGCTGGCCGATCACGTTTGGTCGCTTGAAGAAATCGCGACTCTGGCAAATTAAATGGTCCTATACTTAGTCCATGAGACGCCGACAAGCCCAACCATGTCCGGGTAGGTTACTGGGTAATCGAGTCACCGAAGTTGACGAGAAGAAGAAAACCGCCATTTGTCCCTATTGTAACTGCCGCGTAGGCGTATTTCTCAACGCTGAGGGTCACTGGGCTCCCGTTGTCCACTCCAGAAAGCTATAGTTTTTCAAACTGAGACACTACCGTCGATCCCAGCACCTTGCCTTCCTGTGTGCGCTAGCGTACAATCGACTTGTCTCCTCGAATCACCGAACGCGCAATGCTCCTTCCTCAGCAATCTTAGATTTAGTTTTCGCCGGCAGAACCACACGAACACCATGAAGTCTCTACCTGCAACTCGGCGTAAGCTCTCTCCGGACGACGGATCCTTTAGCGTGGAGAAGTTCCTTCAGTCGGCCGGCGCGGCCCGCAAAGTAGCCGACTTCAAAAAAAAGGACACGATTTTTTCGCAGGGCGATCCCGGCAAGACCGTCCTTTATATACAAAAGGGCAGCGTGCGGCTTTCCGTGGTGAACCAGCGCGGCAAGGAAGCGGTGGTCGCGGTGCTCGGTCCGGGCGATTTCTTTGGCGAGGGCTGCCTTGCGGGCCAGACGCTGCGCATCGGCACAGCCACGGCCGTCACTTCCACCACCGTACTGGTGATCGATAAAAAGGAAATGAGCCGCGTGCTGCACGAGGAGCACGCCTTCTCCGACCGCTTCATCGCTCACATGCTTTCGCGAAATATTCGCGTGGAGGAAGATCTGGTCGATCAGCTTTTTAATTCGAGCGAGAAGCGCCTCGCGCGCGCGTTGCTCCTGCTGGCGCGATACGGCAAGGAAGACAAGCCGGAAAAAGTGCTGCCCAGGATTTCGCAGGAGATGCTGGCCGAGATGGTCGGCACCACGCGTTCCCGCGTGAATTTCTTCATGAACAAATTCCGCAAGCTCGGACTTATCAGCTACGGCGGAGGCGGGCTTGAGATCAACAGCTCGCTGCTCAGCGTCGTTCTCCACGAGAGTAGCTCGGAGGGGTAACTCGCGGTTGCGGGTCGGTTTCACTGCGCCGAAAAGTGTTCGGAACTATTTTCGGATGGGCTTTTGCAGATCGTTCGCGGATTTGACTTCAGTTGATTCGCTTGTGGCGTTGTGAATCTCGCGGTTGATACCTTCCTCCCGCTCTTCATCAGGATTTCGAGCCGTTTGTTCGTTGGCCACGTCGGCGATGGGTTGGCCACCCAGGGCCTTCGTCCGGATTTTTAGCAGCTCGTGGGTAGCGCGATTCATCGCCTGGCGTTCGGTGGTTTCGTTTCTGTCGTGGCCCATTTCCCGGGCGCGGCGGAATATCGCCATCTCGGCTTGACCGACCCAATGCGAAACCTTTGCGGGGTCGGTTTCATTGCGCGCAAGCTCGCACAGGTTCTGCCACGAATTTGGATCAGGTTCGGACTGCTGGGGCATCAATTGCTCCTGAGGGCGCCTGGGAGACACGCATCGTCTCGATTGTGCAGGGCTCTTTTCCAAATGCTACCGGAGCACCTATCCAGGAACTGTGCAGTTGTGGACAGTTTGCGCTATTCGTTCCGATGGACAATCCCTGCATGAAAACTTCAACGCTGGCCTGGTCGGCTGCTTTCGGGACCGCCATCGTCGCGTCGGCGTTCCTGCTCCGGGGCGCGACGGAATACTGGGTTGAGTCCGCTCTGATCGTCGCAGCACTCGCGCTCGTAATTCTCCGCAAGAAAACCGCCTGAAGCGCACCACTCGCTCTTGTGCGAACTTTCCGCAACGCATCGTGACTTTGAAGCCCGCTAGACCTCCTCGCGCTGGTGCGCGATTGCGCGGCGTGTTAGTTTTTCTGGGCGCTGGAAGCGGCGGCGCGATGGAGACGCGGCGAATGGCGGACCTGGGGAAAGTGTTGCGCGCGGTAGTCGGAGTGATTTTGGGCGTGGCGTTGGCTTCGAGCGCCCTGGCTCAGAGCACATCTCCCCCGAATGGCTCGGCGTCCGCGCAGCAGCAATCGACGGCAGCCACGCAACAAGCGCCGGCGACAGCCAGCGCCACTCAGCAACAAACTACAGCGACTCCGCGGAAGCGCCCTCCCGCCACGCCACGGCCACACACTGAACCGACGCGTGAGGACTTGATCCTCGGTTCCTACGGGCCCTACCGCTCGAACAACAAGCTCGTCTCTTACGCGCTCGATCTGCGCGTCGATCCCGACAAGCAAGTTATCGCCGGCAAAAACACGATCACGTTCCGCATGCTGCAGGATGGCACGCGGATCCAGATCGACCTGCACCCGCAACTTAACATCGACAAAATCCTGCTGGGCACGACCGAGCTGAAGTACACGCGCGACTCGGGCGCCGTCTTCATCGACTTCCCCGAGACGCTGAAGAGTGGCGAGACCTATGCGATCGACTTTTTCTACTCAGGCCACCCGCTCACCGCAGCGCGCTTCGGCGGATTCACATTCGGCAAGGATCCGCAGGGCCGCCCGTGGATTTACACCGCGGATGAAGACATCGGCGCGAGCGTTTGGTGGCCCAACAAGCAGCAGTGGCGCGACGAACCGGAAGGCATGACGCTGCACATCGCCGTGCCCAACGGATTGATGGACGTCTCCAACGGAAAATTCATGGGCTCGAAAGATCTCGGCGACGGCTACACGCGCTGGGACTGGCAAGTCCACTATCCGATCAACAATTACGACGTCGCGCTGAACATCGGCAAGTACGAACACTTCTCCGACCAGCTCGGCGATCTCGCACTCGATTTTTACGTGCTGCCTGAAGATCTCGAAAAAGCCAAGAAACAATTCGTGCAGGCGAAAGGAATGATCCAGGCCTACAACCACTATTTCGGCGAGTATCCGTTCGTGATCGACGGCTACAAGCTGGTCGAAGTTCCCTACTCCGGTATGGAGCACCAGAGCGCGGTGAGTTACGGCAACCATTTCAAGAACGGCTACCTCGAGCACGATTGGACCGGCGTCGGCGTGAGCCTGAAGTTCGACTTCATCATCATTCACGAGAGCGGCCACGAGTGGTTCGGCAACAGCATCACGGCGAACGATCGCGCCGACATGTGGATTCATGAAGGCTGGACAACGTATCTGGAATGCCTCCACGTCGAATACACGTTCGGCTATGACGACGCGCTGAAATATGTGAACGGCTACAAATCGCACGTGGAGAATGTCGAGCCGATCATTCAGACGCGCGGCATCAACGCCACGCCGCCGCAAGACATGTATTTCAAAGGCGCGCTGATGCTGAACACGCTGC
>JBEKJW010000262.1:0-6309 GCA_050011035.1 Candidatus Acidiferrales bacterium
CCACGGCCGTGCGTGCAAACTTTCGTCATCACGAAGGCTTGGTCGCGGCGGCCGCGCAGCGCGACGCCGAGCCGCTCTTCGCTTAAGCCGTCGTGATAGTCCCAGGCGTTGTCGAAGAAATTCACGCCCGCATCGAGCGCGCGCGAGACCAGTTCGGTCGCTTCGTCTTGATCCTTCGTTGAGCCGAGATGATATCCGCCGACTCCGAGCGCCGAGACTTCCGCGCCGGTCTTGCCGAGTGGACGCTTCGGAACTTGCGGTAGGTTCGCAGCGTTGCCCGCTTGCGATTTCGACGCGCCTGCGATCGACCGGCGGACGTTCGTGATCGTCGAAGCGGTGAAGGCCGCCGCGCCCTTAACGAAATCGCGTCTCGTGAAATCGTTGTCTGCTTCGTGATTCATTTCGATCGTCATGGGCGGCCTGCGCACGTTAGCTAATCTGCGGATACGGATGTCCGTCGTTCTGCGACGCGAGAACGGTTTCCTTTGTTTCGTCGGACTGCATGTCGACAGGGAAGCCGTGAGCGAGGCGGGCTTCGGGGTTGTCGAACTTGATGGACGTCTTGTACAGCTCGAAATGCCCGTCGGCCGCGACTTTTTTAACGCGTTCCTCAAGGGATTTCATTTCGGCCGGCGTCATCGGCTGAAAATTCTGTGCTATGCGCAAGTTCTGGCGGAGGATGTCGGGCTTGTCCATGCCGGTGATCGTGACGGTCACAGGCAAGCTCATGGCGTAGCGCAGCGCTTCGTCCGCTGAGACGGCACCGCTTTGAATCGGCTCGCCGTGGCCGCTGAGCGGCTTCATGCCGAGCGCCGCGATGCCGCGCTTGTTCAGCTCCGGCAACACTTGCACTTGAAAGCTGCGAAAGCTCGCGTCGAACGCATTGAGTGGCATTTGAACTGAGTCGAAGGGAAAACCTGTCGCGAGCATCGCGAGATGAATCGCCGGGTCCTTGTGGCCGGAGAAACCCAGAAAGCGAACCTTGCCATCGCGTTGCGCTTTCAGCATGGCTTCGGCAGCGCCCCCTGGTCGAATAAACAGCGCGGGATCGTTTTCAAATCCCATGCCGTGCGCTTGCCAAAGATCGAGATGATCGGTCTGCAGACGGTTGAGCGATTCTTCGAGCATACGGGTGGCAAGTTCGCCGTCGCGGCCGTGGGTGCAGACTTTGGTCATCAGGAAGACGCGGTCGCGCCGTCCCTTGAGGCCCTTGCCCAACCAGTTTTCACTTTTGCCGAGATGGTATTCCCAACAGTTGTCGAAGAAGGTGACGCCGCCGTCGACGGCTTCGTGGACCATGGCGATGGCGGTGGCTTCGTCCTTGGCCGCGCCGAGGTGGTGGCCGCCCATACCGAGCGCCGAGACGCGTACGCCTTCGTGCTTTCCAAATTGTCGAGTGGGAATCAAGCCGGGCATCGAGCGCCTCGCCGGAGAAGTCGATCAGAGTGCCGATGATGCGGATTGTAAGGCACGCGCGGCAATACAGCAAAGCGAGTAGCGGGTTGGCGCGAAAGTTTGAAGCGACGCGGGCAGAGGTGGCGATTCCGGCTCGCGTTGGCGCCGGTGATATGCTTTGGGAGAATGCCGGGAACCGATCACCTTTTTTATGACGGGAGGTGTGGGCTGTGCCATGGCGCGGTGAAATTTGCGATGAAGCGCGATCCCGGAGCGACGTTGTTTCGTTTCGCCCCTCTCCAGAGCACCACGTTTGAGCGGTTGATCGACTCTGCGACGCGCGCGGCGGTTCCAGACAGTTTGGTGATTCTCACGAGCGGCGGCGATGTGCTGGTGCGTTCGGACGCGACGATTCATCTGCTTCGGCGTATCGGCGGCGGCTGGGGCGTGCTTGGAGGTGCGATTGCGATGCTGCCGCGCGCGATTCGCGACGCGGCGTACAACGCGGTAGCGGCGGTGCGGTATCGAATCTTTGGCCGCAAGCAGGATTTGTGCCCGGTGATGACGCCGGAAGAGCGCAAGCGGTTCGATCCGTAGGGAGAATTCGCGACAGGAGGGTTAAGGATGCAGCGGCAGAATATTTCTTCGGGCTCACCGTGGGAGCCGATCGTGGGATTCTCGCGCGCGGTCCGCATCGGCTCGCAAGTGAGCGTGGCGGGGACAGTAGGATATGGCGACGACGGAAAACTCGTGGGACCTGGCAATCCGTACGCGCAAACGGTCCAGACGATTCGGAACATCGAGGCGGCGCTTGCAAAAGCTGGGGCGAAGCTCTCGGACGTGATCCGGACGCGCATTTACATTACGAACGCCGGTTTTTCAAAAGACGTGGCACGCGCTCACGGCGAATTCTTCGGCACCATCCGGCCGGCGTCGACGATGGTCGCAGTGGCGGCGCTGGTGGATCCGGCGATGCTGGTTGAGATCGAGGCGGACGCAGTCGTCGCCGAATAAGACCCGCGGGCTCACAGCGGCCGGCGGGTGTAACATGCCGTTCATACTTCGCGCAGGAGGGTTCGCTAGAATCGCTCGCCATGCCTACAGAGAACCTGCACATTGATACGAAACCCGGAAACGCGCCTGACATCAAAATCATGAAGCTGGTCGGGTCGCTGAATATCCACACGATTTTTGGATTTCAGGAAGCGACGCGCGCGGAGACGACTCCGAAGCTGATCATCGATTTCAGCGGCATTACTTATGTGGATTCAGCGGGGCTCGGCGCGCTGGTCGGAGCTTACGTGGCTGCCCAGCGGCACAATCGAAGGCTCGCGGTGACGGGCTTGAACACGCAGGTGAAGGCGCTGGTCGACATGACGCACGTCGGGCAGTTGATCAAGGCCTACCCGCAGATCACGGACGCGGAAGCGGCACTTAAGTAGGCTTACAACGCGCGTCGCATCGGGCGCTTTGACCAGTTGCGGTTAGTGCGCGGGAGCAGCGGCGGGAGGTGGCGCCGCGTGGGCAGCCTCTTCAGCGAGTTTCGGACCGGCCCAGCGGAACACTCCTCGCACGATCAACACATTCAGAAAGATTGAGATCAGCGATGCGGCGAGCGTTGCCGCAAATACTTCCTCGCCCACCAGCCCCGTCTTCTTCGCGACTTCCACCAAGATAAAGGACAGCTCGCCAATCTGTGTAAGCCCCGCCGCAACTGTGATCGACGTCCACAGCGAGTAGCGGAACAGCTTCATCACCGCGAACCAGATCACGAATTTCCCGACGACGATCAGAAGCAGCATCACGGCAAGCAACCCGAGGTTGTGGAGAATCACACTCGGCACGACGAGCGTTCCCAGCGAGACGAAGAACATCGCCACGAACGTATCGCGCAACGGAGTCAGCGCTTTTTCAGCGGCATGTAGTTCGTGAAGTCCGCTGATTGAAAGCCCGGCAAGAAAGGCACCGAGCGCGACAGAGAATCCCACGGCTTGCGCGACGGCGGCAGACACAAGGCAAATCGTGATGGCGACGAGAAGGAAAAGTTCCTGGTCGTTGGTGTTCGACACACGGCGGAGGATGCGCGGAACGACGGTCATTGCGAGGAACGCGAGCGGAATGAGGAGTAGAACGGCTTTACCGAGCGTCCATGCCGCGAGTTTGTAGCGGTTTTCCTGGGGGCCCGCGAAGATCGGAATAATGACGGTGAGGAAGACCACGGCGATGTCTTCGACCAGCGTGATGCCAATCATCACGCGACCGTAGTTGGTGCCCATCGCGCCGCGGTCGTTTAACAGGCGCGCGAGAACCATCGTGCTTGCCACCGAAATCGTGCAGCCGATCACGAAGCCGGTGACGATCGTCCAGCCCGCGATCCACGCCGAAAGCACGCCGAAGCCGATCGATAAAGCGATCCCGAGCACGCCGCCGCCGAGCGCAATCCATTTCACGCGCATCAGGTCGGGAATCGAAAACTCCACACCGATCGAGAACATCAGCAGCACGACGCCAAATTCGGCGAAGACTTCAAATGTGTGGAGATCGGAGATCTGTAGCCCGGGCGTGAACGGGCTGATGATGATGCCGCCCAGAACGAAGCCCAGAATCAGCGGAAGCCGGACGCGCCAGGCGATGAGTCCACCGGCGACGGCGGCGAGGAATATATAGGTCAGGTCGCGAAATAAAACGGGGTTGGCTTCCATTGCCTGTGGCGGCTCCGTGATGCGCGGGTCCGCGAAAGTGTATCCCAAGGGCGCGGCGAAATGGTCACGGAATGTGACGATGCGGACGCGATTTCAGGCCGGTCGAATGCGTGTGCGATGTGAGCAACCGAGGCGCTAGTTCCGCGGAGCGCCATTGCGACTGCGATAGAATGAACGGTCAATGAACCGGATTTATCGCGCGACGATGCGGATCACGGGCGACACGCTGTTCGGTCGCCTGGCGTTCACGTTTCTGCTGCTGTGCGCGATTGGAGTGGGCGCGGCCGTGGGGCTGCTGTTCGTGTACTCGAGCGACCTACCGGAAATTCGTGCGCTGGAGGATTACCGGCCGAACGTGGTGACCGAGCTGTACGGTGACGACGGGCAGATGATCGGCTCGTTCGCACTGCAGCGCCGGATACTTGTTACTTACCAGCAGATTCCCAAAGTGTTGAAGGACGCGGTACTCACTACCGAAGACCAGCACTTCGAAGAGCACTGGGGTGTGGACATTCCGCGCGTGCTGCAGGCAGCGTCTCACGACATTGCGCAGCACCGCCTCGCAGAAGGCGCGAGCACACTGACGATGCAGCTTGCGGGCGGATTGTTTCTGAACCGCAGTGACCGCAGCGCGCACCGCAAGATTCAGGAGACGCTGCTCGCGATTCAGATCGAGCGCCACTACACCAAAGAACAGATCTTCACGATGTACGCGAACCAAATTTACCTGGGCGCGGGGAACTACGGCTTCGAAGCGGCGAGCGAATATTACTTCAGCAAGCCGATTGGCGATTTGACGCTCCCCGAAGCGGCGACGCTTGCCGCGATCATTCGCGGGCCGATCTACCAGCCGACCAATCATCCGGAGCGAGCGCTGTCGCGGCGGAATCTGGTGCTAGCCTTGATGGCGCATGACCACAAAATCTCCGAGGAGCAGGCGCAGGCCGCGATCAAATCGCCGCTGGGGCTGCACATCGCGTCGACGCGGAACGACCTCGCGCCATATTTCGTGGAGGAAGTGCGCCAGTATCTCGAACACACCTACGGGACGGCGGCGGTGCACGAGCAGGGTTTGCGCGTTTACACCACGCTGAATGTGGCCATGCAGAAGGCGGCGGATCAGGCGGTGCGCGACGGGCTACATTCGTACGACCGGCGGCACGGATGGCGCGGCAACTTGCCGAATATTTTGGGCGAGAAAGCGGATCAGGATGCGGAACCGGTGGCGAAGACCTCCGCGGCCGCGGCTTCGAGTGCGGCGAAGAGTGGCGTCGTCGAGAAGCTGCTTACTCCGGTGCAGACCACGACGCTCGAGAAGTATCAAAACGACGATTGGCGCGGGCCAATTCAAAAGGGAGATTACGTAACGGGCCTCGTGACGGCTGTCGAGCCGACCTACGCGACGATCAAAATTGGAAACTATCGCGCGATGCTCACGCCCACGGATTTTGCATGGACGGGGCACAAATCGCCGCGCGATTTGTTGAAGGTAGGCGACCTAGTGTGCGTTGGCATCAAGGAAATTTCTGGGATCACGGTGCGCGTGCAACTCGAGCAGGTGCCGGCGGCGCAAGGGGCGCTGCTCGCGATCGACAATCCCACCGGCGAAGTGAAAGCGATGGTCGGCGGATACGATTTCGAGGATTCGAAGTTCAATCGCGCGACGCAGGCATCGCGGCAGACGGGCAGCTCGTTCAAGGTTTACGTCTACGCAGAGGCGATTGAACAGGGAATCTCGCCGTTCGATACGGTGGTGGACCAGCCAGTGTCGCTCCGGAGCGGCGGGCAAAATTATTCGCCGCACAACTACGACAACAAGTTCGAAGGACGTATCACGTACCGCCGTGCGCTCGCGGATTCGCGCAACGTGCCGGCGGTGCTGCTGCTCGACAAAATTGGCGTGAGCACGGTGATCGATCTCGCGCGGAAGTTTGGCATACAGAGCCCGCTGCCGCCGTATTTGCCGCTGGCGTTGGGCGCGGCGGATTTGACGTTGTTCGAGCACACGTCGGCGTTCACCGTGTTCCCGGACGATGGAATTCACATCGAGCCGCACTACATTCGGCGCGTGACGACGTACGACGGCGTGGTGCTCGAAGAGCCGAAGCCGGAAGTGACCGACGTGATCCCGCCGGAGACGGCGCGCACGATGGTCGCGATGCTCGAGGAAGTCGTGCAGTTCGGCACGGGCGTGAAGGCCAAGGAAATCGGA
>JBEKJW010000263.1:0-6308 GCA_050011035.1 Candidatus Acidiferrales bacterium
GAATCGCTAACCGCTTCCAGGCCTTTGCGTTTGCCAGGAGTGATCTTCATTTCAGGCCTCCACCGAATATCGAGGGTGCGCTATTTGTGCGGCGTGCAGTTTAGCATGGCCGGTTCGAATCAAGGATGCTGGCCCGAAGAACAGGCGCCCGCGACTAGAGAACGACGACCAGGTGCTGGCGCGCGCATGCGGACGTGGCGCCGGATTCGCCGGCGTAGGTTTCGAGATTTTCCAGGAGCTCACCGCCGTAGAGGCTGAGCCAAGGCAGAGCGCCGAGCGTGCGCTCCTGCAAGCCCTTGTGCGCGTAGATCGCGTCAAGAATGATGCGCTCGTGGCGGTCGATCACGCCGGTGCGGAAATTTTCGGCGCGGCCGGCTTTGCCTTTCAGCTTGGTGAACTGGTACAGCATTTTCTTTTCGGCGGAGTCGAGCGCGCCGAGGAGCGTCTTGTCGAGCTTCTTGAGCGGATCGCGGTAGGTGGCGAGGAGTTTTTGTAGCGCTTTTTCGTTGGTCTCGAATTTCTTGGCGAGGGCGCGCGGGAGCGACGACTGTTCCATTTTGGTGCGGACGGCTTGGCGGCCGGCGAAGAGGTCTTCGAATGAGAGGTCGTATTTCGTGAGCAGGCGCGCGACGGCGGGCTCGATCAGCGTGAAGCTATCGCGCGGGAGCATGCAGGGCATGCGGCCGACGAGCTTTTTGTAAACGATCTCGGCCTGGGCCATGTAGGCGATTTCTGCGGGGCCGCCTACGTAGGCCGCGGTGGGTAGGAGAACGTCCTGTACGACGGGGCGTAGGAGAACGTTGGACGTAAAAGCTTCCGGATCGCGATCGATGGCGGCGTGAAGCTCCTCCGCGGTGAAGCTCGATTTACCGGCGAAGAACTTGCCGTTGCGTTCGCGCAAAGGCTCGCGGCGGCCGTCGACGTTGAAAAAGAGGAGCGTGGATTCGCGCGAAACCATCACTTGCGCGTGGAAGCCGCCGCGCTCGAGCTCTTTCGAACGTTCGATGAGCGCATCGCGGAGCGAGCCGGATTCGTCGAGCGCGCGGTGGTAGATTTTCGCGGCGACACGGTGAAGTTGCGGCTGGAGCGGGTCGAAAAGAATCACGCCGAGATTCCCCAGCAGCCGAGCCATCAGCTTGCCGAAGGCGGAGCCGAAAGTGTCCTGCGCGGTGTAAGACTCGCGAAGAGCCTGGGCCACCGCGTCGGAATCCGGGCCTTCGAGCGTGTAGGCAGCTTCGGAGACGAGAGCTTGAATCTTCGCGCCGAGGACAATTTCGCCCACGCGGCTGCCTTCGGCGTGGCGTTCGGGTTCGAGCTTGTAGTCGTGGAGCCCTTTCGAAGTGACCCACGCGGCGTGATCGATTTCCTCGAGGTCGTGATCCTCGGTGGCGAGCCAGAAAACGGGAACGGCGTCGATTCCCTGGCGCGTGAGTTCTGCGGCAAAACGCGCGGCGGTAATTGCTTTGTAGATGCTGTAGGCGGGACCGCCGAAGAGTCCGACCTGCTGCCCGGTAACGACGGCGACTGCGCCGTTGGCGAGGCGATCGAGATTTGTGAACGCGGCGTCGGATGAGCCGAAGGATTTGTTTTGTGCGCGAAGAACTTCGGCAACGACGCGACGCGATTCCGGATCGAGTGAAACGCTGGCGGCAGACTGTTTCAGGCCTTCGAGCGTGGGCGGGTAGGAGTAATAACGCGCAACTTTGGAGAAGTCTTCAAGGAACGACGAAAAAATCTTCGTGGTCTGCGGAATCTCCCGGAACGAAACGCAGTGCGACTGGACGGTCATGAGGCGCAGGCCCTCGCGAACGACGTCGAGCGGCAGCTTTTACAACACTGCGCTGTGATGTTGGGCGCGGATGTGAGCAGCAGCAAAAGTTCTCCCGGAGGATGCACGCGATTGAGAGCCACGGACACCGGCGCGGTACGACAGGCGGCGCCCGGGGGCCGCGACATAGGCTTCTACGTCTGATGCACGGCTTGAGCGCCGAGATTCGAGAGCATGGCGTCAATTTCCCGACGCGCGGCGTCCGTGAGCGGCAGCAGCGGCAGGCGCGTGGGGCCGCCAACGTAGCCATTGCGATCCATCGCGTATTTCAAGCCGGCAATGCCGTACAGAGAGCCAAACATTTTCGCGGGTGCGGTGAGAGTTTGCGCCAGGGCTTGAGCTTTTTCGCGACTGCCTGAGCGCGAGAGCGCGTAGATGTCGGCGCAGACGTCGGGAAACGCATTGGCAATGGCGAGGATCGCGCCGGTGGCACCGACTTGGAGAGCCTCGTAGAGCGCCGAGGCTGAGCCGACGAGCGTTTTGAATTCCTTTGGCGCGGCAGCGATGGAGGCTGCGAGAGCTTCCACGTTGCCGGAGCTGTCTTTGATGCCAATGATGTTCGGGTGCTTCGAGGTGCGCGCGACGACGGGCGCTTCGACGGTAACGTGCGTGAAGATCGGCACGGAGTACACGAGGATCGGAATTTTGGCGGCATCGGCGACGCGAAAATAGTGCTCGACAAGCGCGTCTTCGGTCATCGCGGGCTTGTAGAAGCTCGGCGTGCGAACCAAAGCGGCTTTATAGCCGAGGCTCGCGGCGTGATTGGTGTGCGCGATGGTCTCGATGGTGGATTCGGCGCCGGTGCCTGCGACGAGTTCCTTGCCCGCCGCGGCGTGTTCAAGCGCGACTTCCCACTGGCGGTAGACTTCGCTCCAGCGCAGCAGGACGGACTCGCTGGTCGACCCGTTGATGACATAGCCCGCGAGTCTGGTCTTATTGAAACGCGCGATGTTCTGCGCGTAGGCGGCGCAGTCGACTTCGCCGGTCGGGGCGAACGGCGTCGTAAGCGGGGCGAAGATTCCCTGAAGATTCATCGGGGTAATCATCGGCGCATTTTACAACACGAGGGCATGGAATTTGTCATGGTGCGCCCGGCTTTGCCGCATGCGAACGAATGCGAAGAGAGATCCTTCGACCTGATGAATCAGGTCTCTGGATGACGTCAAGGGCAAAAAGCAACGTTAACCGACAGGCGAGATTGCCTGTGCCATGAAGACGGCTACTTTTCGACGGCAGCGGCGGACTTGCGAACGTGCAGGTCCTGAAGCGCGGCCACGTCAACGGTGTGGCCGGCCATAGCGCGAATGCCGCGAGCGGCGGCGCTGGCAGCGGAAAGCGTGGTGATGCAAGGCACGTTGTAGCGAATCGCTGCGCGTCGGATCGACTTTTCGTCGTAAAAGGATTCGCGGCCGAGAGGCGTATTGATGACGAGATCGATTTTTCCGGTCTTGATCAGGTCGACGACGTTGGGGCGGCCTTCATTGACCTTGTAGACGGACTCGACTTCGATGCCTGCGCTGGCGAGTGCGGCGGTGGTGCCGCGCGTGGCGACAACTTTGAGGCCGGCGGCGAGAAGGTCCTGAACAACGAAAGCGACGTGACGCTTGTCGTGATCGTTGACGCTCAGGAATGCGGTGCCCTTCAGCGGCAGGCGTTGGCCAGCGGCAAGCTGCGCTTTTGCAAAAGCGAGCCCGAAAGTGGAGGAGATGCCCATCACTTCGCCCGTGGAACGCATCTCGGGGCCGAGGATCGTGTCGACTCCGCGGAATTTGTTAAACGGGAACACCGGCGACTTCACGGCGTAGAAATTGTGGAGCGCGAGTTCCTTCACGCCGTTCGTTTCGACGGTGGGAAGGTGCAGATCGCGCAGTTTGCGGCCGGTCATCAGGCGCGCTGCTACCTTCGCGAGCGGAACACCGGTGGCCTTGCTGACGTACGGAATCGTGCGTGAGGCACGAGGATTCACTTCAAGAACGTAGACCTGGTCGCGCTGGATCGCGTACTGGACGTTCATGAGGCCGACGACTTTCAGAGCCTTCGCGAGACGCGCGGTGTATTCACGGATGCGATCGAGAATCGCGGGCTTCAGCGTGACAGACGGAAGCACGCAGGACGAGTCGCCGGAATGAATGCCGGCTTCTTCAATGTGCTCCATGATGCCGGCGACGACGACGTCTTCACCGTCAGCGAGCGCGTCGACGTCGACTTCGGTGGCGTCCTCGAGGAACTGGTCGATCAGGATCGGGCGCTTGGGGTCGGAGAGGCCGCCGATCAGGGCGGCTTGGGCGACGTATTCTTCGACGGTTTTCAGGTCATAGGCGATGACCATCGAGCGTCCGCCGAGGACATAGCTGGGCCGAACGAGAACGGGGAGTCCAATTTCGGAAGCGAGCTTGACGGCCTCCTGCGGCTCCATCGCGGAGGCGGCGCGAGGCTGCGGGATTTTCAGTTCATTCAAAAGCGCGCCGAAGCGCTTGCGGTCTTCGGCGAGGTCGATCGATTCGGGATCGGTGCCGATGATTTGCGCGCCGTTCTGCTTCAGCGCGATCGCGAGATTCAGAGGCGTCTGGCCACCGAATTGGACGATGACACCCTGCGGCTTTTCCTTGTCGAGAATCGCGAGAACGTCTTCGAGCGTGAGCGGCTCGAAGTACAGGCGATCGGATGTGTCGTAGTCGGTCGAGACGGTCTCCGGGTTGCAGTTGACCATCACGGTTTCGTAGCCGTCTTCTTTCAGCGCAAAAGCGGCGTGGCAGCAGCAGTAATCGAATTCAATTCCCTGCCCGATGCGATTCGGACCGCTGCCGAGGATAACGACTTTCGGCCGGTCAACGGCGCCGGATTCATCTTCTTCTTCGTACGTCGAATAAAGATATGGCGTGAAGGATTCGAACTCGGCGGCGCACGTGTCGACGCGTTTGAAAACCGGCTGAACGCCAAGTTCCTTGCGGCGCGCGCGGACGCTGGCGGCTTTCACGTTCCAGAGCTTGGCGATTTCCTCGTCGCTCGCGCCGGAGCGCTTGGCTTCCAGCAGCAGCTCGGGCGAAGACTTGCTGAGCGTAGTGGCAGCGACACGCTTATCAACCTCGAGCATCGCTTCCATCTGGCGAATGAACCACGGATCGATCTTGGTGAAGCTGCAGACTTCGTCGCGCGACATACCGCGTTCGAGCGCTTCGAACAGCCAGTGAATACGATCCGGACCGGGCACGCTGAGCTTTTCGCGAATCATCGCGGTGTTGACGTCGGCGGGAGGACGCCACGCGCTGCTCGGCTCGAGCGAGCGGATGGCCTTGCAAAGCGCTTCCTGGAAATTGCGTCCGATGGCCATCACTTCGCCGACGGACTTCATTTGCGTAGTGAGCGTCGGATCGCTGCCCGGGAATTTTTCGAACTGGAACTTCGGAATCTTCGCGACTACGTAGTCGATGCTCGGTTCGAACGACGACGGCGTTTTCTTGGTGATGTCGTTGGGAATTTCATCAAGCGTCCAACCGAGCGCGAGTTTCGCCGCAATTTTCGCGATCGGAAAGCCGGTGGCTTTGCTGGCGAGCGCGGAGCTGCGCGAGACGCGCGGGTTCATTTCGATCACGGTCATGCGGCCGGTGGCAGGATCGACGGCGAACTGAATATTCGAGCCGCCGGTTTCCACGCCGACTTCGCGAATGATCTTCGCGGCGGCGTCGCGCATGTGCTGGTATTCCTTGTCGGTGAGCGTCTGCGCGGGCGCTACGGTGATCGAGTCGCCGGTGTGGATGCCCATCGGGTCGAAATTTTCGATCGAGCAGATGACGACGAAGTTGTCGCGATTGTCGCGCATCACTTCGAGTTCGAACTCTTTCCAGCCAAGCACGGATTCTTCGATCAGCGCCTGGTGCACAGGGCTCGCGTCGAGAGCGCGGGCAATGAGGTCGGCGAATTCTTCGCGATTGTAGGCGATCGAACCGCCGGTGCCGCCAAGCGTAAACGATGGACGGATCACGACGGGATAGCCCAGCTTGTCGGCCAAGCGTACGGCTTCCGCGACTTCAGTGACGATTTCGGACGCGGGAACTTCGAGGCCGACGCGGCGGCAGACATCTTTGAAGAGCAAGCGATCTTCGGCAATTTTGATCGCGCTGAGCGAGGCGCCGAGAAGCTCGACGTTGTATTTCGCGAGGATGCCGGCTTCGGCGAGTTCGACGGCAAGATTTAGCGCCGTCTGGCCGCCGACGGTGGGAAGCACGGCGTCGGGGCGTTCGATGGCGATGATGGCTTCGAGATATTCCTTCGAAAGTGGCTCGATGTAAGTGCGATCCGCGATTTCGGGATCGGTCATGATTGTCGCCGGATTCGAATTCACCAGAATGACTTGAAATCCTTCCGAACGAAGCGCCTTGCACGCCTGCGTGCCGGAATAATCGAATTCGCAGGCCTGGCCGATGACGATCGGGCCGGAGCCGATGATCAGGACTTTCTTGATGTCGTTGCGTCTGGGCAT
>JBEKJW010000264.1:0-6274 GCA_050011035.1 Candidatus Acidiferrales bacterium
TTTTTCGGATGCGGCGTACCAAGACGTGCAGGTAGGCGGATTGAGCGGATACGTGGAGGTTCCCAAAGCGGGTGCGCGGCGAGTGCGCATCGCCGTGCTGGATATCGACACGGGATTGACCGGCGCTCTGGATATACCGGTGCGGCCCGAGGATTTTGCGAATGCGGCTGCGGCGCCCGCGACGGCTACAAATTTGCCGGAAGTGGTGGTGCCAAGAAAAGGAAAGGAAAGTTCGCCAGCGCCGAGCTGGAATCCGCCCGACGTCGATGCTGCCGTACCTTCCATTGTTGCTGTGCCGCCGTGCGCTCTTGCCGGCGTACTGAAAGTGGCAGGCCAGCGCGCCGAGGAGCTTGGCGATCATCTGCAGAATTTCGACGCGCAGGAGCAAGTTCGCTTCGAGCAAACAGACCCGCAAGGGATGGGCGAGCAATCGATGGCGGCGAGGTTCGACTATCTGGTCGACTTCGGAGAACAGTCCGGGCACAAGCTGCACGAAACCCGAACTTTCGTGGCGGGCAGCGGCGACGCGAACCTCGGCGCTTTTGTGGACGTAGGGCTGCCGGCTTTCGCGCTGATTTTTCATCCGGCGCTTCAAGGCGATTACGACATGCGTTGCGACGGTCTCGCTCAGTGGAATGGCCGCCCGGCCTGGGTGGTTTACTTCGAGCAGACGAAAAAGAAACGCCCACGGACTGTATCGATGGGCACGGTGTCGGGCTCTTATCCGGTGGGTGTGAAGGGCCGCGCGTGGATTGCGGCAGGCTCCGGGCAGATCATGCACATGGAGACGAATCTGGTGAACGGCCTCGCGGCGCTGGAGCTGCGGTCGAACGCCGTGTCGGTAGATTACGCGCCCGTGAAATTTCACTCGCAGAACGTGGAAGTGTGGCTGCCGCAGTCCGCTATGGTTTACACGGAATATTTCAGGCGGCGCACAATCATTCAGCACACGTTTTCGGACTTCCAATTATTTTCGGTGGGAACGCAGCAGGTGATTCAGAAACCTGCGCAGAAATAGATCCAGCGCGATTCGATATTCGCCGCGAGTTTGTTTCGCGATGGTGCGTATCGGGTGCTTACGGCATTTGCGCTACTGCCGATTCCTTATAGCTATTTGGTCCTGCGCGTATAGAGATTATGCGCGCTTGACACTGCTACCATCTTTCTGCAAGTATCGAACTATGGGAGCATCCACCACAGCAAAAAAGAACGCCGAGCAGGTCGCGAAGTTCGCCGACATGTTTTCCGCCATGGGCAACGAAGCCCGCCTGCGCATCATGCAGCTGCTTCTCTCCGCCCATCCGGAGGGTCTCGTCGTCGGCGAAATTCAGTCCGAGCTCGACATCCCCAACTCCACTCTCTCGCACCACCTCGACAAGCTCCGCAGCGAGGACCTGGTCGCCGTGAATCGCGAGAGCACTTTTCTTCGCTACACCGCAAACACCGAAGCGCTGCAGCAGATCCTCCAGTTTCTCTATGCCGAATGCTGCACGCGCAACAAAGCCGTCGCCCCGCGCGACGTGGTTCAGATCTGCAAGTAGGGAGCCGGCATGAGCGAACCCAACCTGAAAGAAGTCGTGAAGGAAAAGTACGGCAACGCTGCGCTGCGCCCTGGCGCCGGCGGCAGTTCCTGTTGCGGAGCGTCGGCTGCGAGCGGCGTCGATCCGATCACCTCGAATCTCTATGACGCCGGCCAGGTTGGCCAGATTCCTGAGGAGGCCGTGCTCGCGTCGCTCGGTTGCGGGAATCCCACTGCGCTTGCCCGGCTCAACCCCGGCGAAAGAGTTCTCGACCTCGGCTCGGGCGGCGGCATCGACGTGCTTCTTTCCGCGCGCCGCGTCGGGCCCACCGGAAAAGCGTTTGGCCTGGACATGACTGACGAAATGCTTGCACTCGCGAATGAGAACAAGCGCAAATCCGGCCTGGACAACGTGGAATTTCTGAAAGGTGAAATCGAAAACATTCCGCTGCCGAGCAATTCGGTCGACGTGGTGATTTCCAACTGCGTGATCAATCTGTCGTCGGATAAAGCCGCGGTGCTGCGCGAGGCCTATCGCGTTCTGAAGCCGGGCGGCAGGTTCGCTGTTTCCGATGTGGTGACGCGCGGGAAAATGCTGCCGGAGATTCGCGAGAATGTGCTGCTGTGGGTCGGCTGCATTGCAGGGGCGCTGGAAGAATCCGAGTACCGCACGAATCTTGCCGCAGCGGGATTCACGGGCATCGAGATCGAGCCAACGCGCGTTTACAACATCGAAGACGCGCGCGAATTCCTGACTGGCCGCGGCATCGACGTTGACGCGATCGCGCCGCAGGTCGATGGGAAATTCTTCAGCGCGTTCGTTCGCGGAACCAAACCGGCGGATGCCGCGGTGACGCAGCCTGCAAACGTCACGGACAGGCTGAGCTGCTGCCACTGAACGCTGCATGGAAAAACACTACAACGTGCTTTTTCTTTGCACGGGCAACTCCGCGCGCTCCATCATGGCCGAGGGCATTCTGAACGGTAAGCGCGATCCGCATTTCACGGCATTCAGCGCGGGCAGCATGCCGTCCAGCCGCGTGAGACCCGAAGCGCTTCACCAACTGCATCTCGCGGACCTTCCCACGGAAAACGCACGTAGCAAAAACTGGAGCGAATTTGCGGCGCCCGGCGCGCCGAAGATGGATTTCGTTTTCACGGTTTGCGACAACGCCGCGAAAGAACCGTGTCCGTTGTGGCCCGGCCAGCCGATGACGGCGCACTGGGGCGTGGCCGATCCGGCAGCGGTGGTAGGCACGCCGGCGGAAATCGAGCGCGCGTTTCGCGATGCCTTTCACACGCTCAACCGGCGCATCAGTTTGTTTTTGAGTTTGCCGCTCGCGAGCCTCGATTCACTCGCCATTCAAAAGCAGATCGATCGCATCGGGCACGAATGACTGCGACACTTCCCCGCCGCCTCGCCGCCGAATTCATCGGCACTGGTTTTCTTGTTGCCGCCGTTGTGGGTTCAGGAATCATGGGCGAGCGCCTCGCCGGCGGCAACGTGGCGATGGCGCTGCTCGCGAACACCATCGCTACGGGCGCGGCTCTCGTCGCGCTGATTCTGGCGTTCGGTCCGGTTTCCGGCGCGCATTTCAACCCCGCCGTTTCGCTCGCTGACGCTCTCGAACGCGGCATCTCGTGGCCGGTCGCAGCGTGCTACGTTCCGGCTCAATGCCTTGGTGGGATCGGCGGCGCGGTGGCGGCGCATGCAATGTTCGGGCTGTCCGCGGTTTCTTTCTCGATGCATGCGCGCAGCGGCGCCAGTCAAGTATTCAGTGAGTTTGTCGCGACGTTTGGGCTGATGGCGGTCATCTGGGGCGTGGCGCGCCAGCGGCCGGAGATGACTCCCTTCGCGGTCGGTGCTTACATCACGGCGGCGTATTGGTTCACGGCGTCCACGTCGTTCGCGAATCCCGCCGTCACGATCGCGCGATCGCTGACCAACACGTTCTCCGGAATTCGGCCAGCCGACGTTCTGCCGTTTATCGCGGCGCAACTCGCCGGCGCGGTCGGCGCTACGTTACTTTTCCGGTGGCTCGTGCCCGGGCCGACGCCAAAAAAGCTTCTCGACGGATAGCCAAAAAATAAGGGCGCGAGCCAAGCGGCCCGCGCCCCGTAGTTCACCTCGCTACTGCGTTAGCACCCGCCGTCGCAGGAAGCGCAACAGTCTGGAGAACCGCAGCATGCGCTGTTCTCCGCCTGAACGACTCCCGCAAAACCAAGTGCAATCACAGCCAGCAACAGCATTGCTCTAACTTTCTTCATGATATTTCTCCTTTGAAAAGTGGTGAGGGTTTGGTTCACCGGCGGGATTTCCGCCGGCCCTGTCCAAAGGAAATCGCGATGGGGACTTTCTAGATCCGCAGCAAGTGGGTTTGCAGCAAGGTATCTCGACCCTGGTGAATCACGGGCAGCGCAAGCGCCGGCGCGGAGTGGATCCACACCGGAGTCACATCGAAGATCGCCACAGGAACCGCAACGTGCGCCGCGACGATCTGCGGCTCAGGCGTTCGCATTTTCGCGGGGACATTTGCGTTGAGAAAACAGCACGACATTCCGCCGGCCGGCGCGGACTTCCCGCCGTGCGGTTTCGCGGGGCTGTGATGTCCGGCGTGCGGGCAGTTGGCCATTCCGGCCATCAGGCCCATGCCGAGGTCGGTGCCCGATTCTTCCGGGCACGAGGTGTGCTTCGGGCTCGCGCTTGCAAACGCCGGCACCATGCAGCCGGTCACGCAAGCCAGAGCAGCCATCCAGAGCGCCAGCGAAAAAGCCGTCGCCATCCGGAACCGTTGAAACGTGATTCGCATTGCCCTTAGCGTATACCTCTCGATTCCGGCAGCACAATTTAAATTCGGCGCAACAACCGTTGGCTCAAGGATACGGAGGGGAAGGTGTTGAGTGTGGCGAATGCTTGAAACAGAGGTGCGCGCACGGGTGGACAGAGACTGGAGCGTGGCACGATCGATTTGCGCGGGAGGCTCGTGAATACACACAGGCAAGATTGCCTGTGCCACGGGGGTAGTGTGAATGGCGGTGCGATTCCGGTGGTTGCCTGAATGGCGAGATGCGGCCGGAGGACGACCGGGCTTTGGCCCTGTCGGACGCGCGCGCGTGCGCACGGGCGAGATTGCATGTGGCACTGAGGCGTCGTGAGGCTAACGAAACAGGCGCGGAGCGAAGTCGTTCAGATCGCGGCGCCAGGTTTGCCATTCGTGGTCGGTCCCTGGTGATTCGTAGAAAACGTGCTGAATGCCCGCTTCGTTGAACGAGGCGTGCAGCTGCTGGAGGCCGGTGCGCAGGCGCTCGGGCTCCGCAGTGCCGACGCCGAGCCACAACAGATGCACGCGCTTGGCGAACGCGGCGGGGTCGGCGAAGACGCCGTTGTAATCCGTTTTCGGATCGAGTTTGTGATTGCCGAGAACGAGCATGCCTCCCGCGCCGCTGAACCCGCCGATGTACGAGAACAGGTCCAAGTGGTCGAGCGTGATTTGGAATGTCTGCATGCCGCCCATGGACAGGCCGGCCATGGCGCGGTGATCGCGGTCGGTCAACGTCCTGAAATTCGCGTCGATGAACGGAATCAGCACCTGCGTCACATCGTCCTCGAACGCAGACACCATGTCCTGCATGCCCTTCAGCATTTCAGGCGATCCCCACGGCTTGCTCATAAAATCCGGAAAGGGCTGGCCGGCTCGCGCGGCGTATCCGTACGCCATCACAACAATCATCGGCTTGCAGTTTCCCGCGGCGAGCAAGTTGTCGAGGATGAAGTTCGCGCGTCCCTGGCGGGTCCAACCCGTTTCGTCCTCGCCCGCTCCGTGCTGTAAGTAAAGGACCGGGAAACGCGCGGAGGGTTGGTCGTCGTACTTCGGCGGCGTATATACAAGCGCGTGGCGCCAGCTTCCGGTGACCTTCGAAAAATACCAGACCTCGCGCACCTGGCCGTGAGGCACATCCTGCGCGGAGTAATACGTGGAGCCGGGCTCGGGGACCTCGACGCCGCTGGCCGGGCGGCCGCCGCCGAAGTAGGCGTGCGTATTTGGATCGCTCACATCCGCCCCATCGATTTGCAGCGTGTAGTAGTGGAAGCCCGGAACGAGCGGCGGCGTGGTGGCGAGCCAGGTGCCGTCGGGCTGCTTGGCCATGTCGAGTTTCGGGCCGCTCCAGAAGTTCAGCTTCACGGCGGTGGCGTTTGGCGCTTTCACGCGCACCTGCACTTTGCCGGTGCTATCGACGCGGGGATACTCGGCGCCCCAGACGTTCGTATCCGATGGAGTGAAGGTATTTTGCTCCTGAGCGCGGCACATGCCGGCCAACAATAGCAGAGCGATCATCATTGCGAACTGTTTCATTCACGTTCTCCTGAGCGAGGCGGCGCCGCAGTTACGGGCGCTTCAACGGTATGGCGCAGGAGGATAGCGAATCGAGAAAACGTTTACAAGAAGAGCTGTGCGAACAGCTTGCCGGCTCCGTTGGTGTGCGCGCGTATTGTGGCGGTCGATACGATTGCGTTGGTTGGCGGAATTGCGATTTGCGGTCGTCGGACGACCGGGCTTTGGCCCTGTCGGACTGGCGCGGGGGCGTGCGCGCGCGTACGCACAGGCAAGATTGCCTGTGCCACGGGCGTGCTCGCGTGGTGTGAGTGTCGGTGCGATTGGGTTGGTTGCCAGGATTGCGAGCTGCAATCGTCGGACGATCGGGCTTTCGCCCTGTCGGACACGCGCGCGGGGGAACGAAAGGCCGGCCGACAGC
>JBEKJW010000265.1:0-6265 GCA_050011035.1 Candidatus Acidiferrales bacterium
GATGTAGGGACCATGCGGCTGGATTTCGCGGATCGCATCGAGATGGTACTGAGCCATCGCTTCGATGGTTTCCGAGGGTTCCTCGATACCGTCGATTCCACGAGCCTGCATGCCGTAGATAGGATGATCGGTCTTGATGAATGTGAGCAGGCTATGGAAATCAATGACGCTGCCGCCCAGGCCGTGCGCCATGAACACGGGTGTCGCTGCGCCGCCGGCCCGCAGTTGAATCAACGGAGCTAACCGAGACGTGGCAGGCCGTTCGAGTTCGGTTGCGAGAGCCGAGATCGTAGGCGCGTTGTAAATTAGCACCGAGGGAAGTCGGCGTCCGCAAAACTTTTCGATCTCCAAAAACAGGGTGACGGCCGTCAGGGAGTCGCCGCCGAGATCGAAAAAATTGTCGTCAACGCCGATGGGCGAGCGCTGCAGTACGCGCTCCCAGATTTCGGTGAGCGCCGCGATTGTGGCAGATGCTGATTGAGTCGTCATCGTCAGCCGGCTGGGCGATCCATTCGCTTTAGCGGACGTTCCAAGGCTCTAGCTTAGTATCCCTGCGGGTGGCACTTCGAGGTGACGCTTAAAATCAACAGTGTGCAAACGCCCAATAGAGCTCGCGAGCCTTCAAATAAAACGGGCCGATCGGAATCGCTCGAGCATCGATCCGCGTGATGGGCGCAACCTTGGAATAATTTCCGGTCGAAAATATTTCATCCGCGGCTTGGAGTTCTTCATATTTCATCGATTTCTCGATTACTTTTACTCCATTCTCTCGAAGGAGCCGGATCACGCGTTGCCGCGTAATGCCCGCCAAAAACGTGCCATTTGCGACGGGCGTGTATACGACGCCGTCTTTCGCCATAAACACATTTGAAGTCGCCAGTTCGGCCACATTGCCTAGCATGTCCAGCACCACCGCGTTGTCGAAGCCGCGCGCGTGGACTTCGAACAGGGCGCGCGCGTTGTTCGGGTACAGGCATCCGGCTTTAGCGTCGACCGGCATGGTCTCGATGGTGGGCCGGCGGAACGGCGAGACTGTGACTGAAAAGCCCGCGGACTTGCGCATAGGCGCCTCGTAAATCGAAAGGCACCAGCGCGTCGATTCCGGATCATGCGCCTGAATCCACGGCCCGTCTTTCTCCGCCCAATACATCGGACGGATGTAAAGCGCCGCGTCCTTATCGAATTTAGCGATCCCCTCGTGGGCGAGGCTGATCCATCGATCCGTTGAGACGATTGGTTTGAGGTACAGCTTTACGGCTGACTCATTTACACGCGCGCAGTGCAGATCCAGATCGGGCGCGACGCCTTCGAAATAACGGGCACCATCGAAAACCATGGAACAGAGCCACGTCGCATGCGTGCGAGGGCCCATGATCCCGATATTGCCCTCGTGCCATTCGTCTTCGAAGAATGTCCAGGTCTTTGTGGGGCTGGGCGCGGCGGTCAACCTATCACTCCGATTATCGCCGTGAACGGCGGTCACGAACGGACGCGACTACTTTTCTTTCAGGGCTGCGTCGATCGACGTCTTCACGGCGGCTGCGAGATGCCGCACAAAGGGCTCGACCAACATGCCAGCCGGATAAACCGGCAAAACCACCACGTTCTGCCCAGCTTGTGCCAAGCGATCCCACTTCGCGTCTGGGCGATCGAACAAACCGTATTGTCTCATGGGCCGGAAATCCGTCACGACGCCTGGATAAGGTTTGGGTTGATATTCGACGCATGCGATATCGTTCGCTTTCCAAATTCGGCCCAAGGCGAGAGATTCTGAGCTCTCACTATTCGACGACTTCTTGAAACGATCATGCAGCATCCCTTTCCACACCGGGATCCGATTTCGGAATGCCTGAACTTTCTCGGACAAGAATTCCGATCGGCCCTGTGAATCGAGCCGAAAGAAGTTCGCGACATGAAATCCGAACTTCTCGCACGCCATATAGCCTTTGGCCCATGAGTTGAGAAACCCAATTTTGCACCAATTCATGGTATCGAACAGGGCGAGCAACGCGACGTCCTGCCCCTGAGCGCGCAGTTGTTGCGCGACTTCATATGCGATCGTGCCGCCCATGCAATATCCGCCGATCAGGTACGGCCCTTTCGGACGAACCCTTCGAATCTCCTTCACGTACAGGGTCGCCATGTCTTCGATTTTGGTAAGCGGCGGGACCGAGCCATCGAGGCCTTGCGACTGCAAGCCATAAAACGGCTGATCCGGACCCAGAAGTTCAGATAGTTCCCGATAGATCAGAACATTACCGCCAGCCCCATGCATGCAGAAGATTGGGGGTCGGGTGCCATTCGGCTGGATGGCTACGATCGGGGACCAGCCCACAGGGGCGGTGTCCCGGCGCAAAACCTGCGCCAGTTCCTCAATCGTTGGAGCTTCGAAGAGCGTGAATATCGGCAGCTTGACGTTGAATACTTTTTCGATCTGAACGAAGAGATGCACAGCAAGCGAAGAATCGCCGCCGAGGTCGAAGTAATTCTGATCAGGTGTTATTGGCTCGATGCCGAGCAGGTCCTGCCAAATGCGGGTTAGCTGGAGTTCGATGTCGTCTGGCGCCCCCGGGGTTTGCGTGGTCGACACGGGAGCGTTAGATTTCGTAAGAGACATGGGCCCTCAATCGATGTATTCGCGCCATGGCGAAGTCTCGAGTAATCGGTGGACCGTGCAATCGATGTTCCACTTTAGACTGCTCGCAACTTATTACAAATAGTACTTTTAGCCATTTATTGGGCGAAAGTCCAATCTTCCGTACTATAACCAATGGAAAATCTTTTCCCTATGCCTGCGTAGGCCGCCGGTTTGTGACTTTCCGGCGACAACGTACCTGCCGGGGATCTCAGATGCTGAGAGTAAACGACTTCGTTCGACCCAACGAAGCGTGGGTGTCAATCGGGCGGAACTTGGTCCAGAAGCTGTTGCCGAGTTTCAATGCAGAATTCGGTACACAATCGAAATGAAGAGGCGAAGGACCTGCCTGCCCGTCACGATGAACCAGGACGCTCTTCCGATCGAAGCCTGCGCTGACGCCTTCCACATGGTTGCCATGATGGCCCAACGGTCGGCGTTTGTTAGTTGGATGTTGATGCCTCGCGAAGCCATGACGTCGTAAGCCCGCCTTTCCACGTACGCCGAGCGCACATCTTTTCGGAGGCAGGCAAGCAAGGAAAGCGGAATGGCATGGCGCACCAACGCGCCAGGTACAAAAACAGGCATCTCTCCCCGGCTCATCAAGGTCGCGAGCAGAAGAGTGTCTTCGGCGCGAATCGCGATCGGATCGAAAAGTTTACCGTCTTCGGAAACTTTTGAGCGCAGAATCGCGAAGCCAGCTGTGTTGAGGTAGCGAATGCGTCCGTCCGGCAGAAGCAAATGATTTTGCAGCGCGATCAAGCGAAGCTGTTCGGCTCGCCCGACTGTAGTCACACAATCGCCGACAAGGTGCAGCTGGAAGTAGCCTTGTTGAGGGGGTAAGGTCAATTTTGCTTCGAGGGCCGCAAGGCAATTCGCAAGCATCCGGCAATCCGCATCGACGAAAACAAGCACCGCACCTTTCGACGCCTGGATGCCTCTGTTGCGCGCGGGAGAAATGCCCGCGTGCTCCTGCCGGATTACGGTGACGGGGAATGATTCACGCCAACGGCGCACAAAATCAGGCGCAGGTTCGTCGCTGCCGTCGTCCACAAGAAGGACTTCGAATTTCGAAGTGCCTTCCTGAAGGCTCAGCGCCTCCAGACATCCTTCCAGAACGACCCAATCGTTGTAAACGGCTATAATGATGGTGAAGAGCGGCGACGACTCGGATGGAATATCGGGTTTCACCTTGTGATTGTTGAAAACTTAGCACAACGGACGGCAACGGGGCGGGATTCGAGTCAACCCTGCGTCGATCGTAGCAACGTCCGGCCACAGCACGCATGACCGATTGGTTGTCACCGAGCGTCTTCCCCGTTTTGCCCGAGAACGCCGTCCATGTTTGGCGTTTTTCTTTGGACGCCGATCGAGAAACGCAAGAGAAATGCGCTGAGCTACTGTCAGAACGTGAGAAGGAGAGCGCGGCGCGGTTTATTTTGGAGCGTGACCGGGTTTCGTTTATCGCGGCTCACGGGATTCTTCGCGCCTTGCTCGCACGTTACCTTGGATGTGCTCCCGAAGTAATCGAGTTTGTTTATAACTCGTACGGCAAGCCTGCCGTTTCTCATCCGCGTGTTCCGTACCGTTTGTCTTTCAATCTATCGCATTCGCATGGCCTCGGCGCCCTCGCGATTGTCCGCGGTCGGGAGATCGGCGTGGACGTTGAAAAAATCCGCCCGGAGTTTGCTGGTGAGGAGATCGCGGAACGCTATTTTTCTTCCAAAGAAGTCGATGAACTGAGACGTCTTCCGGACGAACGCCGCGCCGAAGGTTTTTTTCTGTGTTGGACTCGGAAAGAGGCTTACGTGAAAGCTTTGGGAGAAGGCCTACGGCTCCCACTCGATAGCTTCAGCGTTTCGCTGACGCCTGGCGAGCCGGCCCAATTGCAAGGCGAGGATGCTCACCGCTGGAGCGTCCGATCCTTCGAGCCTTCGACAGAGGCTGGAATGACACACGTCGGCGCAGTCGCGTGCGAAGGAAGTGATTGGGCGGTCCAGTATCTGGATTGGGAAAGACTCGAAGACGGCGTGCGTTGGGGACGGCCGAGGAAGTCTTGATGGCTGGAGACTCAACTGCAGAGTTCGCCTGGATCTTAATATCCACGTTTGACGGCTAGATACGGCAATAGCGCGATCTCAGCCAAACTCGGAAGCGGATCCTCCCCACTAAAAACGGACTCCACTGAGAAATCCCTGAGTGATTTCACATACTCTCCCACGCCGAGTCGGCCGGCAAAAATGCCTCCGAGGCTCGTTGGGACGTCAGTAACCATACGAATCCAGCCGACTCCGGATCGCCCTCGGGTTTCCTCGACCGGAATCCCGACCTGGTCCGCGTAGAGCAGGTAAGAAAAATCGACACCTGCCGGCGAACCGAGGGCGTGAAATCCCCACGTCCTGGCATTCACATCGAGCAATTTATATTTTCCGTCGCGATGATCGAGCTTGTACTCGACTTCGGCAAGCCCGTAATAATGGATGGCGCGCAGGAATTCCACCGTCATTTCCTTGGCAATGGGAAGATCCACGCTCTCGACGAAGGTCGCTGCGCGGCCAAATTCAGGCGGATGTTGCCGCCATCGTTGTGCCTCCATGCTTGCCAGGACATTGCCGTCCTTCATAAAAACGCACGAGGAGAACTGGCTGGTGCCGTCGCCGGGGATGATTTCCTGAACAAGAACTTCGTTCGTTCCGACATGGCCGGAAGCCTTGAGAAACATTTCTTTCAATTTTTCTCGAGTCTCGGCTCGCCAAGCCTTGGCCTTGGTCGCGTAGAAAAAGTCTTCCTTGACGGACGGCTTAATGGCCAGCGGAAATTCGGCGTCGATCGCGTCGATGTCCTCAATGGTGCGGGGGCACCACGTCTGCGGTATCGGGATGCCCAGTTTCTGCGCCATGCAGTAGGTATTCCATTTATTCCAAGCCCACTTGGTGATTTCCCAGCACGGCGTCGGAACGCGGAAGACTTCCGAAAGAGCGTCTTTGTAGCGGGCGAATGCGGCCACATGCTCATCACGGGTCGGAAATAGAACCCAGCCTTGAAGGTTCATCCGTTTGCCCAGGTCGAGAAGGAAATTTATGGTTTCCTTCTCCTTCCGCAGATTTGGCGATTCCGCGGTGAACGTGGCGTACTTCGAGAACCGTCCGATCGAATACTCGTCGTCCACAATACAAAGGGGAACGCCGTGCCGACCGAGACTCCGGACGATCCCTAATCCGTGAAAATCGCCGCCGATAATCACTGCGCCGGGCTGGTTGGTGGTGTTGGTTTGGGGTTTGGTGTGATGGTTGGGCATATTAACGCCAGTGAGCTCTGATTTTTGTTACTTGGAACCGTTTCGAGACTTGGCCGAGGATAAATGGTTCGCGAGTCTTCGGGCCGCGAAGTCCGTACCGCACACAAAAAACATCAAGGGCCCGTACCGCCAAGAGGACGGCGCTCCAAGAAAATGAAGGCCTGGCACGGACGATTCGAAACCTAATCCAATCCGGGGAAAGCCATTCACTTGAGCTACTTTTTGGCTGACCTCGGCGGGCAGAAACGGATAACGCGTTATATCAACCTTGTAGCCTGTCCCTAGAACCGCATGATCGACTTCTCGAGAGCTGCCGTCGTTGAGACGAAGCT
>JBEKJW010000266.1:0-6262 GCA_050011035.1 Candidatus Acidiferrales bacterium
ACAAGCAGCCCCGCAAGGCCGCCGAGACCCGCCAGAACCAGGCTCTCGGTCAACAGCTGTCGCATCAATCGACCGGGGCCCGCACCCAGCGCTCCTCGCAACGCAAATTCCTGCGTTCGCCCGAGCGAGCGAGTCAGCACCAAACTGCCAACGTTGGAAGACGAAATCAGAAGCACGATTCCGACTGCTCCAAGAAGCAGCAGAAGCGGCCGCCTCGTATCCCCGATGCTCTGTCGCGATAACGAAACGATGCTCGCGTTGTACCAACCTTTCGCCGTCGGGAATTCCGCTTCCGTGCGCGCTCCGTAAATCCGCAACTCCTCCAACGCCTGTCGAGCTGTAGTTTGCGGAGCAAGTTTGCCGATCACTCCCAAATCATTCGGCCCGCCCGCCGCGTTTGCGGGAACCGCGAGCGGCACCCACACTTGAATTCTCGCCGGCAGACTCAGCGTCACCGGCATCTCCTCGGCGCGCGGAAACGAAAAGCCGCGTGGCATTACTCCCACCACCGTGTACGGCCGGCCGTTCAACGTGATCGATTGCCCAAGCACGCCCTGGTCCGCGCCGAATCGCTCCCGCCACAACGCATCGCTCAAAATCACTTCGAACTCGTGCCCCGGCTGATCCTCTTCAGGCGCGAACGCCCTTCCCAGCTCCGGCGCCACACCGAGACTCGAGAAATACCCTGTCGACGCGCGAAGGCCGTCCAGCCGCGCCGGCTCTCCGGCACCCACTAGATTGAAGAAATCGCTCTTGAACGCGCCCAGCGATTCAAACGCTTTCGTCTCGCGTCCAAAACGCACGAAGTCTCGCGGCGCCCACGGAAATTCATCCGCCACATCGGCCATCGTGATCGGCGCTTTCCACCAAAGCGCCATGATCCTGTCTGAATTGGGGTACGGCAGCGGTTTGATCAGAATCGTATCGACGGCAGTGAATACCGCCGTGCTCGCGCCGATACCGAGTGCCAGCGTCAGAACCGCAATCGCGGTAAACGCGGGCTTCTTTCGTAACACGCGTAATCCGTAACGAACGTCCTGCGCTACCGTCTCAAAGAACCGAAACCGTTGCTCGTCCCGGCATTCTTCCGTTACGCCGTCGAGCCCGCCGAAGTCGAGGCGCGCTCGCCGCCTGGCCTCTTCTTCCGTAAGACCCGATCGCACGTATTTCTCGATCTGCCGATCCACATGAAACTGTAGTTCGTCGGTAAGTTCGGCTTGTTCGTTGTCCCGGCGAAACAGTGCTCGGACGCGGTTACGAAATCCATTCATCATCGTTCACCTGCTCGAAGGTATCCGCTGCGGCCAGCTACTTGGCGGTCAGCGCGCTCCCCTTCGACTTCGACAAGAGTACATCATCTTTATTCGGGCAGCTATCTGCGTGTTTGGCCGCTCCCCCTTACACAAATCACCTGATTGTTGCCCCTATCCCACCCTGCTACAGAAGTAGGTCCCATGCCCATCCGCGTAGTCATCGCCGACGATTTTGACGCCGTCCGCCGCACCCTCCGCGGCCTCCTGAAGCCCGCCGACGATATCGAACTGGTCGGTGAAGCCGCCGATTACGCCGAAACCCTCCGCTTGGTCGAGCAGCTCACCCCCGACGTCCTGGTCATGGATCTCCACATGCCCGTCCCTCACCGTATGACCGCCGCAGACATCGGCCGCGCCATGGCGCAACACCCATGCCGCATCGTCGCCATCTCCGTTTGGGTCGATGAACTCGCCCAGGAAATCGCGCAAGCCCTCGGCGCCGTGGCGCGCCTCGATAAATCCGAAATGCCGCAGACGCTCCTTCCCGCCATCCGTACAGCCGCCGCCTCAAACACCCACGTCCACCAGGCCCGCCCCAATTCCTAGTTGCTGAAGTTCACGTGCTCGCGCCTGCCTCTGCCTCCGCCCATAAAGGCCGGTCTCGTCCGCAGGACGGGACCGGGCAGCGTTTGTAGTCTTCACCCACGAACTCATCTGCCAGCCCCCAGACCATCACCGGCCGCCGTACCTCTAATAGACATGCCCAAGTCCGCCAGCAAGAAACCCGCGAAGCGCGCCCTCGCCGATCCATCCAAGCTCTCCCCTCGCGCGCCTGACGAAAAAGCCCTCCTCCAAGTGATCATCGAAACTCCCAAAGGCAGCCGCAACAAATACGGCTTTGACGCCGAACAGAAAATCTTCGCGCTCACCAAAGTTCTCCCCGCCGGAATGACCTTCCCGTATGACTTCGGCTTTGTCCCTTCCACGCGCGCCGAAGACGGCGACGGCACCGACGTCCTGGTGCTGATGGACGAGCCCGCCTTTCCCGGCTGCCTGCTGAAGTGCCGCGTGATCGGCGTTATCGAAGGCGAGCAGCTCGACAAAAAGAAACGCACGCGCAACGACCGAGTCGTCGCCATCGAAAACGAAAATCACAGTTACGCGAAAGTGAAACACGTGGACGAACTCGGCAAGAAATTCGTGAAGGAACTCGAAGACTTCTTCGTCAACTACCACGAGCAAATCGGACTGAAGTACAAAATCCTTGACGTCCGCGGCCCGTCCGAAGCCTGGAAGCGGATCAAAGCCGGCATGCGCGCCGTCAAACACTAGCGGTACCTCGAACTCTGCGCGGTCTTCCGCCGCGGCTCCGCTTTCGCCCCCGCTCACCCCGAAAGAATCCCCAGCACGACCAGTGTCGCCGCCGTCACCACGTGCAAAATCACGTGCAACGTATCGGGCCGCAGACCATGCCTCTCCGGCAAAAACGCATACGTGCCCTCGAACATTGCCTTCGCCCGCACCGTTCTCTCCGGCGTCGTCCCAAAAAGGTACGGAATCCACCACGCCCGCAACTCTCCCGCGAACAGCAAGCCGTAGCTGATCCACACCCACCACCGCACCCATCCCGGGAATATCCCGCGCGTGTAAAAGTAGAACGCTGTCGCCGCCAGGCCCACCGCAAATGGCGCCGTGCTTACCAGCGTCGCGACCCACAGCCGCGCGCCAGGATTTTCCCCACGCACTGCGCTCAAGTTGCTCAGCCGCCCGAGCGGCACCCAATCGTGCAGCGCCAAAAACAGCACCTGAAACGCCTGCAGCCCGATCAGCACGTTCATCCACGCCGCGTTCATCACCTCATCTCCTCGTGCGTCTCCCGCACCGCCCACTTCACACTCCGCGCAAATGTCGTACAATCGCTGCGAATCCTCGCCCCTTTGAAACGAGGTCTCGATGTCCACCAGTGACGTCACCGGCGCCCGCAAAGGCGACTACATCATTCTCGGCACGCTCGGCGCCGGCGGCATGGGCAAGGTCTATAAAGTCCGCAACTCGCTCTCCGACCGCGTCGAAGCGATGAAAGTTCTGCTGCCCGATCTTTCCGACCAGAAAGATCTGGCCGATCGTTTCCTCCGCGAGATCAAAGTCCTCGCCAGCCTCCATCACCCGAATATCGCCGAGCTCCGCACCGCGCTCACCATAGACAATCAGCTCGTCATGATCATGGAGTACGTCGAAGGCGTCACTCTGTCCCAGCGCCTGCAGCAGGGCCCGCTCAGCTACGCCGACACCATCGCCTACATGGACCAGGTTCTCTCCGCCCTCGCCTACGCGCACTCCAAAGGCGTCGTCCATCGCGACATCAAACCCGCCAACATGATCGTCACGCCGCAACAAGTCACCAAGCTCATGGACTTCGGCATCGCGCGCTCCACCAACGCCGAGATGGGCCTCACCATGACCGGCACTACGCTCGGCTCGGTCGCCTACATGTCTCCCGAGCAAGTCCGCTGCGAGCCCATCGACGCGCGCTCCGACCTCTACTCCGTCGGCGTCTCGCTCTACGAGATGATCACCGGCCAGCGCCCCTACGTCTCCGACAACAATTTCGAAGTGATGCAAGCGCATCTGCAAATTCCGCCCACCGAGCCGAAGGACGTCAAGCTCGATATTCCCGCGCCGCTCTCGCAGCTCATCATGATGGCGATGGCGAAAGATCCCGTGAACCGGTTTCAAACCGCAGACGCGTTTCGCGCCGCGCTCGCGTCGGTCGCGCCGCTCGTCGGTTCGCCCACGCCCGCGATTCCCCTCGCGCCTCCGTCTCCCACAATTACTGCGGAGTACACTCCGGTCCCGCACGCGCCCGCCACGCCGCGCTCGATCACCGCGCGTCCCGCAACGACGCCCTCCACGCCTGCGACTCCGCGCTCCGTCACCGCACGTCCGGCGGTTGCACCACCCGTCGCACCCGCTCCACCGCCGCCCGCTTACACGCCGCAGCCAACGCCATCCGCTCCCGCCTCTACCGTTGCTCTTCCGCCGCCCGCCGCGGCGAAGAGCAAAACCGGACTCATCATCGGCGCGATCGTAGCTGTCGTTGTGATCCTCGCACTCGTTGCCTTCTTTGGATTCGCCGACGAACTGATGCGCGGCCGCGGGACCGCGCCCGTCCCGCCGTCCGTCGCGAAAGACGCTCCCGATACTCCAGAAGCGAAAGATAAACCCGAGGCCAAAGAAGCCCCTGACAAAGACGACGACATCTCCAAAGATCCCGCCGCCGCGGCCGTCCTGAAAGCTCTGCCTTGTAAAGTGGAAGACTGGCAATGCTGGGCCAAACTCGCCGAATCCGAAAACGCCAAAGCCAAAGCCGGCGTCGACAACAAGCTCGCGAAAAGGTTTACGCCGTCGAACCCCGCGAACGCGCCTCGCAATCCGTCCGCCGATCCGTCAAACGCCGCCACTACGCCAAATTCGACTCCGACTACGCCCAACGCTGCTCCACCAGGGCCCTCGAACGGTCACACCGTCGATCCCGCCGCCCTCGCCGCCCTCGAGCGCGAGGAGATCGACGACCTCAACAAGCGCGTCACGAAAGTGAGCACCTCGCTCGATTCCATTCGCGCCCAGCGCGAATCGCAGGGCCAGCATCTGCCCACCGACATCGACGCCTCGCGCGACAAAATGAAATCCCTTATAGCGCAAGCCGACACCGCCGTCTCGAGCGGCGACATCTTCAACGGCCAGAAGTACATCGACCTCGCCGAATCCGAAGTGAAAAAACTAGAGCGTTTCGTCGGCCATTAGTTTTTCCTGATCTTCGCTACCGTGCAGCGAGCGTGGGAAGCGACTGCAAGTATCCGTCGCTAGTGTATTCGTAGGACGTCGTCACCCCGTTCGGCTGCCGAAACGTGCTGCGTTGCACGGTCGTTTTCGGCCCCATCGTGTAGCCGTAATCGAACGTGTCGCCGCCCGCGAGCGTCTGCTTCGTGATGAACCCGGTCGAATTGAATTCGTTTACGATCACAGGGGGATTCGTTCCGTTGCGAGCCGAGAGCATATTGTTCTTCTCATCGTAAGTGTAGGATTCCGTCGAGCCGTCCGATTCATCCACGCGAGTCAACCGTCCTACCGGATCGTACGAGTAGCGCGCCCAGTTTCCTGCAGAATCGTGGATCTCCCGAATTCGGCGGCCCTCGCCGTATGCGATGTTGAGGAATTTTCCCGATGGTGTGGTGAGCTGCGTCAAGTCGCCGGCGTCGTTGCGGACCATTTTGTACTCCCGGCCCTTCTCGTCAATCATGCCGGTCAACACCGTCACGTGCCAGCCGCCGAGCTCGGGCCTGTACGGCATCAAATAGGTCCAGCCCGATTTCGATTTCACGCGCCACAAATCTCCTTCCAATTCCGCTGTCGCGAATCTCGCGTCTTTTGACCGGTACACGTCTGTCTTCGCCCCCGGTTTCCTCACCTCATGCTCGAATCGGATGCGGTAGTCGCTCGGAAGGATGAGTTCAACGTACGAACCCATCTCGCCTACCAGATAGGAGTCGCAAGAATCCGTGCCCCCTATCCCGAAGGAGCGGGAATCATTGTCCCGCGCTGTGTAGAACCGTATGAAGCTGAGGGGAGATTTCTCCTCTTCAAATTGAAAATCCACACGTCTCTCGGCGAAAAGTCCGGTCCCCATGTCCACCGTGAATCGCTCACCCTGCGGACCTATTGGCCCTCCGATTCCCTGCTCCCACACCACCGGCTTTCGCTTGTTCGCCGTCACAGTCACCATCGCCTTGCCCGTTTGCGGAAACGGCTGCCACGCCCCGCTCCCGCCCACAATCTTTGCAGACGTAAAGTCGAGATCGGAAGGAGACCTGAATCCTTTGTAGTAGAGGCTGCTCGTCGAGTCTTTACTGGGCGGAAGATCGAAGCCCAGTGCTGCGATATTTTGCGTGATCAGTTTTTGCAGGCGGCTGTTGCGAAGCTCCGTGTTACTTCTCTCAAGTAGTTCGGTG
>JBEKJW010000267.1:0-6251 GCA_050011035.1 Candidatus Acidiferrales bacterium
TCGCTCGTGGGCGATTCCATAAGCAACACTTCGAGCAGCCGAATCGCCTCGACGAATCGGCCGGCTTCGTAATGAGCAATCGCTTGTGCGTGCTTTTGGGACACACTCGTCTCGCTGGAGTTCGAGAGTGTCTCTAGCAGTTTGAGTTCCGATTGCTATCGCAGGAGGTGTATCACCGCGGAACAGTGCGGCCGCGTTTAGATTGCGGGTTGCTGTTGCGTCAGGCAGTGCAGTGTGCCGAAGCCCCACACCAAATCGACGGCGTGGATGCCGGAGACGATCCGGCCGGGAAATAGATCGGAAAGGATGCCGAGCGCAACGCGATCGTTGGGATCGTTGAAGGTTGGGACAAGCACGGCGCCATTCGTGACGTAGAAATTCGCGTAGCTCGCTGGCAAGCGCACGCCATCAAAATGAAGCGGCGCCGGCATTGGGAGCTCAATCGCTTCGATCTTCGAGCCGTCTTCCAGGCGGACGTCCCGAATGCGCTCCCAGTTTTCTTCGAGAGGCCGATAGTTCGCATCGCCGGAATTCTTCTCACGGATCAGCACGACGCGGCGCGCGTCAACAAAGCGGCACAGATCGTCCACGTGGCCGTGCGTGTCGTCCCCGGCGATGCCTTTGCCGAGCCATACGACGTTCGTGACGCCGAGATTTTCTTTAAGCGCTGTCTCGATCTCCGCGCGGCCAAAGCCCGGATTGCGAACTTGCACTTTCGTATCGAGAAGGCACTCTTCCGTGGTGAGTACGGTTCCACGCCCGTTCACGTCGATGCTGCCGCCTTCGAGAATGAAGTCGCGCGAGCCGATACGCGCCGGCAGCAGCTCGTATTTGAGCTTGCGAGCAAGCTGGGGCGGGATGGCGTCGTCCTTCTTCCAGTCGGGATACTTCGCCCAGGCATTGAAGCGGAATCGTGCGATGGCGACGCGCGGATCGGGCGCATTGCGTTTTACGAAGATTGGGCCGAAGTCGCGCGTCCAGCCGCGATTCGTCGGGTACCGAAAGAACTGCACGTTCTTCAAATTCGCGTCGGCGCGTTTTAACACATCCCGCGCTTTGGCTTGGTCGGCGGCCGAATTCACGAGGATGCGGACCATCTCGCTCTCGGCGATTTTGCGGACGATTTCTCCGTAGACCCACTGGATTGTCGCGATTTTGTCGGGCCAGTCAGTCTTGTTGTGAGGCCAGCCGATCCACGTGGCTTCGTGCTTGTCCCATTCGGCGGGCATTGCGTAGCCGAGCGAGGCAGGCGTCGCGGTCGTAATCTTTCCAGTTTTGGATTTCAAGGCGTGCCGTCGAGGAAGCGCTGATCGATGCCTTTGTACGCGTCGATGCGGCGATCGCGCAAGAAGGGCCAGTTGCGGCGGACGTCTTCGAGGTGCGCGAGGTCGACCTCGCCGTAGAGAATCTCTTCCTTGTTCGTAGAAGCTTCGGCGATTACCACGCCCTGCGGATCGCACAAAAACGACGTTCCCCAGAACTCGAGACCGTCGCCGCCGGAAGGCGTTTCATGTCCCACGCGATTTACCGCTGCGACGTAGATTCCGTTCGCGATGGCATGGCCGCGCTGGATCGTACGCCACGAGTCGCGCTGAGCCTCGCCGTTCGACGCTTTTTCGGCCGGGTGCCAGCCAATCGCCGTCGGATAAAAGAGAATGCACGCTCCGTGAAGAGCCGCGAGCCGCGCACCCTCGGGATACCACTGGTCCCAGCAAATTAGGGTCGCGATTTTTCCCGCCTTGGTATCGAACGCCTTGAAACCCAAGTCGCCTGGAGTGAAATAAAACTTTTCGTAGTACGCGGGATCGTCCGGGATATGCATCTTGCGGTAGACGCCGGCAATCGAGCCGTCGGAATCGAGAATGGCTGCGGTGTTGTGATAGACCCCGGCGGCACGACGCTCAAACAGCGGCGCGATCACGACGACACCGGCCTTTTTCGCTACTTTCCCGAGCGCGTCGGTGGAGGGACCGGGCACCGGCTCCGCGAGGTCGAAATATGCGACGTCTTCGCGCTGGCAAAAATACTGGGATTGAAAAAGCTCTGGCAGGCAGACGACCTGTGCGCCCTTTTTGCCGGCTTCTTCGATGAATTGGCTCGCGTGTTTCAGATTGTCCGCAGGCTTCGTGCCGACGCTCATCTGTACGAGCGCCACTTTGAATTTTTTCGGATTATTCACGGCTAAATAGTAAACGAAACCTCCCGTGCTGGCTACGCCGCCAGATTAAAGCGACATTGCGCAAATGTTATGTAAGCCGCTCAACACCAATTCGATGCAGAATTTCCCTATGCGATGCAAATGCAGCTCCGTGCGGCGCGCGAGGTGCGGCGCCAAACTATCCGGCTTTTCAGGCACCAACGCGCGAGGATCGGAGTCTAAGTTCGTAGCTCGTATCTTCGGCTTGAAGGAGGGGTGTGTGTCCAGACCGCTCGTCCCGTTCGTGGTTTGTGTAGTCGTCTCCGCTTTTCCTGCGGTAGTCAGCGCTCAGCAAGCTGCTCCACCGGTCGCGACGTCCCAGTACGACAATGCCCGGACCGGAGCCACGCTCTCCGAAACGACGCTCACGCCGGAGAATGTAAATGCGAAGCAGTTCGGCAAGCTGGGCGCGTACAAAGTCGACGGCGCCGTCTACGCACAGCCGCTCTACGTCTCCGGCGTGCCGATCCCGGACAAGGGGACGCATAACGTGATTTTCGTCGCCACCGAACACGACAGCGTGTACGCGTTCGACGCCGATACGCCTGGCGACGCGCCCCTCTGGCACGTTAACTTTCTCGACGAACACAAGAACGTGACCACTGTACCGGCTGCGGACGTTGGCTGTCCGTTCATTTTGCCCGAGGTCGGCATCACGTCCACGCCGGTGATCGACATGAAGACCGGCACACTCTACGTCCTCGCGCGCACCGCCGTCACCCATGCCTTGTCGCACAGCGACTACTTTCAGCATCTACACGCGCTCGCCATCACGACGGGCGCTGAGAAATTTGGCGGCCCAAAACAGATCACGGCGTCCGCGAAAGGGAAGGGAGATGATTCGCAGAACGGCGTGATCAACTTCAATAATCTCCGCGAGAACCCGCGTGCCGCGCTCTTGCTGTCAAACGGCACGCTGTATCTCACGTGGGCGTCATCGTGCGATGTGGATCCGTACCACGGTTGGGTGATGGCCTACGATCCGGAGACGCTCGCGCAGAAGGCGACCCTGAACGTTACGCCCGACGGCTCCGAAGGCGGCATCTGGATGAGCGACGCCGGCCCAGCCGCCGATGCTTCCGGAAACATTTATGTCCCCATCGGTAACGGCAGCTTCAACGTTAACCAGCAAGGAGGCCTCGACTGGGGCGACTCGATCCTCAAACTCGGCCTCGATGGCCCGAATTTCGCGGTCCGCGATTCGTTTACGCCATTCAACCAGGCGCAACTTAGCCGTACCGACGCCGACCTCGGCTCCAGCGGCCCAACGCTGATTCCCGACCAGCATGGACAACTCGCGCACATTCTCATTCAACCCGGAAAAAGCGGCGACATTTACGTGATCGACCGCGACAAGATGGGGGGCTATCAAAAAGACCGAAACGCGATCTTGCAGCACTTTGAGATGAAAGGCGGCTGCTACACCGCCGCCGCATACTGGAATGGCCGCGTCTTCATCGCCTGCGAATCCGATCACATTCGCAGCTACAACCTCGTGAAGGGCCAGTTGCTCGAAACGCCCGCGATGTCGTCCACACACTTCGACAACCCCGGGGCGACGCCCGCCATTTCCGCGAACGGTGCGAAGGACGGAGTTCTCTGGGCGATTGCCACGAACACGTGGAACGGACCTTCGCAACCGGCAGTACTCTATGCCTTTGAAGCCACGAAGCTGGGCGATCCGCTATACAGTTCAGAGCAAAACCCGACTCGCGACCGCGCCGCGAAGGCCACGCGCTTTGTGATCCCGCTTGTGGTGAATGGCCGCGTATACTTTGGCGCGCGTGGCGAAGTCGAGGTATATGGCCTGCTCAAGTGACCCCCCAATCGACATATCTGCGGTATTAAAGACACAAAACGCGGAACCTAATGTTCCGCACAGGCATCAAATCCTGTAAAATGAGAGTCTAAGCTTGCTGCGCGCTTCGCGCGTGCTTGGGTGAGGGTTTCGACATGGCAGTACCTGTTTCACAGATGTGGACAACGGCGTCGTACGTGATCGGCCAGCGCATGAAGGGCCGGAAACGCTACCCGTTCGTCTTGATGCTTGAGCCGCTGCTGCGCTGCAATCTGGCTTGCGCGGGTTGCGGAAAGATCCAATACCCGGCGCACGTTCTGAAGAAGCACTTGACGCCGGAGGAATGCTTCAAGGCCGTCGATGAGTGCGGCGCGCCGATGGTGAGCATCCCGGGCGGCGAGCCCCTAATGCACCCGCAAATCGCTGAAATCGTGAAGGGCTTGGTCACGCGTAAGAAGTACATCTACCTCTGCACCAACGCGCTGCTGCTGAAGGAAAAGCTCCACGAGTTCACGCCCAGCAAATATCTTTCGTTTTCGGTTCACATGGACGGCCAGCGCGAGGAGCATGATTTCGCCGTCTGCCGCGAAGGCACCTACGACAAGGCCGTTGAAGCCATCAAGCTGGCGCTTGATCGCGGCTTCCGCGTCACGACGAATACGACGCTGTTCGACGGCACCGATCCGCAGAAAGTCCGCGACTTCTTCGACGACATGATGGACCTCGGCGTCGAATCGATGATGTTCTCGCCGGGCTACACCTACGATAAGGCGCCGGACCAGGAACACTTCCTTAGCAAGAAGAAGACGAGAGCGCTCTTCCGCCAGATTCTCAGCAATCGCAAGAGCCGGTGGCGTTTCAACCTGAGCCCACTATTCATGGAAATGCTGATGGGCAAGCGGGAATACGCCTGCACGCCGTGGGGCATGCCCACCTACAACATTTTCGGCTGGCAGAAGCCCTGCTACCTGCTGCAGGACGGCTATGCGGACAGTTTCGATGAATTGCTGCGCGAAACCGACTGGGAGCGTTACGGCACTGAGAGCGGCAATCCGAAGTGCGCGAACTGCATGGTGCATAGCGGCTATGAAGCCAGTGCGGTAAACGATATGTTCGGTTCCATGCGCGGTTTCATGACGGCTGTTCGAGCCACGCTTTTTGGTACCTACAAGGATCCGGACGCGATGATCCGTCCTAACACCGGCCCGTCCAGTCCGGGTTCGCTCGTGCAGATTGCGGCTTCGCCGAAGGCCTAGTTTTCCGCGATGAATCCTCTGAACAATCATCTAAGCGAGCAGGACGAGCAGCGGCTCGGCGTCGTCCACGAGAATCTCGAGGGCTGGGTGCCTACGCTCGCCACCGAGTCCGAATTTCACGAAGCCATCGAAAAGGCTTTCGACTATCGCGGCGACATGACTCTTACGCTGAAGGACGGGCGTGTTGTGGTTGGCTACCTCTTCGACCGCAAGATCGGCGGCCCGCACCTCACCGACTGCTTCATTCGCGTGATGCCGAAGGACTCGTCCGAAAAATTGAAAATCCTCTACAGCGAGATTGCCGGTATTGCCTTCACAGGCCGGGATACGGCCGCAGGGAAAAGCTTCGCCGCCTGGGTAAAAAAGTACAACGAGAAGAAAGCCGCGGGCGAGACGAACATCGGCATCGAAGCGGAATCGCTCGACGACTAGCTACGCTGCTGTTTCCTGCGCGCGGTGCTGCTCAAACCTGCGCTTCTTCTGCTGCTGAAATTCCATCCACGTCAGATAAATAATCAGTCCGTCGAAAACCGTCAGCAGCACCATCGATATGGAGTGGGTGTGCGCGAAGCGACCCATTTGGTAAATCATGAAAAGGCCGAATACTGCGATTGTCAGCGGGTACGCCCACAGCTTGTTCATCCACAGGCAGACCACCAGGATCACCTTTACCAGGCCGTGCGTCAGCAGGTAGACGACGGCGAACTCGCGGCTGTCGTTGTTGAGTTTTTGCGAGGCGGCAATCAGGTGCGCCGCGAGATACCCGTTCGGCATGCGAGCCACCATGTGCTCGACGAGCCGCCGCACGAATTCAGTCATCCGTGCGGGGCTGGTCAAATAGAGCGCAAGGCTCGCGAGGACCTCCAAAATACCGTCGAGGCCTTTCAGAGTGATGCCGACGCGGAAGGAATCGTGGAGTAGGGTTTGTTTAATTGGGGAAGCCATCGGGTGGTTCCCTCTATTGTACTGCACGCAGCGGTCGGGCTTGGGCACGCGCGCC
>JBEKJW010000268.1:0-9202 GCA_050011035.1 Candidatus Acidiferrales bacterium
GGAGACAGCGGATTTCATGCAGAGCGACGCCATAAAGAAAGGCATTTCGCGGGCTCCGGCGCGGGCCATGCTGAAAGCCACCGGTCTTACCGACGCGGACCTCGCGAAGCCTCTCGTCGCCATTGCCAACACCTGGACGGAAGTGACTCCCTGCAACTTTCACCTTCGCGAGCTCGCGGAAAAAGTGAAAGCGGGCGTGCGCGCGGCGGGCGGGACACCGATCGAGTTCGATACGATCACCATCTCGGACGGCATCACGATGGGCACAGAGGGCATGAAGGCATCGCTGGTTTCGCGCGAAGTGATCGCCGACTCGATCGAGCTTTTTGTTCGCGCGCACGCCTTCGATGCCGTCGTGGCGCTGTGCGGTTGCGACAAGACGATTCCCGGCACGGTGATGGCGCTGGCGCGGCTGAACCTCCCTTCCCTATCGCTCTACGGCGGTTCGATTCAGGCGGGCAAGTTCGAAGGCCGCGACGTAACGATCATGGACGTGTTCGAAGCGGTTGGCGCGTGCGCCGCGGGGCGAATGACTGAGAAACAGTTGGGCGAGCTCGAAGATCGCGCGTGCCCTGGAGCAGGTGCATGCGGCGGCCAATTCACGGCGAATACGATGTCCGGCGCAATCACCTTTCTCGGAATCTCGCCGATGGGACTGAATGAGATTCCCGCCACCGACCCTCGCAAACCAGACGCAGCGTTCACTGCCGGAAAAATTGTAATGGAGCTTCTCAAGAAGGACATTCGTCCGAGCCAAATCATCACGGCTGGTTCGCTGCACAATGCGATTGCTTCTGTCGCTGCATCGGGCGGCTCGACCAACGCCGTGCTGCACCTGCTTGCAATCGCGCGTGACGCCAGCGTGCCTCTCACCCTCGAAGATTTCGATCGCATCTCCGCCAAGACTCCGTTGCTCGCCGATCTCACTCCCGGCGGACGTTTTAATGCGCCGGACATGTACAAGGCCGGCGGCATGCGAGTCCTCGCGCAGCGTCTGCAGAAGGCCGGATTATTAAAGGACGAGATTACTGCGTCGGGCCGGAAACTCTTCGAAGAGATCGCCGATGTGGCGGAAACGAGCGGCCAACAGGTGATTCGTCAGCTGGATGCACCGCTCAAGCCGGAAGGTGGTCTCGCGATTTTGCGCGGCTCACTCGCGCCCGACGGTTGCGTCGTGAAGCTGTCAGGTCACAAGCGTGTTCTGCACACAGGTCCTGCGCGTGTGTTTGACTCCGAGGAAGATGCATTTGCCGCAGTACAGGCGCGCAAGATTCAGCCGGGCGACGTAGTGGTGATTCGCTACGAAGGACCGAAGGGCGGTCCGGGAATGCGCGAAATGCTCGCGGTGACGGGCGCGCTGGTCGGACAAGGCATCGGGGATTCAATTGCGCTGATCACCGACGGAAGGTTCAGCGGGGCGACGCACGGATTCATGGTCGGCCACGTTGCGCCGGAAGCGGCAAACGGCGGCCCGATCGCGCTGGTTCACGATGGGGACATGATCACGCTCGACGTGAAGGCGCGGAGGCTCGATGTGGACGCCGATCTAAGCACCCGCAAGAGCGAATGGAAAGCACCCGCGCCGAAATATACGACCGGCGTGATGGCGAAGTACGCGCGTCTCGTGCAGTCGGCATCGGAAGGCGCAGTGACGTCGGCCTAGGTGAGGTCGCGAAAAAGATTCGAAGGAATTCTTACTTTCTAAGGAGAAACACGATGACCAAGATGTTCTGGGATGCAGATGCAAATGCGCGAGCGCTGGAAGGCAAGAAGATCGCGGTGCTGGGTTACGGAAGCCAGGGACGCGCTCACGCGCTGAATTTGCGCGACAGCAAATTGAACGTCGTCGTAGGCCTGCGCCGCGGCGGACCTTCGTGGAAACAAGCGGAAGCGGATGGATGGGCGCTCGTTGGCCCGGCGGAAGCGGCGGAGAACGCCGACGTGATCGTGATGCTGGCGCCCGACATGGCGCAGCCGGCGCTCTACACGAACGAAGTTGCGCCGAATTTGAAGGATGGCGCGATGGTGCTCTTCTCCCACGGCTTCAACATTCACTACGGCCAGATCAAGCCGCCGAAGACCGTCGACGTAACCATGGTCGCGCCGAAGGGACCGGGAGCCCTGGTGCGGCGCCAGTACGAAGAAGGATTCGGCGTTCCCTGCTTGCTCGCAATTCATCATGACGCGACCGGACACGCGTTCGATCGCACGCTCGCCTACGCGAAGGCCATCGGCGGCACGCGAGCCGGCGTGATCCAGACTACGTTCACCGAAGAAACCGAGACCGACCTTTTCGGCGAGCAGGCCGTGCTCTGCGGCGGCGTTCGCGAACTGATTCAGGCGGGATGGGAAACGTTGGTCGATGCGGGTTACCAGCCAGAGGCCGCGTACTTCGAGTGCCTGCACGAGCTCAAGCTGATCGTCGACCTAATCTACGAGGGCGGCATCGCGAAGATGCACCAGTTCGTGAGCGAGACCGCGAAGTACGGCGACATCACGCGCGGGCCGCGAGTGATCGACGCGCACGTTCGCGAAAACATGAAGAAGGTGCTCGAGGAAATCCAGTCCGGCACATTTGCGAAGGAATGGATTCTCGAAAATCAGGCGGGCCGCCCCCAATACTCGCGCCTGCTCGAACAAGATCGCAATCACCCGATCGAAAAAGTGGGAGCGGAGCTGCGCAAGCAGATGGCGTGGCTGAAGCCGGAAACCGCGGCGGCGCGGGGGGCCAAATGAAGGGCGCACAATTCCTGGTGAAAGCCCTCGAACACGAGGGCGTCGATGTCATCTTCGGGTATCCCGGCGGCGCGATCATGCCGGTGTACGACGCGCTGATCGATTCGCGAATCCGTCACGTGCTGGTGCGGCACGAACAGGCCGCCGCGCTCGCGGCGGACGGTTACTCGCGGGCCTCGGGAAAAGTCGGCGTTTGCATGGCCACATCCGGCCCCGGCGCGACGAACCTCGTGACCGGCATCGCGAACGCGTACATGGATTCGATTCCGATGGTCGCGATTACGGGCCAAGTCCCCACGAACCTGATGGGCACCGACGCGTTTCAGGAAGTCGATATCTTCGGCATCACGCTGCCGGTGGTGAAGCACAGCTTCATCGTGAATTCGTCAAAGGATCTTGCACGCGTGGTACATGAAGCGTTTCGCATCGCGCGGTCGGGTCGCCCTGGGCCGGTGCTGATCGACCTGCCGAAGGACATCGCGAACACCGTTTCGGACTACAGCATTCACCACAGCGACGTGAGCGAAACAGCACCCGCGCCGCGCCCTGAAGCGGTCGCACAAGCCATTGAGCTATTGAAGGCGAGCAAGCGCCCTGTGATCTACGCGGGAGGCGGTATTGGACTTGCTGGCGCGCTCGATGAATTTCGGGATTTCGTCGCCGCGACGCGTATTCCCGTGGTGGCGACGCTGAAAGGCCTCGGCGTAATTCCCGCGAAGCACGAGCTCTTCCTCGGAATGATGGGCATGCACGGCATGAAAGCGGCGAACCACGCGGTGCAGGATTCGGACCTCCTCATCTGCGTAGGCGCGCGATTCGACGATCGTGCAACGGGCCGGCTGAATGCGTTTGCGCCGAATGCGAGAGTAATTCATCTCGATGTCGATCCTGCTGAGGTGGGCAAGCTACGGCACGTGGACGCGGCGGTGCTGGGCGACTTGAAACAATCGCTCAAGGCGCTCTCACTGGCCGTATCGATTGACGACTGGCGCCGCGACTGCATCACGACGAAGGAATCGACGGCGTGGGATTACAACGCGCCGGGTTCGGAAATTTACGCACCGGCGTTTTTGCGGCAGCTTTCCGAACGTGCCGGCGACAACAGCATCGTCGCCTGCGATGTGGGCCAGCACCAGATGTGGGTCGCGCAACATTTCCGCGTGAACCGCCCTTCGCAGCACTTGAGCAGCGGCGGCCTCGGCACGATGGGGTACGGCCTGCCCGCTGCGATTGGCGCACAGTTCGCCTGCCCGGACGCGACGGTGATCAACGTTTCCGGCGATGGGTCGATCATGATGAATCTTCAAGAACTCGCAACGCTGCGACGCTACGAGCTGCCAATCAAAGTCGTGCTGATCGACAATCACGCGCTGGGCATGGTGCGGCAGTGGCAGGAACTGTTCCACGACCGCCGCTACAGCGAAGTCGATCTCTCGGACAATCCGGATTTCACCAAAGTGGCGGAGTCGATGGGCGTTCCCGCATTTCGCGTCGAGCACCGCAGCGATGTGGCGGCGGCGATCGAACGTCTGGTAACGGAGCCGGGGCCGGCGCTCGCGCACGTGCTGATTCACCAGGAAGCAAACGTCTGGCCGATCGTTGGTCCGGGCAAATCCAACTCCGAAATGATGGACGAGGTAGCGTCGTGAGCACATTCACTTTGCAAATTCGCGTGGCACAGACCGAGGGCGGCCTGGAGCGCATTCTGAGCGTGACGCGACGGCGGCGTTACGAGCTGGTGCAGATGAGCGTCAACGCGGCCGATGATGGCGCGTACTTTGACGTCGAGTTGACGGTTCGCGCCGAACGTCCTGCACAGTCGCTCGTGCGCCAGATCGAGAAGCTCGAGGACGTTGCCGATGTGAGTGCCGTCGATTCGACGCCGGAATTTGCCGGCGCTCGAGTGAGCTAGTTGGTCGGTGCATTCGCGTCGCGTAGCGCATGCTGTGGCGCGCGTTCCGGCACGGCTTGGCAATTTTAAAATTTGAATTAGACTCTTAACGTGTCTTCCAATTCCTCCGCGCTGCCCTTCCAACGCGTTACCGTCGTCGGAGTCGGCTTAATCGGCGGTTCGTTTGCGCTCGCTCTGCGCGAGAAATTTCCAGACATCGAAATCACAGGATATGACCGCTCAAACGTGCTGGATCACGCTCACGCGGCGGGATTCATTACGCACAGCGAGACGGATTTGGCTGCGGCAGTGCTAGGCGCGGATCTCATCTACGTTGCGCTGCCAATCGGGGCGACGATCGATGCGCTCGCTGCAATTGCTGCGGCTGCGAAGCCCGATGCGCTGGTTACCGATTCTGCGAGCACGAAGTCTGTGGTTTGCGAGACAGCTTCGCGGCACTTCGCTCGCGGCGCTAAGTTTCTTGGCGGCCATCCGATGGCGGGGAAAGAAAATTCAGGCATCGAGCACGCCGCCGCGAACGTGTTCCACAAATCGCGCTACGCGCTGATCGGCAACGAATCGGAGACGGATGCGCGCGTGAAGGCGTTCGCCGAAATGATCCGCACAATCGGCGCGGAACCCGTGTGGTGCGACGCGGACACGCACGACTGGGCGGTAGGTGTCGTGTCGCATCTGCCGCAAATGCTTTCGGTCGCGCTCGCCAGTGTAGTGCGCGACGAAACCGACGAGACGGGCATGCCGCTCACGTTGGCGGGACCGGGATTAAAAGATTCGCTTCGCCTGGCAGGCAGCCCTTACGCGTTGTGGCGAGACGTGGGGCTCACAAATCGCGAAAACATTGCACGAGCGCTCGATCGGATGACGCAGGCGATCGATCATCTGCGTACGCGGCTCGGATCGAAAGACTTGGGCGACGAATTTGCCGCAGCGAACGAGCTCTACAAAGTTTTGCAGCGCCCCCACTGAGCCACACACACGCCCCGCCGAAGCGCGCGTCAGGCCGGAATAAGCCGTTTGTCTCGCACTCGAAATCGCTTCCCTCGCCACATTATCGTCTGCGGAAAAAAGCTCGCCACCCAAACCAGAAACGCAAACGCATCCCGCAGCGGCAGCATCCACAAATTCCGCCCTACGAGGTCGTCGCGCATTCCGTCGATCCCCACGAACCACGCCAAGGCAAACCGCAGCACTACATAGGTGCCAAGAAAGGCCGCCGCCACTCCGCGCGACGGCGCAAATAATCCCGCTACAAGCGCGAGCGGCAGACTCTGCGTGAACAGCAGACCAAGATGCCCCGCCGGACGCGAAAATCGAATGCTTAGATTCCAGCGCAGCTGGTGGCGGAACGCTTCGCCAAGCGTCTGGTGCGGATAGACGATCGACACTGGAAACGATATCAGCTCGACGCGGTGCCCCTTCGCCGCAATCCGATTCCCCAACTCATAGTCGTCGCAGAAATAATCAGCCAGCGCAGCGAAGCCGCCAAACTCGGCGAGATGCTCCTTCGTCGTGGCCATCACCGCGCCGAGCATGAAATTGACCGGCGCGAAAAGCCACGCCACTAGCACACCTGCCGCAAAATCCGTGCTGTTACATGTTGGGATTGTTGAACGGCGCGGCCACGGCTCGCAGAAACCCCGGCTCGACGCGCACGTCGCTGTCTGTAACCACGAGCAAATCGTGCTTCGCCTCTCGCGCCATGCGGTTCAGCTTGTTCACTTTGTCGCTGACGCCAAGCGGCTCCGATCCAATAAGCAAGCGAATCGAGCGCGCAGGAAAGTCGTCAATGAGTTTTTCGATCACGTCGATAGCCGGGTCGCGATCGTCGCTCACGCAAAATAGAATTTCGTAGTCGGAGTAATCCTGCGTGCAGAAACTCGCGTAGTTTTCGTAGGTTTGCCGGTCGAGTCCGTAAATCGGCTTGAGGACGGAAAGAGGAGGCGCGGAATTATCGGAGACGGCCCCGACGGGCGCCCCGCGTTCGAAGAAACGCCACGCGGCGTACAGCGCTACGCCAAAGTAGGCAAACGATCCAAGCGCCAGCGCGTAGGCTATGACGCGGATCGCGTGAAACCACATCGCAAACTAGCCCTTGCCCTGCCAGACCAGAGCAACGCCGATACAAACGAGCGCGACGCCGGCCCAACGCAGATGCGCGACGCGTTCGCCGAGAAACACGCGGCTGCCGTAGGCGCCCGCGGCGTAGCTGAGCGCTGTAGCGGGCACAACGAAGCTCACATTTTCCATCGAGAGCAGCATCAGCATCGAAAAGAACGCAGCGGCCATCAAGGCGAGCCCGACCCACAGAATGCCCACCTGCACGGCGCGCCAGACCGTGCGCATAAGCGCCATCGGCCGAAAATCCTTCACCTCGCCGATCGACTTCATCGCCCGGCTGATGCACAGTTCGCCCGCCGTGCTGGAACAAACCACAATGAAGAAAAGCGCCACCTTCAACATGTCAGGAAGGCTCCGTGGTGCTGAGCGGCGTGTGGCCCACGAGCAGAACGCCCAGGCAAATCAGCGCGATTCCGATCCATCGCGTCACGCTCACCACCTCGCCGAGGAAGTAGTGGCCGAGCAGCGCGACAATCACGTACGCAAAGGACGATGCAGGTTGAACGAAGCTGAAGTCCGCCCACGAGAGCAGCAAGGTGTAACAAATGAAGAACGCTATCAGCAGCCCGACGCCTATCAGCACGGTGGGCGACATGAAGGCGCGCGCGAAGAAATGAAGCAGGTCCGCGGGAGCCCACGAATTCAGGCCTCCCAGCTCTCGCATGCCTTTTCCGAGAAACACGTCGCCCAGGGGACCGAAGACCACCATCAACAACAAAAACACCAGCGTCTTCAGGTGCAGGCCTTGCGACCGGGTCATGCGCCTTGCGATTCGCCGGCGATGGGCGGAACTTTGACCTGGATCATGGCTTTCTTTTCGACGCCCTTCTTGGCGACTTTGATCCGGTCGTGACGCAGCTTCATAAAGTCCCACGCTTCGTGGAACAACCGCTTGCGCTCGTGCGAATCCCAGAGGGCTTCGCGAACGATGCGCCACGCGACGCGCGGGCGGAAATAGTATTCGTCGTAGAAGCGGTTCACGGACTCAACCATGTACTCGCGCGATAGGCCAGGATACTGCAGGTGCGGCAGCTGGTGGCCCATGTCGTCCGTGATCGCTTCGCCCGCCAGGAAACCTTCCTTCATGCCCTGGTCGTAGAGAGCGGTGCCGGGATACGCGTGAGCCATGGAGACTTGAATCGTCTCGCAGTCGAGCTCCTTCGCGTACTCAATGGTCTTCTCGATGGTTTCCTTGGTTTCACCGGGCAGGCCGATGATGAAGTCGCCGTGAACGTGAATGCCGACCTTCTTGCAATTCTGCACGAAGGTGCGGCCCATTTCGACGGTCGCGCCTTTCTTGATGTTCTTCAGAATTTGCGGGTCGCCCGATTCGAAACCAACGATCAGCAGACGCGCGCCGGCATCCGCCATCGCCTTCAGGGTCTCGTAGTCGCTGTGAACACGCGCCGTGCACGACCAGCGGAAGCCCACGGGTTTGAATTCCTTGCACAGCGCGAGCACGCGGTCCTTGCGGATGTTGAACGTGTCGTCGTCGAAGAAAAATTCCTTCGCCTGCGGAAACATCTTGTGCGCCTGCTTGAATTCGCGCGCCACAGATTCGACCGAACGCACGCGCCAGGCGTGGCCGGAAAGCGTTTGCGGCCACAGGCAGAACGTACACAGCGCCGGGCATCCGCGCGCCGTATAGAACGAAACGAACGGGTGAAGCAGGAACGGCACGTTGTACTTCTCGATGCTCAAGTCGCGCTGGTAAACGTCGGTCGCAAACGGCAGCGAATCCAGCTCCGCGGTCTGCAGCATCGCGCGCGATGGGTTATGAACGATCTCGCCGTCCTTGCGGTAGCTGACGTTCGCGATTTCAGAGAGCGGCTTGCCGTTCGCGTAGTCCACAACAGCGAAGTCGAATTCGCCACGCACCACAAAGTCGATGTCTTCGCTCGCCAGCAAGCTCTCGGCCGGCTTGATCTGCACCTGCGGTCCGACGAAGCAAATCTTGATGGACGGCTTGCGCTCCTTCATGCCGCGCGCCATCTTCAAATCGCTATAGAAACCGACGGTCGAGGTGAAAAGGACCACGAACTCGTAGTCCTTGGAAATGTCCATCACTTCCAGGGGGGTAATGTGTTGCGGAGGCGCATCCAGCAGGCGGCTGCCAGGCAGCATGCCCGCGGGATAAGAAAGCCAGACCGGATACCAGTACGACTCGATCTCGCGGGTCGCGGGCCAGCGGGAACCCGCACCGCCGTCGAACTTCTCAAAGCTCGGCGGATTCAACAGCAAAGTCTTCATTACAGACGCCATCTACTTGTTACCCCCTCAGAACTCAATAAGATACAGCGGACTTCGACCGGAATAAGTGCAACGCTTATTTTACTCGATATTAGGAGATACCCCAAGCGTGGGTTTGCGCCTCGAGTGCTCTACTGAAACACCTTAGCCAGTTGCCCCGTCGCCTGCAATAGGCCCAATTGGGCC
>JBEKJW010000269.1:0-6182 GCA_050011035.1 Candidatus Acidiferrales bacterium
GAGATCGAAGTCCTCCTCGTACGCCCGCTCGGCAAAGATCGCTGGGAAGCGCTCGTGAAGCCCGGTCGCAAAGTTCCAGTAGGCGAGCACATCATCTTCGGCGAGGGCGCTCTCGAGGCTGTTGTAGAAGAGCGCGGCGACTTCGGCTTGCGCGTGGTGCGATTCGCACCAGTTCCGAATTTCCAGGATGCCGTCGCCAAGCTCGGTCACATCCCGCTCCCGCCTTACATCAAACGCGAAGACGACGCCGCCGACCGCGACCGATATCAAACCGTGTACGCACGCGAGGGAACAGCCGTAGCCGCACCGACAGCCGGCCTGCATTTCACACCCGAAACGCTCAAGCGCATCCGCGATCGCGGCATCGAGATCGTGGAAGTCACGCTCGACGTCGGCCTCGGCACCTTCGAACCGGTCCGCACCGAAAAGCTCGAAGACCACAAAATCCACGCCGAGACCTACGAAATCCCACAATCCACGGCCGACGCCATCGCAAAAGCGAAAGAAGCCAAACGCCCCATCCTCGCCGTCGGCACCACAGTCGTCCGCACTCTCGAAGACGCAGCCGAAAAAGCGCACGACGCCGTGCCCCGCGCCGGACGGGCCGAGGCCACGATCTTCCTCTATCCCGGCAAGCCAATCCGCATAGTCGATCAGCTACTCACCAACTTTCACCTCCCGCAGTCCAGCCTTCTCGCTCTCGTCTCAACGCTCGCCGGCCGCGAAAATATTCTCAGTGCCTACCGCCACGCAGTCACCGCCGGCTACCGTTTTTACAGCTACGGCGACTGCATGATGATTCGATAGAATGGCCGTACTGGTTCCCGTAAAGCTTTGCAGCGTAGCGATTTCGTGCATTCCGGCCCACGGTTCGACTATAATTCCGCGTTTGTGGACGGGGGCGTTTGAATGCGTTATCTGATTCTGAGCGACATCCACGCGAACCTCACCGCGCTGGACACCGTGCTCGATACGGTGAAAGGGCGGTGGGACAAAGTCGTCTGCCTGGGCGACGTCGTGGGATACGGCCCCGATCCCAATGAAGTCGTAGACCGCATCCGAGAAATCGACGCGGTCACGATCCGCGGAAATCACGATAAGGCCGGCTCAGGCATTGCAAACGCAGATGACTTCAACCCAGTCGCCCGGAATGTCGCGCATTGGACGCGTGACCAGCTCCGCCCAGAAAATCGCGAGTGGCTCGAAAAACTGCCGACCGGCCCCGTCACTGTCGATACTTTCATGATGGTTCACGGCGCCTTCCGCGACGAAGATGAATACGTTTTCGCGCCGGCGCAAGCGCTGGACAGCCTGCTGGATGCCCGCGCGCAAGTCACATTCTTCGGCCACACCCACTTGCAGGGCGGTTTCACGCTTTTCGACAACAAGGTGGGAGTTCTACATTTCAAGCCGCCGGCGGGAACAAATTTCTCCACTTTGACGACTGATATGGAGACCACGTATCTCCTGAATCCGGGATCAATCGGCCAGCCGCGCGACGGAGATACGCGCTCGGCGTTCGCCATTGCGGATCTGTCGAATAACGTCGTTGAATTCTGGCGCGTGCCCTACGACATTGAAGCCGTCCAGAAGCGCATGACGGCGGCGGGACTACCGGAGCCTCTGGTTCTGCGGCTCTCGTTCGGCCGCTAGAACGTCGCCAACATCGGGAGCCGTCGCGCGCTCGCCGAGAATCAAATCGACGCGGCTAACCGCCGCAGCGGGCTTCAGGAAGTTCAGATGGAACCGGGCGAGAGCTCTTACAAAGACCAGCGCAGCCAGTTTCCCTACGCGTTCACCGCGGGGCTGATCATCGTCGCTATTCTAGTGGCGGTTATTGTGCTCGTTGTGAAACACACGCGCACCGCGCCCGTTGCTGAAGTGAAGCTCCCGTATGGCGCAGCCGAGCAGGCTTACTCCGACAGGATCCATTTCGACGACATCAAGCTCGCCCACGCCACGAATTTTCTGAATCAGGACTTCACGTACGTCGCCGGAACCGTCGCGAACATGGGCGACAAAGATATCAAGGCGATCCAGGTTCAAATCGAATTTCGCAACACCCTCGATCAGGTCGTACTGCGCGAAAACGAGTCGCTGATCCCGCCTGACGCCGAGCCGATTCCCGCGGGCCAGCGCCGCGACTTCCAGGTGACGCTCGAGCACCTCTCCGAAGAGTGGAATCATCAGTACCCTTCTATACGCGTCACGGGCCTCGTACTAGAATAGCCGCGCAGTAGTCCCGGCCTCTCAGAAGGACTCGAACATGAAAGCGGCCGCCGGCGACTGGCAGGCGAGCGATTGGCAGGAATTGGATCGCGCGCTCGGAGAATTCGCTGCTTCGGGTAGCGCCGAAGTCCGCGAAGACGGCGAGTGGCTCGCGGAGCTGGTCGCGTTTCAATACGAGCTGCGCACCGATGGCAAGGATCCCGTCGTTCACCTCTGGTCGGAAGCGCGTAACCTGACGCGTCGAATCGTTCGCATTCGCGAACAGACAGGCGAGCTGATCGTTCTTGAGGTGCGGAAGTTCGGCCGGACCAAACCTGTGAAACTCGAGTTTTTGCGGCGCGAGACTGCGCGGCCCGAAAGCCGCATCGGGCGCGAGCAATTTCGCACACGATTCGAACGCATCCTCGCCGAACGTTTTCCAGACGCGATCGTCGATTCACTCACCACAGCGCCGGACCTCGAGCATTCGTTTTCGGGAATTTACGTGCGTGGAGTAATGCATGAGGGCCGCAGCGCGTGGGCGTTGCTCGCCGCATCGAGTGATGAGACAGCAGCGTCGATCGAAGGGATGCTTGCGTTCGGACTTTTGTGGCTGGATTGGACGCGGAGCCATGCGTCTAAGCGCGCGATCGAAGGGCTGCGGCTTTTCGTTCCGGCAGGCACGTCAGGATCGATCTGCGAAAAACTCCCGGCCATTTCCACGGGCAGCGCTCGAAGCGAGATTTTCGAGCTGGTCGGGCATGACGCTGAGATTCGGCGCGTTCCAGTTTCCGACGCTGGAAATTTGAAGAGTTGGCTGGTGCCGCGCCACGATGTTGAGGCTGTGGTTGCGAGAGCGCAGGATGCGCTTGGCAGAATTCGCGCCATGTGGCCGGGAACGCATTCGGCAATTGAACTTCGACCGTCCCCGGACGCAAGGGAAGTGGCGTTTTGCTACAAAGGGCTCGAGTTCGCCCGGTGGACTCGAGAAGGCACGCTTTTCGGATTGGGCAACGCGCAAAAGCCGCTTACAGAAAAAAGCGAACGAGTGCTGGAAAGAATCTTGTACCAGATCGAGCGATACCGAAACGCCAAAACTCGCGACGGGAACCACTGGATGTATCGCGCATCGCCCGAGCGGTGGCTGGAGTCTATGATGATCGAAGAACCGACGCGCATCGACGCGCAGCTCGACGAGCGTTTCTTCTATTCGCAGGTTCCCGCGCTGGCGGCCAACGGACGGGGCATTGTCGACTTACTCGGCATCACGCGACAAGGACGCCTCGTCGTGATCGAGCTGAAAGCCAGGGAAGACATTCAACTGCCTTTACAAGCCGTCGAATACTGGCTGCGCGTGCGCCGCCATCAAGTGCAAAACGACTTTCACGCAGAGGGCTATTTCAGCGGAGTGGAAATCGACTCGCGCCCGCCACTCGTTTGGCTTGTGGCGTCGGGATTTCAGTTTCATTCCTCAACGACGACGCTGATGAAATATTTGTCGCCGGAAATTCAGATCACGCGAATCGGTTTGAACGAAAAATGGCGGAGCGGAATTAAAGTCTTATTCCGGCAGTAGAAATTCAAAAAGTGTGCGCAGAAAAAAGGAGAGGAAGTGGTCCGGATTAGGCCGGTGCCACTTCCCGGGGTGTGTCCTAGAAGCAGTTATAAACTTAGACGCTTGCACGCGGAAAAGGTTGCACAAAAATCGAAACCAGGAAGTAGTAGGAAAATACTAGTAGAAAAGGTACTTGCGCCACTTCTCGTCGCGATGCCCGATCAGGCGCATCAACTGGCGTGAAGTGTGCAGCGTGAACGGGCGCGGCCTGCGCTGAAGTTTGATCCCCGCTTCTTCCGGGGTGCGATCGCCCTTGCGGTTGTTGCAGGCGTAGCAGCAAGCCACAAGATTTTCCCACGATGAGCGCCCGCCTCGCGAACGCGGCATAACGTGATCGAGCGTGAGCTCCGATGTGGGAAAGATCCGCGCGCAGAACTGGCACGTGTTCCGGTCGCGCAGCAAGATATTTTTCCGCGAGAGCGCTCGGCTCTGCTGCGGGATATGTCGGTAAGTCAGCAGGCGAATCACAGACGGCACCTGCATCGAACTTTTGGTCGAATGCACGCTCGATGAGTTGGTCTCTTCGGCTTGCGCCACGCCCTTCAGCATGAGCACCAGCGCACGGCGCACCGCCGTCACGTTGATGGGCTCGAAGGTGGCGTTCAGGACCAGGACGGGAGCTTGCATCACGGAGGGACGACTGGGGTTCGAAGCGAGCGACTTGGCAGCCGGTGAATCCGGCGCAAGTCCGCCTCGGCCCAGTACGGGCCGGGGTCTTAGGCCACTTTTATGTCGGTTTTCCAATTGCGCCGCCCTCGCGTCGCTCGAAAACACTGACTAAATTATAGTAGATGCTGCGTGTGTGCCGCTAGTTTCTCGTGTGTAAATTTCCAGCGACCTGTTCGATGACCGGTTTGACCGCCGGTAGCGGCCCCAAACCCGACGTCACTCGAGCCACGGTCAACCCCACCACCGATTTCGCTCCCGCGCTCTTCAGAGCGCGAGAACACGCATCGAGCGTCGCTCCAGTGGTCATTACATCATCTATCAGCAGCACGCGAAGCTTGTCAACTCGCAGCCCTTTTCGCGTAGCGTACGCGCCACGTACGGATTCCCAGTGCTCCTTGCGCGAAAGAACCAAACGCGCCGGCCGCGGTCTGGTGCGAACCAGCAAGTAAGAACCTTGCTTAATCCCTAGCCGTTTTGCCAAAGGCCGCGCGATCAGTTCGGCCTGGTTGTAACCGCGTTCACGTTGGCGCGCCGGGTGTAGCGGCACCGGCACCACCACGTCCGCACGAAATACTTCAGGCTCGCGCGCGATCACTTCCGCGAGGCGCTCCGCAAACCAGTGGCCCAGCCGCGTAAGTTCTTCGTACTTCATAAGCAGAATCGCGTTGTGTAGTGCCGTGTCGTATACGCCGAAGCTTCGCGCGCGGTCGAACGCGAACGTGTTCTCGCGGCACAGCCGGCAGAGCGGCAGGGGCGCGCCCGCATGTTCTGCGACGATCGCGGGAAATTGCCGGCCGCAACACTGACAAAGCGGCTCACGAATCGGCACAAACGATGCCAGACACTCCGGGCAGATGGGAATTCGGCTCGCGTTGAGAAGTGGTTTGTCGCAGAGTCGGCACGGCGCCGGCGCCAAGACCGCCGCCAAAGCATCAAGCGCGGAACGTAGAAACACACCGAGGTTATATAACCGACGGGTGACGTGCGCAAAGTGTTTCGTCGCGCAAGGTCACACCACGGCGCACAACTCGAAGCGGTGCGTGGAAAAACGTCAGGGAAGGGTACAGCTGAACAGGGGCCTACAGCAGCCCCTGTTCCTTTTTCTCCTGGCAGTTGATGCAGTAGCGCGTCCAGGGCACAGCTTCCAGCCGCTTCTGTTGCAGTTCTTCGTGGCAGGAGTCGCACTCGCCGAACGTGCCTTCCTTGATGCGCGTCAGTGCGTCGTCCACCAGCTGGAGCATTGAGCGGTCGTTATGCGTTTGGCCGAAGAGAAATTCCTTGGTGTAGGAATTGGCAGCCTTGTCGGCGAGATCCACAGTGGGATCCTCGTCGGCTTCGCGTCCTTCCTGCTCGGTCCTCAGGATGCCGCGAGCCAGTTCCTCACGCCGTGTCACCAGTTTTTTCTTGTAGTAGTCCAGCCGTTTCTTGTCCATCGATTGTTCCCTAGGTGAGCCCAAATGCCTCACTCAAATCCCGCGATTTTAACGAGTCCTTCCTGCCGCTGTCAAATCGCGCATGTTGTTCGGTTGGAAACCGAAGTCCCCGTTCGAAGCGGAGCGCTGCAAAAAGGACCGCGAGCCGGGATGTTTTCCGGCTCGCGACCACAAGTAGATGCTGTTTGTGATGGAAAGGATTCCAGACGCGGGAAACTCTAGGCAGCCACTCGCTTTGCCGGAAACAGAAAATGAAT
>JBEKJW010000270.1:0-6156 GCA_050011035.1 Candidatus Acidiferrales bacterium
AGTGGAAATCGAGCACGGGTGAGGCGGCAACTGCGGGAGCTGCAGTTGGCGGAATATTTCTCGGCGTGCGTGTGCAGCGAGGACGTCCCGCACAAGAAGCCGCATCCGGCTCCGCTGCGGTTGGCGTTGAAGCGATTGCGCGTGGGGCCGGAGGTTTGCGTTTATGTCGGGGATACGGCGGAGGATATGGAGATGTCGGCGCGGGCGGGCGTAAGGGCGATTGGAGTGCTCGGGCCGTTTCCTACGGCCGAGAGGATACGGGCGACGAAGCCGCAGATACTGATGGAGGCGATTCGGGAGTTGCCTCGGTATTTGGTGCACCGCCGCGATTGAAAAACAGAAGCGAGGTCCTTCGCTGCGCTCAGGATGACGGGTCTCCAACACAAGGCCCGCTGATACAACGGCAAATGCACACAGACAATAGGCTGTCTGTGCCACCTGCGTTCTAACCTAGTTTGGTTTTCTTGCGTCATCGAGAGTGCCAGAATTGCGTAGGGTCGTCGCAAAACGACCGCCTGGGAGGCTGTCGGACTTGTGGCTGTCGGACGTCGGCCGCGCGGACGACTATGGCTTGTTGGGCGCGGCGGTTGGAGGTTGCGCCGTTGGCGGGGCGCTGATCGTGTTGGCGTTGGGCGCCGCAGCAGGAGTGTTGGCGGGGGTTTGGACTTTGAAGTTGGTGCAGCGGACGACCAGGCGGAGTTGGACGGTTTCGTCGGGCTGCGTCACGGGTTCTGCGGGCTTCGTGCCGTCGCTGAGAACAGTATCGTCGTGGTCGGGAATGGGTTTGCCGTTGCGCTGCTTACCGCGGGCGGGGACGACGGGCTGATTCTGATTGTCGGTGAGTTTGTACTCATCGTCGGAACGGATGTAGCTGGGGAACCAGTACTTGTTGTCGAAATTTTCGCGGTAGGTCTCAAACATGGTAAAGGGCAGCGTGAGACCGTTGCCGCCGTACTCGCTGACAAACTTTCCGTAACTTTTCACGATCGCAAAATCGTGATCGTCGACCCAAATCACACCTTCGAAGAAGCGCTTCTTGCGGTCAAATGCTTTGGGCTTCACTTGAAATGCGTACGTATTGATCTGGTCGAGCTGCTGCGGACCAGCGTAGAGGAAGTTATAACTCGCGATTTGATCCGAAGTGAGAGGGAAGAGCGGGACACTGGCGATCTGGCGAACGTCTTCGAGGGAGAAGTGCGTGACTTTCAAAGTGGAGCTGGGCTGGCCGACGACGCGCAGGGAGCGTTCGCCATCGGGGCGCGAGTAGACCTGGCCGGAAACGCTGAACTCACCGCCGGGATCGCTGATTTCCTGCATACGGATGGACTGGGTGAAGGTGTAGGTGTCGTAGGCTTTCTTGGCGGCGTCTTCGTTGGCCGCGAACTTTTGGATGATGTCTGGAATGGGGATCGGCGGCGGACCGGGGTGCGGGACGGCCGAAATGCGATTTACTTCGAATTTTGGAGGCGGGGCTTGTGGACCGGCGTCTTGAGCGCGAGAGACGCGGGCGGTAGCCGAGAGAGCGACGATGGCTGCGAAAATTGCTGCGGCGGAGAAGGAGCGGCGAGCCATGGGAGTCCTTGAAAGTTAGATGTTACTTCGGGGGCGCGGCGTTGTCAGCGGTTGAATGTGCGGGCGCGGCGGGGGTGTGGGAGGAGCGACGGTGGTGATGCAAATCGGAGGGCGGCAGAGTAAAATTTTGGGTCTTTTGTTGGAGGCGGCGGCTGTGACGGAGGGTATCGACGGCAAGGCGCGGCTGTATGTGGTGAGCGGACGCGTGCAAGGCGTCGGCTACCGGTACTTCGCGATGCGGACGGCGCAGCGGCTGGGGATTCGAGGCACGGTGAAAAATTTGCGCGATGGGCGCGTAGAGGTGGCTGCGGCGGGACCCGAGGAATCAATGGAGGCATTTCGCGCGGAGCTGGAGCAAGGACCGGAGGGCGCGCAGGTGACGTCGATTGACGAGGGCGAGCTGCCGAGTGGGCGCGAGTTTGGCGACGAGTTTAAGGTGGAATACGAACGCTAAGGGAGAGACATGGACGGACTGAAGAAACTGATCCGCGAAATTCCGGATTATCCGAAGCCGGGGATTTTGTTTTACGACCTGACGACGCTGCTGAAGGACCCTGCGGGATTTCACTCGCTGGTCGATAATCTGTGCGCGCACTACAACGGGACGAAAGTGGATGTGGTGGCGGGTATGGAAGCGCGCGGATTTATTTTTGCGCCGGCGCTGGCGTACCGGTTGAACGCGGGATTCGTGCCGATTCGCAAGCCGAAGAAGTTGCCGGGGAAGGTGGCGTCGGTGAGCTACCAACTGGAGTACGGCACGGATTCGATGGAGATTCACGAGGATGCGATCAAGCCGGGGCAGCGCGTGCTGGTGTGTGACGACTTGCTTGCAACGGGCGGGACGGCTGCGGCGGCGGTGAAGCTGGTGGAGCAACTCGGCGGAAAAGTGGCGGGCGCGGCGTTTGCGGTGGAGCTGAGTTTTCTGAATGGACGCGCGAAGCTGCCGGGCGTGGATGTGTTTTCGCTGCTGGCGTACGACAAGTAGTTAGTCGGTGGGCAGCGGTTTTTTGTGGTCCGTCGCCTGCGGGGGGCGGGAGTTTTGCGATTTGCCCGAAGACGAAGCGGCGCGGCGCTGGCGGACGGCTTCGAAGAGCACGACGCCTGCAGCGACGGAAACGTTGAGAGATTTCACGGGACCCGTGGTGGGAAGTGAGACGAGGAAGTCGCAACGCTTGCGGGTGAGTTCGTGCAGGCCGTCGCCTTCGCCGCCCATCACGATGCCGATCGAACCTTTGTAATCGACCTCGGTGTAATTTTTTTCCGCGCGCTCGTCGAGACCGACGAGCCAGTAACCCGCCTCCTTCATTTCTTCCATGGCACGAACGAGATTTTTCACGCGCGCGACGGGCAGGTGCGCGAGCGCGCCTGCGGAAGCGCGTTCGACTGTGTCGGTGAGGCCGGCGGCGCGGCGTTCGGGAATGACGACGGCGTTTGCGCCGGCGGCGAGCGAGGTGCGGATCACGGCGCCGACGTTGTGCGGATCTTCGACGCCGTCGAGAAGGACGAGCAGGCCATTCGCGTGACCGGCGCGGAGGATGTCTTCGAGGGCGGTGGCTGGCTTGGCGGAGCCGAGCGCGGCGACGCCCTGGTGCTCACGCGTGCCGGTGAGGCGATCGAGATTGACGCGCTCTTCGAAGCGGATGGGGACGCCGTGGCGCTTGGCGAGTTGGACGATGGCGTCGACGCGTTCGCCGTGACGGCCGCGCGCGATGACGATGCGGTCGAGACCGCGGCCTGCGGCGAGAGCTTCTTCGACGGCGTGGAAGCCGGTGATCCAGTTCATGGGGGTTTTATTATCGCTGAAATGCGATGGATAAGAGAGGGCTTTGGCCGGCGGAGGCGTTGTGTACGGCTTCCGCGGGACGCTGCACAGACTGACAGTCTATGTTACAGCTCGCTGCGTTCGCCAAAGACTCAGTCCAGCGCGGCGCAGAATTCGAGCATGCGCTCGCGAGTATCTTTCACTTTGACGGAGAAGGGAAGCTTGGCGGCGGGATCGAGGAGAAGGATCACGCGGTCGAGTTCACCTTCGCCGGTGCGTCCGGCGAGCGCGAGGCGCAGCGGGTGAAAAATCACGCGGCTACGAAATGGGACGGCGGCTTTGATGTTGTCGACGATGGCTTTGAAACGATCGGAATCGGAGACGCCGCCTCCGTCGAGAATGCTGTTGGCGAGTACGCGGATCACTTCGCGGGCACCGGTGCGGACGAGGACGGCGCGATTTTCGGGGAGGGCGAGGTTGGCTGCTGCGTCGTAGTGGAAGATGAGGGTAAGGAGTGATTCGAGATGGTCGAGCGTTGGTGACTTGGGGCCGAGGAGGGTTGTCACGCGGGCGAACCAGATGTGAATGGGAAAGGTTTCGTCGTCGACCGTGGTGTGATCGGTGAGCCAGCCGCGGCGGGCGACGATAGCGTTGACGTCTTGGACGGTGAAACGAGTGTCGACCGTTGGTGAGGAGATTTCTTCGGCGGCGTCTTCGGACTCTTCGTGCATCGAGAAATAATTGTACGCGAGTGGCTAGTGAGTAGTGGCGAGTGACTAGAAAAAACAAAAGACGAAAATGCACAGGGGCGATTTGCGGTCTCGCGGCCTGAGGCTGCGACCTTAGAAAACCACAGGCAGGTCTGCCTATTCCACAACCGTTGCGCCTAAGGTCGTGCTTGAGGGTCCGCGGTGCCAAGATCGGGGTGGTGCGTGGGGCGCGTCAGCCTTCGAGGGTGGCGATGGTGTGGGAGGCGATGGCTTCGCTGCGGCCGACGGCGTCGACGCTTTCGTTGGTTTTGGCTTTGAGGTTGATTTGATCGGGACGAATTCCGAGGGACTTGGCAAGCGCTTCGCGCATGGCGGGAAAGTGCGGGCCGAGCTTGGGGCGCTCGAGAATCACTACGGCGTCGAGATGATTGATGCGGAGTTTCCGCTCGTCGAGAAGTTTGCGCGTGTGCTCGAGGAAGAGAAGGCTGTTCGCGCCTTTCCACTTGGGATCGGAGTCTGGAAAGTGCGTGCCGATGTCGCCGAGGCCTCCGGCGCCAAGAAGCGCATCGCAAAGCGCGTGGGCGAGGACGTCGCCATCGGAGTGGCCGACGGGGCCTTTATCGAACGGGACGTGAACGCCGCCGATCATGAGCGGGCGGCCTTCGGTGAGGCGATGAAGGTCGTAGCCGATGCCGCAACGAATCATGCCTGCTTGCGCTCCTGGTCGAGGTAGAAGCGCGCGAGTTCCATGTCGCCCGGGCGCGTGATTTTCAAATTGCGCTGCGAGCCGAGGACGACGAAGACGTCGTGGCCGAAGCGCTCGACGATGGAGGACTCGTCGGAGCCGACGATGCCGTCCTGCTGCGCTTTTTTGAAGGCGTCGCGGAGTAGCGGGTAGTGAAAAGCTTGCGGCGTTTGCGCGAGAACGACGCGCTCGCGCGGAATCGTGGCGGTGATAAGAGCCATGTCTTCGGGGAGGCTGGTGCGCTTCACTTCTTTCACCGTGTCGATCGCAGGGATGCCGAGGATGGCGGCGCCGCGCGAGCGGGCTTCGGCGATGACGCGATTGATTTGCTCGGTGGTGACGAAGGGGCGCACGGCGTCATGAACGAGAACGATTTCAGTGTTGGGATCGATTTGAGCGAGCGCGTTGGCGACGGATTGCTGGCGCGTGTCGCCGCCGTGGACGACGCGCGCGGGACGGCCGAGGCCGGCTTTGGCGACGGTGTTCTGGAGCGAGACGATGTCGTCAGCGCGCGTGGAGATGAACAGCTCGGTGACGGCGGCGCAGGAGGCGATGCGGCGGAGAGTGAAGATGACGAGCGGGACGCCGTCGAGTTCGAGAAATTGTTTGGGGACGTCGGCGCCCATGCGGGTGCCAAGGCCGGCGGCGGGGATGATGGCTGCTATACGGGTCATGAGGGAGACACAGTGTAGCGCAGACGCGCTGTGGGGGCTACGGCGACGGGCAGCTGTCGGCAGCCGCAGGTCTCTCCATTTGCTCGCGAGCGGACGACTTGCTGCGCACCCTTTTGAGATGAAAAGGGTGCGGCACCCGGAAAGGCGGATCTACGTAGGCGCGCTACGTCGCCGAAATCAGCAGCGGCCGGAATCGGGGTAGAGGGGGCGCGGGGGGCGTTCGCCGCCGCCGGTGGCCGGGGCGCTCTCCAGGGTGCGCACGGCCGTGGGCGCGTCGCTGAGTGAGGATTGCGACGAGGCAGCGGCTGCTGCTTGCGGGGCCGGAGTCGGATGGTGCTGCGCTGAACTACCAGGTCCCGCGCCGGATGCGGACGCTGAGCTTGAGGGGCCGCGCGTGGGTTGCGGCTCACCGCGATCGTCGCAGCGGCCGAAAATCATTTTGCCGGCTGTGGTTTGGTGGACCGAGGTGACGGTGATGTCGATGGTTTTATTGATGAGCTTACGCGCGCCATCGACGACGACCATGGTGCCGTCATCAAGATACGCAACGCCCTGATTGTATTCCTTGCCTTCGCGAAGGATGAAGACGCGCATGGTTTCGCCGGGAAGGACGACGGGCTTGAGCGCGTTCGCGAGTTGATTGACGTTGAGAATTTCGATGCCCTGGAGCTGCGCGACTTTATTGAGATTGAA
>JBEKJW010000271.1:0-6151 GCA_050011035.1 Candidatus Acidiferrales bacterium
ATCCGCAACATGGACGCCGCGAGCGGCCGCCTGCTCACGCAAATAGACGAGGATCACCACTCGAACGTCGCCGTGATCGGCCCGGACCTGGTGCAGAAAATTTTTGGCGGCGCCGATCCCATAGGGAAAGAAATTCGAGCGGGACAGGGGGAATTCCAAGTCGTCGGCGTCACCACGGCGAAAGGTTCCGTGCTCGGGCAGTCGCAGGACAATTTCGTTCTGATCCCGCTGAGCACGTATCGCAAAGAACTGCTCACGCCCGGCGATTCGGTGGCGATTTTTATTTCGGCGATCAGCGGGAAAGCGATGTCCGAGGCCGTGGACGAATCGCGCGTGATTCTCCGCTCGCGGCATCACCTGGGGTACGACAAAGAAGACGATTTCGGCGTGGTGCAGCCTTCGGCGCTGATGGGTATCTGGGACAGTCTCACGTCGAACGTGTTTGGCGTGGCGGTGTGGGTCACGTCGGTATTTCTGGTGGTGGGCGGCATCGTGATCATGAACATCATGCTGGCGAGCGTCACCGAGCGCACGCGCGAAGTGGGATTGCGCAAATCGCTCGGCGCGCGGCGGCGGCACATCGTGATGCAATTTTTGGTGGAGTCGGCGCTGCTCGCGGCGAGCGGGGGAGCGGTGGGCGTGATCATCGCGCTGGCAATTTCAGCGATCGTGCGCGGCACCACGTCGATTCCGATTTCGACGCCGGTTTTTGCGATCGTGATCGCGCTGTTTCTTTCCACCAGTGTGGGGCTTTTCTTTGGAATATATCCCGCGATGCGCGCGGCGAAGCTGGACCCGATCGAAGCGCTGCGGGCGGACGGATGACCCATGGAATTTAAGAGTGATCTTCGCGAGAACCTGGCCCTGGCCCTGGACACCGTTCGCGCGCACAAGCTGCGCAGCTTTTTGGCCGTGCTGGGCGTGATGATCGGCGTGATGCTGATCATCCTCGTCGTGGGATTGGTGTCGGGCTTCCGCAACTCGATCGTCGATCAGATCAATTCCAGCGGTGCGAATTCCGCGTGGGCCTGGCGTTTCAATCAGGGGCCGTCGAACGGGCGCCGGCCCAAGGAAGAGCGGCTGCGCAAGCCGCTGACGCTCGAAGACGCCGAAGCGATTCGAACCATGTGTCCGGCGGTAAAAGAGGTCACCGTCGCGATTATGGACTGGCAGCAGGCACACTCGGTGCGCTATCAGAAGAACGAAGCGGACGGCAACGAATTCCGCGGCACATTCCCGAATTATCCGATGGTCAATTCGAGCGAGACCATGCGCGTTGGCCGGTTTTTCACGGATACGGAGAATCGGCACCGCGACAACGTGGTTGTGCTAGGCGAGGACATCACCAAAGCGCTGTTTCCGTCGTTCGACGACGCACTGGGCAAAGAAGTGCTCGTCGACGGCTCCACGTTCACCGTGATCGGCGTTTTTCAGAAGCCGGTCGGGACACTGGGGACGGCCGACGAGGATAAGCGCGTCGTGACGCCCTATTATTCGTTCACGAAATTATTTCCGGCGAGCTTTGAAGTGTTCATCGGGATCCTCGCGTATCCGGGGCAGCTCGATACCGCCGTCGATCAGGCGCGCGAGGTGCTGCGCCGCCGCCGCGAAGTCCCGTACGACAAGCCCGATAATTTTTCGATGCAGACGAACGCCGACACAGTGAAGCAGTTCAACGACATTATCGGCGGCGTGGCGCTCGTGGTGGTGGTGCTCAGCTCGATCGGCTTGCTGATCGGTGGCATCGGCGTGATGAACATCATGCTGGTGAGCGTCACCGAGCGTACACGCGAGATCGGCGTTCGCAAAGCGATCGGTGCGCGCAGTAAAGACATCACGTGGCAATTTTTGTTTGAAGCCATGACGCTCACGGGCAGCGGCGGCATCATCGGCATCCTCGTGGGAAGCGGGCTCGTGATGCTCATTCCCGTGGTGAGCGGCATGCAAGCCGTCGTATCGCCTACCGCCGTGATCGTGGGCTTCGTCGTCGCCGTCGGCATTGGCCTCGTCTTCGGCGTGTGGCCTGCCACCAAAGCCGCCCGCCTCAATCCAGTTGAAGCTCTCCGCTACGAGTAGTGTGATGGCCAAACTGCATTCGCGTGGGATAGCCAACCTGGCTGTCATCCGGCGAAGACCAGCTTTGATCGCGCGAGATCATGGACGGAGTCAGCTCGCGCCGTATTAAACTTCTCGCTCCGGCATCGCTGAATCTCAGAGGAACGACTGTCATTCGTAAGATGACAGCCAGGTTGGCTATCCCACCGCGCCACCCTCGGTCCTGGCACCCGGAAAAGCTTAGCCTTGGCGTTACAATACTCAGAATATGGCGACGAAACTGAAGCCTTCAAAGCCATCCCGTCGTAGACCGCCCAGCACGCAGGCGGACATCCCGCAGGTGCTGGTGGAAATGTTCATGGCGAATGGCGCGATGAACGACCTGCTGCTCGCGAACATGAATCCCAAGGCATGGCGCGCGCCGCATCCGCTGCACAAGCGTGGGGAGGGACGCACCATCGCAGCGATTTTCGTCCACATGCACAACTGCAATGTGAACTGGATTCGCCGCACAGCGCCGCACCTGAAAAGTCCGGCGCCGCTCGATCCCGACCGCGCCACTCTCGCGCAAACGCGCGCGGCGCACAAAAAGAGCAACGCGGTGCTCGTCGCGATGCTAAAAGACGTGCTGCTCACGCCCGATCCTGCCAAACGCAAAATCCAAAAATACTCACGCGGCAGCTGGTCGCAGGAATGGCCCGCGGGCGCGACGATGTTCGGCTACATGTTCGCGCACGACGTACACCACCGCGGCCAAATCATCATGCTCGTCCGCGAACTCGGCTTCCGGCTGCCGGTCCACGCCGCTTACGGTGTGTGGCACTGGGAAAAACTTTGGAAGGCCGCGGGCCTTACCACTCGCCCACGTTAAAACCGTAACTACTTGAAATTTTCGACGAGCATGATCTCGGCGCTGGATTGGTCGTACTGCGAATAGAGCAGGTATTTGCCGTCGGGAGAGACGCTCAATCCTGACGCAGGCCACCGCGAAATCGTGGCGATCGTCTTCGGTTCGCCGCCATCGACGCCGATAAACTGGATCAGTCCGCCTTGCGTCGACGCCGCTGTTTTCTTCGTCACCTTGGGATCGCCGGAAGCCGTTTGAGCCTGGTCGGCCGCGATCAGAAAGTAGACGCCCTTGGACGTCACCGCCATCGCCGGCACGCCGTGCAGGCTTAGCCGCGTAAGAGCAGTCTTCGCGATCTCGGTCGACTCACCGCCGGCCGCAGGCATGCGCCGAAGCGGCCGATTCAGGTCGAGAAAGTAAAGCCACTTGCCGTCGGGCGATTCGAGCGCGAAGTAGCCGCCTCCGTGTGTCATTTGCGTGGGAGTGCCGCCCGCCGCAGGAACTTTCCATATCTCACCGGAGCCGGACGCGCTGACAACGCCCGAAAAGTAAATCGAAGAGCCGTCGTGCGACCACGTAGGCCGGAACGAGTCCGCGTCGGCTGGTGTGACCTGTTTCGCGGAGCCGCCGCTCGCGGGAACCACGAAAATTCCGGACGGCGCGTCGGCCTTGGGTCTTGCGCTGTACGCGATCGATTTTCCATCGGGCGACCACGAGGGGTCGCTCACCTCCGCCCACTCCGGTTCGGAGGTGAGTTGCTCAGGATCGGCGCCGTCAGCCTCCGCCGTCCATACTTCCGCCGGCCCGGTGCGATTCGACAGAAACGCGATCCGCGTGCCATCGGGCGAGTACGATGCCATGTCGTCCCGCCGCGACGAAGAAATCAGCGGCGTTTCGAGCGCGGACGAGGAAGGGCCGCGCCCACCGCGCGCCGACTCGAGCGGGAAGCGGTAGATGTTTGTATCGCGATGCAGCCGCGTGAAAGCGAGCCGGTTTCCGCGCGGCGCGATCGCGAGGAACCACGGATTGTCTCCCGCAAATTCAAGCCGGCGCGGCGTGCCGCCTTCCGCGCTCACGCGATACATCGCCGTGTCCGTCCCCATGTTTGCGTTGCCGAAGGCGCGAACGAAAACGAGCTCGCTGCCATCCGGCGTCCAGCGAGGACTTACGATGGGCCAATCGGGCGTGACTTGCTTCGCGGCGCCTTCGGGTTTCAGGTCTGCCGAAATTGGCATCACGAAAATGCCGGGATGTTGACCCAGCAGGGCGACGTGGCGGCCGTCCGGCGAAACAATTCCCGCGCTGACGAAATATTTTCCGTTGATCGAATCGGCGATCAGCTTGCGTTCGCCCGTCGCAATGGAAATTGCGTAAAGGCCCGGGTGCGACGCGGGGCAGAACGTAATGTATTGGCTGTCCGGCGTCCACGATACGTATCGCGACGTGGGCTCGGTGACGATCTTGCGCTCCGGTCCGCCGAGCGCCGGCACCATCACGATGCCTTCGCCGCTCGGTCCGGTGCGCGCAAACGCGATCCACTTTCCGTCGGGCGACCACTGCGGCATGCGCTCGTCGTCCGGCGTGCTGGTCAGGCGAATCGGATCGCCGGGGCCGATGAGGCGAACGTAAATGTCGGGAAGTCCGCCGACGGGGTTCCACGCGAACGCAACTTGGCTGCCGTCCGGCGAAAACGTCGGGTCGCGCTCGTCACCGGGATCGGCGGTAAGCGGCGAAACGTGAACTTCGGTGTCGATGTCCGGGGACGGCGTTGACACGGGCGAGCGCGAATGCGAGTGCCACCACCAAAATCCCGCCGCGGCGAGAATCACGAGCGCGACGGGCACCAGAATCTTTACGACCTTCGACGCCGCGCGCTCATTCATTTCGTCCACGGCGGCGATGATTTTGTTCTTCGTGCTGTCTGCCGCGGCGGCTGCGCTGCCTGACGCGGGCGCCACAATCGTCGTGCTCGCGGCAGGAATGGATACTTTTGACGAGCCCGCGCCCTCGCCGGCTGCCACCGAGCCGGATTCAACAGCCGCAGAGCTGGGGCCCGAACCCATGTCGCGTTTCAGCCGCGTCAACTCCGCGCGCATCTCCGCCGCGCTCTGGTAGCGCAGGTCGCGATCCTTTTCGAGCGCGCGACGCAGAATGCGTTCCAGTTCCGCGGGAATGTCCGGATTGAGGCGTATCGGCAGAACCGGCGTGCGATTCAGAATCGCATCGAAGATCATGCCGGTACTTTCGCCGCGGAAAGGCAGCGTGCCGGTGGCCATCTCGTAGAGCACGACGCCGAAAGAAAAAAGATCCGTTCGCGCGTCGAGTTCCTTCGCGCGAACCTGTTCCGGCGACATGTACGCTACCGTACCGAGCGTCGAGCCTGGGCTGGTGAGATGCTCCTCGCGCACTCCTACAGTGCGTTCTTCGCCCGTGGAAGACGCGTCGCTGGCGCGCGCCGCCCGGTCCGTGAACGTGGCGAGTCCGAAATCGAGAATCTTCGGGAAGCCGCGCTTGGTGACGAAGATGTTCGCCGGCTTGATGTCGCGATGGATGATGCCTTCGGAATGCGCGGCGTCGAGCGCGTCGGCAACGCCGATCGCGATATTCAGCAGCGCGTCGGTATCCATCGGCCGGCCGCCGATTTTGTGTTTCAGCGTGACGCCGTCGAGATACTCCATCGCGATGAACGCGTGGCCGCCCTCTTCGCCGATATCATGAATCGTGCAGATGTTGGGATGGTTCAGCGCGGACGCGGCTTGGGCTTCGCGTTGAAAGCGGGCAAGCGCCTGCGGATCGGCGGCCAGTTCCTGCGGGAGAAATTTCAGCGCGACGAAGCGCCGCAGGCGGGTGTCTTCCGCCTTGTACACGACGCCCATTCCGCCTCCGCCGATTTTCTCGACGATGCGGTAGTGTGAGATGGTCTGGCCGATCATCAATCGCGCGTTGAAGTTGCGGGACGCCAGCGCGCCCGGCGTATGCGCATCATGCTAGGTTGCGGGGCTGGCAAAGTCAAAGCCAGTCCACACTGCGATTTATGGGCGTGCAACGGCTGCGCATCCTACCGAACTCCCTTACGCCATCTACATCTTCTCACCGATGTTGCCTGAGGCCGGCTTCCGGCACACTCTCGCTCGACGCTGAAGTACAGGAGGCCTCGATGCTTTTGCTACTGATCATTTTGGTGCTGCTGTTCGCGGGCGGAGGCGGGTACTACGGCTACAACCGCTGGGGCGCAGGCGGCGGACTCGG
>JBEKJW010000272.1:0-6072 GCA_050011035.1 Candidatus Acidiferrales bacterium
TGCTCGAAGAGCCGAAGCCGGAAGTGACCGACGTGATCCCGCCGGAGACGGCGCGCACGATGGTCGCGATGCTCGAGGAAGTCGTGCAGTTCGGCACGGGCGTGAAGGCCAAGGAAATCGGACGCCCGTCGGCGGGCAAGACCGGCACGACAAACGATTTCACTGACGCGTGGTATATCGGATTTACGCCTCAATTGACGGCTGGCGTGTGGGTCGGAAACGACGATCCGCGGCAGTCACTCGGCAAAAAAGAAACTGGCGCCGCAGCGGCGTTGCCGATCTGGATCGAGTTTATGCAGCAAGCAAATCAGGGCGTGGCTGTCGAACAATTTCCCAATGTGGTACCGTTGGAGAAAATAGCGACGACGCATCCTGTGTCGGTGGATGTGCCGGACACTGCACCGCCCGCCGACGTAGCCGAGCAAGGTCTACACGCCGGTGCCGCGGCTACGGATGGAGTTGCGAGCCCCGCCACGAAGCCGAAGACTCCGTCGAACCCACCAGCTACCGCGCCTCACTAGCTTTCCTTCCCAAATCAAGGTTCGTATCGTAACGGCGCCACGCGACGGCCCAGACTTTCGCGCCTGAGCTACCGAAGCGAGACGCGGACTCGGACAAGGGATCAAACTTTATGGCCAGGCTTAGCGGAACGAATCCCAACCACGGGCAGGTAACGGCCACGCGTGGCCGGCGGCATCGACCAGCGTGACGTGGCGGGCACGCGTTATTTCCCCGATGACGCGAAGGTCACGCGCGCTCGGGGCGTTGCGGAGTTTGTGCGCGTGGCGTGGGGGGACGGTGAAGAGGAGTTCGTAGTCGTCTCCGCCATGGAGGGCTGCGTCTAGCGCGTTGAATCGTTTGGAGCGGAGAAGTTTTGTCGCGGCTGGCGGCACTGGGACCTGAGGGACTTTGTCGGCTTGGAGCTTGGCGCCCACGTGGCTAGAGGTGCAGATGCGGGCTAGGTCGGTGGAGAGCCCGTCGGAGAGATCGATCATCGAGCTTGGGATTTTGTGTTGGGCTAGCCACTTGCTGAGTTCAACGCGGGCGCGAGGATAGAGGTGGGGAGCTACGGCGTCGCGAACGGACCGTTTGCGGGCGTGGCCGGCCAGGGTGAGATCGAGGCCGAGCTGGGCGCGGCCTAATGTTCCGCTGACATATATAAGGTCGCCGGGGCGAGCGCCGGAGCGTGAGATGGTCTGCCCGGGCTTCGCTTCGCCGATGACAGTGAGGCTGAGCGAGATTTTTGAGTGGCGCGTGGTGTCTCCGCCGACGGCGCGGATGCGAAGTTCGTGCGAGGCGCGAGCCATTCCGGCAAGAAATTCATCGAGCCACGAGCCCGTGCGCTCGGATGGGAGCGCGAGAGTGAGAAGGTAATAGCGAGGCGAGGCGCCCATGGCAGCCAAGTCGCTGGTAGCACGCATCAAAGACTTGTATCCCACGGAATCCGCGGGATGGGTGCCGATGCGGAAGTGAATATCCTCAACGAAGGCGTCACAGCTCACCACCCACTCGGAATTAGGCGAAGGCTTGAGAACGGCGGCGTCGTCACCGATGCCAAGGCGAACGGACGAGCGCCAGTGATCGCAAGAATTTTTAGATCGAAGCGCGCGTGCGATTTTTTCGACCAGCTGTACTTCACGTTTCATCCTGAACCATCGTACAGTTGAAAACCGCTACGGGCCTACCGTAAGATTTTCGTAAGCACGGTCGGAAATTACACAGCGAGCTGTACGAATTCTTTTTGAATTTGCAAGACGATGTTCGTATAAGTCGTTTGCGTTCAAGGAGAGCCTGTGGAAAACGGAAGTTTCAAGTTGACCTACTGTGACCCGACCATTAAGATTCGGGTTGGTTTGGAGTCGGCGATTCACTTCAGTAGGCACACGGCTAACCGCGAGCGGGGGCTTGCGGATCACCACCAGCCGGAAAATAAAAACTCAGGGAAAATCCAGCCACAATGAAGGGGAAGCACTACACATTTTTTATTGCGTCGAGCGCTTCCGGAAGCATGAGGCGTTTGCGCGTCCCCATTTATTTGCTGCACGGATTGGCGGCACTGGCGTTGGTGGGAAGCATCACCGTGGCGGCGGCGATGGGCTCGTACTCGCGCATGTTGTGGAAGGCGGCGAGCTACAACTCGCTGCGCCGTGATCAGGATGCGTTGAAACAGCAGTACAAAGCCCTTCAGACCGAAGTGAAAGATACGAACCAGCGTCTGGACTCGCTGCAATCGCTGGCGAGCGAAGTGGCGATGGCCTACGGCATTGCGCGATTCCGGCAGACTCCTTTCGCGTTTAGCGATGACGATCAAACCGACGCAAACTTCCAGGAATCGGTGGACGAGTTTACCTACCTGCAGCGGAACGCCAGCGCGGTGGCAATGTCGAATGGCGGAATGCGATTGCTGCCAGCGACGCAGCTAAGCAGCCTTGGTGTGGTGCCGACGTTGTGGCCAGTGGTTGGCGAAATCACGGGACATTTTGGCGAGCGGCTTGATCCGTTCAGCGGTGAAGGCGCGTTTCACGCGGGCATGGATATTGCGTCGCACTACGGCGACGAAGTTCGCGCGACGGCCGACGGCGTGGTGACGGTGGTAGAACAGCGGGCGGGATACGGGCGCCTGGTGGTGATCGATCACGGGTTCGGCGTGACGACATGGTACGGCCACCTTTCGGCGTTCAAGACGCAGGCGGGCATGCACGTGAAGCGCGGCGACGTCATCGGCAACGAAGGCGATAGCGGCCGGTCGACCGGCGCGCACGTCCACTACGAAGTTCGGATTTACAACACGCCGGTGAATCCGTGGCGGTATCTGAGCATGGCGCAGACGGCTGTGGCGGCGGATTAATTCAGCCTGAATCCTCCCAGCATCAAATAATCAGCAACGAAAAAATGATGTTTGTTCGGTTGTTGGACGAGCGGACTAGTTTGCGCGTTTGGGTGCGGCAGGCGCGCTGAGCATAGCGGGCGTGATGTTCAGGTTGATGCGGACTTGGTTGCCCTGATGGACGATTTTGGCTTGGCTGACCAGCGCGTTGAGCAGATCGATCTGCTGGCTGGTCATCTGGCGGCGTGCGTCAGGGCTGGATACGGCCATGGATGCCGCCATGCGACCGCCTTCGAGCAAGAAAGAAATCGTGAGCGCGTTCTTGGCTGAGTCGCACTCGGCGGCGAGCCCGAGATTCAGGACGTCTCCAGTTGGCTGGCCGACGAGAGTGAGCGCGCGAACGCTGCGAGCCAGCTGATCGAGTTGCGGAGCGTTTTGAAAATTGGCGTAGAAGCTCTGTGGAAGATGATCGGTCTTCGCGACGGCGAAAAGCGGCGCGCCGCCGATTTTCTGCAGCCGCAGCTGCATCGCGGCATCGCGCGGGCGAGAGCCATCCGAAACGGCATCGGCGACCAGGTCGCTTGCCCCGCGTCCTCCGGCAATGACCAGACGCGTGGGTGACATAAATTCCAGAGAGATCGGCGGATTGCCGGGCGCCTGGAAGATGGACTGGGTGCCGTGCACGACCTGCTTGCCGCCAAGGTGGGCGATGTAGGCTTTGATTCGCGGCTGATCGAAGCGGCCATCGGCAACGGCGACGAAACGGTCCTGACCGAGAACGTTATCGGGCGTTCCAAATCCGGTGGGCCAATATGCTACCGCGGCGTGATCGAGGTCACGCGAAACGTCGAAACCAGTGCCGCGGATGAAGTCGTTGTAAGCGCGCTGACTCTGCGGGCCTGAAGACATGAGGCTCACGAATCCGGCGAGCGAGAAATTAGGAAGCTTGCGAAGCGCTTCGGCGTCGATGTAACCGACTACGGGCGCGTCGGGCGGAAGGACGCTAAGCACGTCCGGCGGCGGACCTGCAATTTCAGGCGAGAAAGCGGGACCGGCGGGTGCGGGGCGATGGATCTCCCAATAATAGAAGCCGCCGAGACCGGCAACGACGAGAAGAAAGAAGATCAGTACGGCGATCCAGGCTCTTTGCGTGGACGAGAGTGGCATGAGATTGTCTGACGTGAGGCAGACAAATTTAGTGTAATGTTTTTGGCGGGTCTTGCGTATCAGAAAACGAGATTGTTGCGTGTTATGAGCGCTGCAAACCGAGGTTCAACCATGAAACAAGCCCCTGCGAAATTCCTGATAGCGGTAGTGTTTTGCGCGATGGCGGTGATGTGTGCGCGTGCACAAGCGACGGTGTCGGCTCCGGCCGCACCCGCTGCGCCTCAAGCGGCATTGCCGAGCGCGGATCAAGTAATCGACCACTACATAACAGCAATTGGCGGGCGCGACGCGTGGTTGAAGATCAAGTCGCGCGTTTCGACGGGCACGATCGACGTACCGGCCTACAACATTTCGGGCACGGTGGAAGTGCACCAGAAAGCGCCGGACAAACTACTGTCGCAGGCCGTGATCGGCGGGCAGGCGTACCGTCACGGATCGGATGGAACGGCCACTTGGTCGGACGATCCGCAGAATGGAATCAAGGAAGAGACGGGAACGGCGGCAGCGGCGTCCAAACGCGAGGCAGACTTCTACCATCCGTTAGACCTCAAAAAGAATTATACGAAGCTCACTGTTATCGGCGCGGAGAAGGTTAACGGCCACGATACGTATGAACTGGAAGCGGTGTCGGTGGACGGCGCGACGGACAAGCTGTATTTCGATACGACGAGCGGCTTGCTGGTGCGTAGCGTGAGCCACCACCCGGCGCCGGATGGCACCGACGCGATCTATACGTCTGACATCGAGGATTACCGTGATGTGGATGGGATCAAGCTGCCCTTTGTGTCGCACCAGGCGAGCGAGCAGGTGCAGTACACGATCACGTTCACGGATGTGAAGCAGAACGTGGACCTGACCGACGACCAGTTTGTGAAGCCGAAACCGCAGTAAAACGGGCGGTTTGCAGGCGGGGCTTCCCATAAACTAGCGTGCCGGTATATAATAGGGGACACGCCACAAGTTGAGGGCACTAGCATGAGTGCATGTGGCAATGGTATTGCGTGGCCGATTAAGGTGCTTGCAATTCTGTTGCCTGTGCGATATTCTTGCTCGGTTTGCCAGTGCTGGCGTAGCTCAGTTGGTAGAGCATCTGATTTGTAATCAGAGGGTCGGGGGTTCAAATCCCTCCGCCAGCTGAGATTGACGTACAGGGAAATTTGGCAGGGTTGCGGACGGAACTCCTCGCGACATGAGCGCTAGGGCTGGTGTCTCTGGACACGAGCCCTTTCTGCATTGCGAAGTGCCCCGTACAGTGGTCCGGTTCACGAAGATCAGGCAGTTTCAACGGGACGGAGTTGTGTCCCGAACGATTCACGGGATGCAGAATTCCCGAGTGGTTTTTCGGGACGGGTGGGTGAGTGGCTAAAACCAGCAGACTGTAAATCTGCCGCTCCTTGCGGGCTACGAAGGTTCGAATCCTTCCCCGTCCACCAGCATCTCTAGCGACTCCGTCGGCGGTCCTGAGTGCCCGGTGACAAGTCCGAAGTCAAAGCCAAGCCGGACGCGAACGGCAAGATCTGGTTCGCCGGGCGAAGCGCGGAAAGTTGGAAGAGCGGGACTGTAACGAAGGCTTCAGAAACGTCTCGGCCTCGGAGGCGATTCTGAGTGGCGGAGTGAAGCGGGGCGACCGGTAGAGCGCCTGGGTAGCTCAGTTGGTAGAGCGCGTCCTTGGTAAGGACGAGGTCACCGGTTCAATCCCGGTCCCAGGCTCCAGCTTTCTGGTAGAAGCTGAGCCGGCGCGGCGGAATCGCGAAGTTGGTTGGAAATGAGCGGGGGTAACTCAGTGGTAGAGTCTCTGCCTTCCAAGCAGATGGTCGCGGGTTCGAATCCCGTCCCCCGCTCCAAAGCGCGGAGTTGAGCGCGGGGGCGGACAACGCCCGGCGGAGCGTTCGGAAGCAAGATTGAATCAGGCACTGGCGCGGCGGGAGCCGCGAAGTCCTTACAAGGTGAGGCGAGATGGCGAAAGAGAAATTCGAGCGGACAAAGCCGCACGTAAACATTGGGACGATCGGACACATTGACCACGGCAAAACGACGTCGACGGCGGCGATCACGAAGGTATTGAGTAAGAACAACCC
>JBEKJW010000273.1:0-6060 GCA_050011035.1 Candidatus Acidiferrales bacterium
GACGCCACGAAAAAATATCCGCTCGTCGTCGTGGTCCACGGCGGTCCATCCGCCGCATGCGCAAATCGCTGGTCTCCGTGGACGATGGACGCGGCATCCACGATGGGCTGGTTCGCGCTGTGCCCGAATCCGCGGGGCAGCTACGGCCAGGGCGAAGCGTTCGTTCGCGGCAACGTGAAGGATTTCGGCGGCGGCGATTTTCAAGACATCATGGCCGGCGTCGATCAGCTCGAGAAAGATTTTCCGATCGATCCGAAACGCCTCGGAATTTACGGCCACAGTTACGGCGGCTACATGACCATGTGGGCTGAAACCCAAACCAATCGCTTCGCCGCAGCCGTCGCCGGCGCGGGCCTGTCCGACTGGCTCAGCTACTACGGCGTGAACGATCTCGACCAGTGGATGATTCCGTTTTTCGGCGCGTCGGTTTACGACGATCCCGCCGTCTATGCGAAAAGCGATCCGATGCACTTCGTGAAAAACGTGAAGACGCCCACGCTGATTCTGGTCGGCGATCGCGACGGCGAAGTCCCGCCCGAGCAATCCGTCGAATGGTGGCACGCTTTGAAGACCGCCGGCGTTCCTACCACACTAGTTGTCTACCCAAACGAAGGGCACGGCCTAGTCGTTCCCGCCAACGCCTACGACTACAGTCTCCGCACCATCGCCTGGTTCGACCAGTGGTTCACCAAAGCCCAATAGCCCGGTCCACCATCCGCAATCCTGGCATATCTCGCGCCCCGTCGCGATCAACGTAGGCGAGAAACGCAAGTGGCACAGGCCAGATTTCGCCTGTGACCCCTCCGTCAAAACTCCAACACCGGCAAGATTGCCCATGCTACTGCCAGTTGTTGAGTCTGGTGGCAGCATAGGTAATCTTGCCGGTGTGCCTTATCCTTTTCGGGTGAGTGTCCAAGCACCACTCCAATTCTGGCAGTCCACGCCGTCCTGCCTCGATCACAATAGGCGCGAACGCCCGTGGAATAGGCAGTATTGCCTGTGACTTGGGCGCGCGCAGCGCGCTGTAACATAGACTCTGGAGACTGTGCGAGACCCGCTCTCAGTGGGTCTCGGGTTGAGCTATTTCTCGAATCCGCAAATTCCAAAAATTCCCACCCACAACGTAGTAAATCTCATCTTCCTTGTGCGGGGTTTGCGCATCCGTCGCGCCAACCTTCAACGCGTAAACGCCCGCACTCATCGACGGCGCGCGCAAAAATTCAGTGTAGAACTTGCCCAGCGCCGCACCACGCGCCCGCTGCTCATCAATCCTGTAGATGTCCTGCGTCATGGCGCTTCTCCGAAGTGCGAGCCAGCATACATCGAACGTGGGATAGCCGACCCGGCTGTCATCCGACGACCACCCCGCACCGATCAAGCGGGGAACGACTGCGGTCCACCTCGCCAACTAGAAAGTAGCCACTTTTAGCTCAGCAACACTGTTGCGTCGCAACCACTTCCGACATCGCATGTGACGTCTCTTGGTGTCCTCTCCGTAAGACGACAGCCGGTTCGGCTATCCCACTCCCAAAATAAAAACGGGCGCCCCCGCGACGCACAAGACGCGCCACAAGAAACGCCCGCCAGACCCTGCTTCAACCTATCGCGTAGCCAGCGCAGCTAGCACAACTACCGCATCGTAACTCGCCACTGCCTTCGTTCAATTCGGCTTCGACGTATCATCCGCCGGCTTCGACGAATCTTGGCCGGTCACCTTCTTCGTAGTCTTCTTCACCGCGCTGCCGGTCTTCTTCGCTCCGGTTTCGGTACCGTGCGCCACGTCCTTCGCTCCAGTTTTCGTCGCGTCGGCAGTCTTGTCGGCCGCGGTCTTCGTAGCATCGGCCGTCTTCGTCGCGCCAGTCTTCGTAGCGTCGGCCGTTTTGGTCGCGGCCTTCTTGGTCGCGTGACCCGTATCTTTCGCCGCAGTCTTGGTAGCATCGCCCGTCTTGTCAGCCGCGCTCTTCACATCGTCGCCCGCGGACTGCGCCTTCGCCACGCCAAAGCTTCCCACCATCGCGACAAAAAACGCCGCGACCACAATCTTCTTCGCAAATCGCATTCCTCTCGCTCCTTTATGTTTTGCTTCCCTCAGATAAAACTGCTGCGCAGAATTATACACCGCTCAAAACTCGCGCTACGATCGCACGCCGCCGGTCGCGCAACGCCACTTTTATTTTTGCTCCGGTCTGCTGCCGCACGCCGATTCGATCACCGTGTCAAACAGTTTGGCCTGTTCATCGTCGGCGTCCTGATATCTGACGCCGCTGCCGACAATCGCGAAATGGCGCCAATGTTTGCCGCCCGTCGTTCCGTTGGTGTCGACTCCGATCTCTCCGATGTTCTCCAGCGCAATATTGCGCATGGAAAATGTGTCCGCCCCGATCAGCTGTTCGTCGTACGGCAGGAGACTTATGGCGTAGGGCCCGAACCACAACTCAACACCGACTTTGGTGCCTTTGGCCTGTAGCACCCACTCGACGTAATCAACGTCAGGCTTGCCGCCGAGCACTTTGAAAGGACGCGGGTTCGCGGTAAATCGAAAATTATCTTGCCCGAACGCACGCTCACCGGCCGGCGCAGGCCCGCACTTGCGTAAGACAAAATCGTTCTCGGCGGCTTTCAGGACATACTCCGCGGAAGCGGAATTCTTCACCACGGAAGCGAGGTGCTCGTACTTCTCCTTCGAAAAGTGAATCATCGCGCCGGCTCCATCGAGCCTGAATCCACCGTCCGCCCCGGTCTTTGTGCTCCACGGTTTGCCGCTAACCGGGCCCGAGTCGCGATTACTCCAAACCATCACTTCCGCGATCGGTGCGCCATTCTCATCGACAACCACGCCATGCACGCCGCCTTGTTGCGGCTTTGGCGCAGCGCTCAAAGCGCACGCGACACACGTCGCCAGCACGATCGCTGCAAAAATCGAGCGCGTCATTTTCACTCCGACGGGCCCGGTGATTTCTTCTTCGTATTTTCCCGTTGCACGTCCAGGTCGCCGCACGCCGTACCGATCACCGCGTCGAACACCTTCGCTTCATCGTCGGTGGCATTCTGGTAGAACGCGCCGCCGCGCCCGGAAATCGACCAGTGCCGCCACCGTTTCGAGCCGCGTGTGCCCGTCGTGTCGATGCCGACCGTGCCTTTTCCGGCGGCGAGGATATTTCGCGCGCTGAAAGTCTCCGCGATGATCAACAGCTCGTCCTCGGGCTCGATGTCCATCGCGAAGTGCCCGAGCCATAGCTCCAACGCATTCGTATCGCCCTTCGGCTGCAGCGAAAATTTCGGAAAGTCGCTATCGGCCGCCGGGCTCGTCGAAACAAAATCCCGCGGGTTCGCGCTGAACCGCAGCTCCGTATCGCCGAACGCCTTTTCATGCGACGCGAGCTTGTCGCACGGCCGCAGCACAAAATCCCCGCTCGATGCCTGCAGCACGTATTGTTGCCCGGTCGCGCGCGCCGAGATCACCACCATCAGCGGCTCGTAGCCCACCTTCAAAAAGTGCATCACTTTTCCGGGAAAGGTCAGCGTGAAATTGCCCTGCGGGTCTGTTTTCGCGATCGATGTCGACCCTTCACCCGAAGGATCGCGGCTCCCGGAAATGATCACGTTATCGATCGGTGCGCCCTTCGCATCCACCACTTTGCCGTGCACCGCCGAAACGCTTTGCGCCGCCAGCCCGCATACACACACAACCGTCAGCAGCGCCCCTACTAAGATTCCCGTGGTCCGCATCCTCTCCTCATGACGGCTTCACACTTTTTCCTGCGATTCGTTCCAACAATTCATCGAACATCCGCGGCAACTCCCGAAGCGGGAATCGTTCAGGTTTCGCTTCCGATGGCGTCGCGACCATCTCAATCGGGCCCACGGCCGTCTCCACATCATATTCGCCCAATGCTTGATCAAGTAGAAGATATCCGATCGACCGATAGGTCTTTTGGGCGTCGACTTCGGGCATTCCCGGAAGAAACAATTGAATTCCCGGGACGTCGTCTTCCGTAAACAGTGAGAACTCCACGTCCGCCGGATCAATCGTCACATTGTTCTCGATTACTGGCATCGGACAACGGCGTGGCCGGAACGCGATGATTTCCCATCGATCGAGCCGCGGAGCGGTCTTCTTTAGCGCGACGACCGCAGGGAATCCGTCTTTAATTCCATCCGCACTTATCACGAATTCGCGCTTCTCTTCGGGCGGACCAAACTCGAAACACAGATGGTCGCCAACTCTCTCCAGCACCGCGCTTAGTTCGTCGAAAAGCTTCTCGCGCACCTCAACGTCGTCGGGATCGAACGTGTACAACCGCTCCTCGTTCGACAAAAACCACTGCCAGAAATCTTGTTCGGGAGTGAAAACTTGTGTGTCGCTCACTGGGAAGGGGATTCGCGCCGGTCCACCACGCTGAATCCCGCCGGCAATTCAAACAGTTTCGAATTCGGCTCGCCGAGCGCGATCTTCGCCACCTTGAATGTCTGCTTGCCGAACCGCGGATCGGTGCGGATCGAAAGCAGATTCAGCGCTAGTGGCTCTGAGTACCAGTGCTCGTCGATCACGGTCATCTCGCGATCGTTGCCCACCACGTCCACGTTGTACGTAATCGTGTCGCGCGTGCCGGTCGTGAATTGGTCGACGATCGTCTGCGTGCCAAGATCCTCGTGGTACGCGATGCCCACGTCGCCCGGCAGCGGCCCGCTTTGCACAGACGCCGGTTTGTAGCTCGCCGTCGTCGAGCCGTAATAATTGTCCAGCGTGCAGACTTTCGGCGTCCGCAGCGTCCAGCAAGTGTAGAGCGTATGCTCGTTCGGATCGTAAAGCTGGACCGCGTTCATCTGCGAGCGCGTCTTTGCGTTGTACTTCGGCACGAGGATCCATCGCTCCTGGTAGATGCGGCCCATCGAGTCGCGCGCGATCACGCGCCGGTTCACCAGCTCTTGCGTGCCGCCGTCGCTCATCGGCTTCACCCAATCCGTTTCCAGTGTGAGCGTAAATGGCGCGCCGGGTTTCGGAGGCACCGTGATGCTCGTCAGTCGCGTGGGTGCTCCGCCGTCGCGCGTTTGGATCACGAACGGCTGCTCCTGATTCAACGCGCCCGAATCCAGCGCCACGTCACTCGCTGGCGGGTTCGAAGGCGCGATCTGCCCGCGGCAGGGAATTGCGCCGAGTGCCAGCGCCGCGAGCACCGCACCCGCCCCGATCGCCCATTTCATCGCGCGCATACGCACCTCCACACGCGGAGCCGCCTGCGCCGCAAACTTTTGTGACCGCCGATTCACTGCCTCTAGCCCCGGGTAAGTGCCTACAACGTACTCCCGCGGGCCATTCGCTCGCAAGAGGCTGCTCGCAGCGCGCCACAGGAGCCCCCAAAAAATCTCAAAATTCCCCTTGACACATATTCCTGTATAGGAATATGATTGTCCCATGCCCCGAGCCTCCACAACCTCCGACGCCTTCAACGCCGTCGCCGAGCCTCGCCGCCGCGACATCTTGAATTACCTCGCGGCGACCGAAAAGCCGGTCGGAGAAATCGTCCTGGCGCTGGGCCTGGAACAGCCGTCGGTTTCGAAGCACCTGAAAGTGCTGCGCGATGTAGGTCTGGTCACGTCGCGCCGCGAGGGCAAGCAAATGTTCTATCGAACCAATGCCGATGCACTTCGCCCGGTCCACGATTGGGCGAAAACGTTCGAGCGCTTCTGGAGCAACCATCTGTCACGTGTCAAGGAACGCGCCGAATCGAAAATGAAACAGAACTGATCGGGAACCGTGCGAACTCGAAGCAGGACTACGTCGACTCAGCACTTTGCAGTAGCACTACAAGAACGAACGCTGCCGCGCGCCGTCTAAGCCGGCAACGAACTGGATAGGAGGGAAGTCATGATTCCGACCGAACAGCAGTCCATCGAAAGTCTCAGCCTGGCAATCAACCAGGTGATCAAAGTGAACGCGCCGCTCGACGTCACCTTCCAAGCGCTACTCGAGGAATTGCAGGATATGCCGGCGCAGAACGGCCCCATGCCGATGAAGCTCGAACCCTGGCCCGGCGGCCGCTGGTATCGCGACCTCGG
>JBEKJW010000274.1:0-6012 GCA_050011035.1 Candidatus Acidiferrales bacterium
CGTTTATGCGAAGACACGAATTAGCTCCCTTGTGAGTTCTCGGAGAAAAACTGCGCCATGAACGCCACCGCGGTGATCACACGCTCATAATGCATGCGCATCGGAGCGACGATGCCCAGCGTACCCTGCACCTGGTCGTTCGATGAATAGGTGGCCGAAACGATGGCGAGGTTCTTCCCCGCACTTGTGATTTTGTCGAGACCCAGCTCGACATGGACCGGCTCGGGCGACTCGATGCAGCCGCTCAGAAGCTCGATCAATTTGTCTTTCTCTTCGATGGCGTTGAGCAGCTCGCGGACCTGGCCGAGATCGGTGAAGTCGGGCGAAGAGGCGATCTGCGAGGCGCCTTCGACGTAAATCTTGCGCTCGCTGCCATCGCCCAAAACGCTGTGATCGCACAACGCCAGCGCGTCGTCCGCAATTCGGCCGTATTGCTCGCGGTCGCGCGCGACTTGCTGCTTCAGGTCACCGCGCATGGCTTCGAGCGTCCATCCTTTGTAGTGACGATTCAGATGGTCGGCGACGCGGTCGAGATCTTCCTGCGCAAAGGCGCGGTCGGGACGAATGACCTTATCGCGCGTGGTGCCGCCGTTGGTGATCAGGATGATCAGCACACGCCGGTCGGGCAGCAACAGAAACTTCAGATGCTCGACAATGCTGCGCGCCAGTGGCGGTGAGATGAAAATTCCCAGGCCGCGCGAAACCGCAGAGAGCACGTGGCTGGCGCGCTCCATCACGGCTTCAGGCGTCTGCGCGGATTCCAGTTCGCGCCGGATCCACTGGCGATCTTCCGGGCTGGCTGTTGCGGGCGCCGCAACCTGTTCGACGAAGAACCGGTAAGCCGAAGCGGTCGGGACGCGACCGGCTGACGTGTGCGGTTGATAAAGGAAACCGCCATCCTCGAGATCCGCCATCACGTTGCGTATCGTGGCCGGGCTGAGCGCTTCGATATGGCTGCGCGAGATGCTGCGCGATGAAACCGGCTCGCCGGTCTCGATGTACATGCGCACCACGTCTGTCAGGATCTGTTGATGGCGCTTCTGTTGAAGGATCGCTGGGATCATCAAGTTGGGCCGAATGCTATCAGTACGAATTCCAGTGCTGAAAGGGATTTTTCCCGATACGTTAAGTTTATGCGGACAAGGAAGGGGCGTCAACTCGACGCGGTTCCCTGGGGCGCGGGAACGCCAAGAGCCGCAAGGGGCTTAGCAGCCGTCCGAGCCCCTTCCGAAGATGCGAACGAGCTTGCGCGTGTGGGGTGCGTGGCATATTGTTGTCGGCGCAATCAACGTATTTGGTGCGTATGTTAACGCGGTCTGCGGAGGATGAATGCGATTCGGTCGGTTAACGTGGTTTCTTGCGGGATGCTTGGCGCTGTCGGCAACGGCGAGGGGTCAAGCGGCGGCAGTCGCCACCAAACCGCCCGCCACGACACCGGCGACGACCGCGTCCAACGGTGAGAAGCCGCTCTCTACGCGAATCGTTGCTTATGCGATTGACGCGAAGCTCGACCCGAAAAAGCACACCATCGATGCCACCGAAACGCTGGAGTATTTGAACCTAACCGGGCAGCCACAGCAAACATTTCCCTTCCACCTTTATCTGAATGCGTTTCAGCCGCAGTCGACGTTCATGACGGAAGTTCACCGCTCCGGAACGCGCGGCAACGGGCCCGGTTCGGCGTGGGATCCGCTGCACAAGGGTGCGATCGACGTCAGCCATCTAGAAGCCGACGGTGTGGACCTGACCGATAAGATGCAATTCGTCCATCCGGACGACGACAACGCGCAGGACAAGACCGTATTTCAAGTAACGCTGCCGAAGCCGGTAGCGCCAGGCGCGACGGTGAAATTTTCTTTCACGTTCCACGACCTGCTGCCGGAGGTGGTGGAGCGCACTGGATACATGCACGACTTCGACATGGTTGGACAGTGGTTCCCCAAGGTCGGCGTGTGGTGGAAAAACGAGTGGAACTGCCACCAGTTCCATGCATCGACGGAATTTTTCGCGGACTTCGGAACATTCGACGTGAAGATCACGCTGCCGAAGAACGAAGTGGTCGGCGCGGGCGGCGATCTGGTAGACCGTCACGACAATCCCGATGGATCGATGACGCTGCACTACTGGTCGCAAGACGTGCACGACTTTTCGTGGGCCGCGAGCCCAAGTTTTACGCGCGTGGAAGATTCGTGGACCGGCAGCGGTCAGCCCGTGAAGATCGTGGTGCTGATTTCGCCGGGCAACATGCCAAGCGCGCCGCGCTACGTGCAGGCTCTGAAGGGATCGCTCACGATGTTCGACAAGTGGTACGGACCTTATCCGTACGACCGGATCACACTGATTGACCCTCCACACGGCGGCTCCGACGCGGGCGGCATGGAATATCCGACTCTGATCACCGGCGACACCACCTGGAACATGCCGAAGAACCTCCTGCTGCCGGAGATCGTCACCGAGCACGAATTCGGGCACCAATATTGGTACGGCATGGTGGCGACCAACGAATTTGAAGAAGCGTGGCTCGATGAAGGCATCAACAGCTATACCGAAGTGAAGGTGATGGACGCGCTTTACGGGAAGAATTCGTTCATGAACTTCCCGTTCGCCCAGTTGAGTGAAGACGGAGCGGAGCGCGCGATGTATCTCTCGAATCCGGACAGCGATCCGATCTCGCGGCTCGGCTGGAAGTTCTATTCGAACAATTCGTATGGCGCGATCACCTACGGCAAGACAGCGACGGTGCTCCTCACACTGGAAAAAGTGATCGGCGAAGACACGCTGCGCGAGGCGCTGCACACCTACTTCATGCGCTACCGTTTCACGCATCCGACCGGAACGGACTTCATCAAGACGGTGGAGGAGGTCTCCGGGCGCGACCTGAAGTGGTATTTCGATCAAGCCGTGTACGGCACGCAAGTGATGGACTATTCGGTCGCGAACGCGCACTCCGATCCGCTGAAGTGGTGGGAGCCGTCGATTGGCTCGAATCCGAAGGACGAGGTATACCGCACGTACGTCTCGGTGAAGCGCGACGGTGATTTCGTGTTCCCTGTAGACGTGGTCGTGAGATTCGACGACGGCTCGACCGCGACCGAGCATTGGGACGGACAAGAGCGCTGGACGCGCTTCCAGTACGACCGGAAAGCGAAAGTGGTTTCGGCGGAAATCGATCCGCAAACCCAGGTCACGATGGACAGGAATTTCTTCAACAACAGTTATACGCTCGACGCCGACGCGCGCGCGACACACAAGATGCGCAACATTTTTGTGTTCGCTAGCGAATGGGTTTCGCAGCTGCTCGCCTGGTTGACGTAGAAGCGGTTCCCGATCGACCGACGGGCCAGAGGTAAAGTTTCGAAGGAGCGTAAGGATGGCGGCAGCAAGGCCGAAGACGTTTTTATCCGGTGCGCAACTGACGTGGAAGTGGCAGCGCCTCGTGTGGTGGGTGTTCGTCGTGTGCTTCGTGCTGGCACTGTTTGCGGCGCGAGGAAGCGTCGACCGGCTGGCCGAAGCACTCGATCACAGCGTCGCGGCGCAGCGCCTAGTGAACGGCTTCGACGTTTCGGCGATCGCCAGTTTGGCGACGCTTCCGGATGCACCGCTACAAACTTCGCACACCGGCGGTAGCTATTTCGCGGTGATCTTTTTGGTGTTCATGCTGTTCTCGACAGGTGGAATTCTCGCGACGTACGTCCGCGACGAGTACCCGTCGACGAGCGTTTTCTTCGAGGCGTGCGGTTATCACTTTTGGCGATTCTTTCGGTTGATGTTGTACCTCGTTGTGGCACTGATTCCGGTGGCGATCGTCGCGGGCATTGGCGGCGCGATGTACAACAGCCTCGACGACAAAATGATCTCGCCCTTCCCTGCCGTGCATGTGTTCGAGGGCACGTCGACTGTTGTGCTGTTCCTGCTGATGGTCGTGCGGCTGTGGTTTGACATGGCGCAAGTCATCGCTGTATTCGAGGACGAAAAGCGCATGCACAAGGCGCTGCGGCTTGCCGCGGTGGTGGTGGCGAAGAATTTCTTTTCGCTCTTCTGGCTCTACTTTCGCATTTCGTTCATCGGCTGGCTGCTGTTTGCGCTGGGATTGCACATCTGGATGATGAAGCTCGCGCCGACGTCCAACGTGCTGGCGTTTATTGTGAGCCAACTCATGATTCTCTTCTGGATCGGGACGCGGATGTGGCAAAGGGCCAGCGAAGCCTTGTGGTATAGCGACTACCGCGCCACGCAGGAGGCGATGCAACCTGTGTGGACGCCCGCTCCGGTGCCGGTGATTGAGCCGGCTGCAGTTGCGATCGGGCCGGTCACGACATAGACGCGGACATCCCGTTCGTGAAATAAAAACGCCGGAGCTGCTGATGCGGCTCCGGCGTTCCTGTTTCCGATCTGTTGAAGTGCGTGATTACTCGGCGTTGTCGATCTGCGCGCGCTGCAGCTTGTCCGAGTAGTCGATGTAGACGGTCTTCCACTCGGAGTAGAAATCCAGAGCGGCTTCGCCCGATTCGCGGTGTCCATTGCCGGTTTGCTTGATGCCGCCGAACGGAAGATGCGTTTCGGCGCCAATCGTCGGAGCGTTTACGTACACGATGCCGGTCTGAATATCGCGTTGCGCGCGGAACGCGTTGTTCACGTTGCGCGTGTAGATCGCGGCGGAGAGACCGTACTTCACGTCGTTGGCAACCTGGATCGCCTGATCGAAACCGTCGACCGGGATCACCGAAACGACCGGGCCAAAAATTTCTTCTTGGCAGATGCGCATCTTCGGGCTGCAGTCGGTGAAGACGGTCGGCTCGTGGAACCAGCCCTTGGCAAACGCGCCCTTGTCGAGGCGATTGCCGCCGGTGGCGAGCTTCGCGGTCTCGTCTTTGCCGATCTGAACGTACTTTATTACGGTATTCAGTTGTTGCTCGTTCACGCACGGACCCATGTCGACTTTGGGATCGAGGCCGTCACCGACGCGCAGCGCCTTCACGCGGGCGACAAACTTTTCGACGAACTCGCCGTACACCTTTTTGTGAACCGCGACGCGGCTCGCGGCAGTGCAGCGCTGGCCGGTGGTGCCGAAGCCGCCCCAGACCGCGCCATCAACCGCGAGATCGAGATTGGCGTCGTCCATCACGATGATGATGTTCTTGCCGCCCATTTCCAGGTGGCACTTCTTGAAAGTCGGAGCGCAGGCGACGCTGACGATGCGGCCCACTTCAGTCGAGCCGGTGAAACTCATCAGATGAATGTCTTCGTGGTGCGTTAGCGCGGCGCCAGCAGTGGGGCCATCGCCGAACACGATGTTCATCACGCCGGAAGGCAATCCGGCTTCGATCAGCGCCTGCATCAGGTTCCACGTCGAAAGCGGCGTGTCTTCGGCGGGCTTGATCACGACGGTGTTGCCTGTAACGAGCGCGGGAATCGCTTTCCACGACGGAATCGCCATCGGGAAGTTCCAGGGAGCGATCAGGCCTGCAACGCCGATCGGCGTGCGCACCGACATTGCGAATTTATTTGGCAACTCGGACGGCGTGGTGTGGCCGAACTGGCGGCGCCCTTCGCCGGCCATCAGGTAGGTCATGTCGATAGCTTCCTGCACGTCGCCGCGCGTCTCGGCGAGCACCTTGCCCATTTCGCGCGTCATCTCGCGCGAGTAGTCTTCTTTGCGCTCGACCAGAATTTCAGCGGCGCGGTAGAGAATCTCGGCGCGCTTGGGAGCGGGAGTGAGGCGCCAGCCTTCGAACGCGGCAGTCGCGGCGGAGACGGCTGCGTTCACGTCTTCCTGGTTTGAAGCCGGGAAAATTCCGACCAGTTCGTCGGCATTGGCGGGGTTGCGGTTCTCGATGGCTTTGCCGCTGCGAGACTCGACCCACTCGCCTCCGATGAAATTCTTGTACGTAGTCAACGTGCTGGATGTGGCCATGCGAAGTCCTCCGTGGAATCCGTTGCCGATACGGTTGTCTTAAGTATTGATGCGGCGAGTGCCAGCGAAGGATGAGATTAACAAGCGTCGGGAGCCGG
>JBEKJW010000275.1:0-7084 GCA_050011035.1 Candidatus Acidiferrales bacterium
GCGTGGCCATGCCGCTAAACCATTTGCTTGAGAAGGCGGACACTTTGCCGAAGAACCGGCCGCTGCTGGTTCACTGCGCCGGGGGCTACCGGTCGTCGATTGCGGCGAGCCTGCTGCAGCGCTCCGGATTTTCGAGCGTTGGAGAAATTGCGGGTGGGATTGCAGGATGGGAAGCGGCAAAGTTGCCCATCGAGACCACAATCGCGAGTTGAGTGTGCTGCAGCCTGGTGGTTTCTGTGCGCGGATGTGGCGCGCGATTCGTTGTGATGTACACTTCTGTCTGTAAGCCGCGCGAATTCTAATTCTGGAGTGAGAAGCATGAGCATCAGCCGCCGTTCGTTGATTCGGAGTGCAGGTGTGGCGTCGGTCGGGCTACTCACGCCGGGACTGTCGCGGCTCGCCGGAGCTGCGACTGACGCACCAAGAGCGGAGCGCGAGGGCACGGCGGATGCAGCCGCTTGGCGCACATTTGAGATCACCACCAAAGTCTCGGTGCTGAAGCCGAGCGGCGTAACGCGTGTATGGAGTCCGGCTGTAATGACCAACACGCTTCCCTTCCAGAAAAGTCTGTCCAATACGGTCGGAACAGCCGGAGGCACGGCTACAATCGACACCAACGCCGAGAACTCGCTGGCCATTGCCTATAGCGAGTTTCCAATGGGCGTGACGCCGGTAATGACAGTGACCAGCCGCGTCTCGACCCGGCCCTACTTCGTCGACTTGAACGTGCCGGGAAATGCAGCGCCGCTGAACTCGGGCGAACGCGCCTACTACCTTCGTGCGACAAGACTGCAGCCGACCGATGGAGTGGTACGCGACACGGCGCTGCGGATCACCAAGGGCGCGAATACGGACGTCGAAAAAGCGCGCGCGATTTATGAATGGATCGTCGAGAACACGTTTCGAAATCCGAAGACGCGAGGGTGCGGGCTGGGCGATATTCGCTTCATGCTCGAAAGCGGCGATCTGGGTGGCAAATGCGCCGATTTGAACGCGCTGTTCGTGGGACTCGCACGCGCGGCCGGCGTGCCCGCGCGCGACGCGTACGGAATCCGTGTGGCAAAGTCGGAACTTGGGTACAAGAGCCTGGGCCCTTCAACCGGCAACATCACCCACGCACAACATTGCCGGGCGGAAGTGTTTCTTGAAACCCATGGCTGGGTGCCCGTCGATCCCGCCGACGTTCGCAAGGTGGTGCTGGAAGAACCACCCGGGAATCTGAAACTCGACGACGAAATGGTGGTGAAGGCACGCAAGCGGCTGTTTGGATCGTGGGAAATGAACTGGGTCGCCTACAACTTCGCGAGCGACGTTGAGCTGCCCGGCTCGCGAGATTCAGGCTTAGCAACGTAGCCTCAGGGCGTTGACCGATAGTTCGCGGCAATAGGCGCGTCTCGCGCATATCGATTTTAAATTCGTTATACAATCCGCCGTGGGTTGCAAGCGAGGCAACCAAACTGATGGCCAACGTCGGCTCGTCCAAGTCCAGCGATTCCGCAGCTTCCTTCGAAAACAAAACAAACGTTCCAGCCCTGGCGATGGTCACCACGCTGTTTTTCGTGTGGGGTTTTCTGACCAGCCTGAATGACGTTCTGATTCCACATTTCAAGAACCTGTTTGGCCTGAAGTACGCCGGGGCAAGTCTTGTTCAGACGGCGTTCTTCGCCTCTTACTTCGTTTTCTCTCTGCCTTCAGGAAAATTGATTGAGGCAATCGGATACAAGAAAGCCATGGTGGCAGGCCTGCTGGTGATGGCAGCCGGAGCGTTCTTATTCATTCCGGCTGCGAGCGTTGCCTCGTACCCGTTCTTCTTGGCAGCGCTAATCGTGTTGGCCGCGGGAATGACGGTTCTTCAGGTGTCCGCGAATCCTTACGTCACGGCACTCGGCCCCGAAAGGACCTCGTCAAGCCGGCTGAATTTGGCGCAGGCATTTAACTCACTCGGCACAACTGTTGGTCCTCCACTAGGAGGACTTTTGATTCTCGGCGCCGCGACTCTTGGCGCCGCGGAGCTGACCAAGCTTACGGCTGCTCAAGTACATGACTATCAGTTACAGCAGGCAGCAGTCGTAAAAATGCCGTATCTCGGGTTCGGCCTTGTGCTGGTGGTGCTCGCAGCCATAATCGCGTGGTTTCAGTTGCCAAAAATCGGGGCGGTGGAGGGAAAGATCGAGCGTCAAGGTGGATCGGTTTGGAATTATCCCCACCTGCTCTTTGGAGTTGTTGCGATTTTCGTTTACGTAGGTGCCGAAGTTTCGATTGGCAGCTATTTGATCAATTATTTCAACCTATCCGACATCGCGAACCTACCGCTTGAGCAAGGCGCGAAGCTTGTGTCGTATTACTGGGGCGGCGCGATGGTTGGACGTTTCATTGGGTCCGCGCTGCAACAGAAGATCAAACCCAACACCCTGCTGGGGATCGCGGCGCTTGTCGCCGGGGCGCTCGTGTGCGCTTCGATGCTGACGTTTGGAAATGTGGCGATGTGGACGATTCTGGCTGTAGGGCTGTTCAATTCGATCATGTTCCCCACGATCTTCGCGCTGTCGATAGAAGGATTGGGCCCTCTGACTGCGGAGGGATCGACGATGCTGGTAGCGGCGATCGTTGGTGGCGCGATCATTCCGTATGCGCAGGGCGCAATCGCGGACAGAATCGGACTTCACCATGCGTTCTTCTTACCGGTGATTTGCTACCTCTATATTGCATTCTTTGGGTTCCGCGGGTCGAAGCACGCGTAACGCCGCGTGCCGTATTGCGGATCGCTACGAAGACTTGAGGGCAGCCTTGCGTTCGGCTTCGACGAATGCGGGCTTTTCCTTGATCAGAAAATAGAGGACGACGAGCAGGACGGGGATAGCGGGCAGCATCATGAGCGCAACCGGAAAGTGAATCATCGGCACGTTTGCCGGTAAGTTCCACTGCGCGTAAATCTGCTGCATCGCGCTGTCAAAGTTCGCCTGACTTCCCGGCAGCAATCCCGTGGCGACGACATTTGCAACATTGGTGAGCTCGACGGCGATGGCCAGGTTGCGGCCCCACATTTTCATTTTCAACAGGCCGTAGCCCGCGATCCCCTGCACCAAACCAAACAACATCAGCAACGCCGTTCCCGCTGGTCCCGCGATGATGCTTCCAAAGAAAAGAAGCGGGACGCGAACGAACGGGAGTGCGACGAAGCTCAACAGCCGGAGAAGCATAAGCGCGGCGATGATCGTGATGCTGACGGGCCGGGCTCGATTCATCGGGCCGGGAAAGGGTTCAGTAGACCCGCGAGGAATGCCGCCGGGCAAGCCGTCTACAACCGCGACGGATGCTCCTGATCGGGTGCGAAATTCATCGCGAATTGGGCGGCGCGTGAAGTAGTAGAGCCACCAGATTCCCAGCGCGGCGAGACCTCCGTAAAAAATCGCAATAAAGAAGCGGGTGATTTGGAGAACGTGCGCCGCTGTCTCCGGGTGCGGGTCGTTCACGGGCACGGGCAGCTGTATGGCAAGCATCAGCATGGCCGAGCTGACGCCGATCAGCGCGATTAAACCAGCAAACAAAAGCTGGGAGATGCGCGACCACTCGCGAAGCTTCAACAGCCCAACACCCGTGGCAATGCCCCACGCGGCCGCCAGCACGAAAATCAAAACGGCGGCGATCTGCATGTAATGAAGCATCGAAGGAATTTCGATGGGCGCGGCGCCAGGCCTGCTCGGAGGAATGATCGACTGGACCGCGAGTACAAAAACCGACATGGGAGCGGTAAAAAGCGTGAACGCACTGCCGACGAAGTCGATGACGGCGGTGATCGTGATGCCAGCCGAACGTTTCATGGCGATGATTTTGCGCTAGTGCTTGAAGAAACTAAAGCCGGCCGTGACCATGAACGTGACGTTGTAGCCCGGATTGTGGTTGCCGAGGCTCGCGTTGGACATGTGGCCGAGGTTGCCTTCGAAGAAAAAGCTGCGCCGGTTCTTGGTGAAGAAATTCGCACCGAAAGCTGCGCCAGGCGTGAAGTTGACTTGGGAGGTGTCGCCGGGAGGAACGTTGTCGCGGGTGAAGACAATCCCACCTTCGGCGGCGAAGTACGGCGCGATCTTGCGGCCGTGCGTGAAGTTCCACTTCCATATCACCGGGCGGATGCTGCCGCCCCACACGGCGTCATTGGGCGGAAAGACGGGATACATGGGCAGCACATCGAAATCCCATTCGAAATTTCCACGAAGAAGCCAGGGCAAGTGATCGTGCGTAAGAACGATTCCGACGCGGCCGCCGGCGTAGAAGAACTGCGTGTTGTCCGATTTTCCGAGGCCCGTGCCGCCGCCTGCGAGGAAGCCGAGGTTTATTTTGCCCCGTTCGAGCGAGAAGTGAACGTAGTCGTCGGACGTTGAAACGGACGCGCTGGCAGCTGGAGCGACTGGTTGCGTCTGAGCCGCGGCGAAACAGGCGCTTACGGCGAAGGCCACGAGAGCTGTCGCGATTTGGAATATCGATCGAGTAAGAAAACGGCGGCGGACGGCGCGAATATTCTTCAAAAGAATTCCTCGAAGCTGGGTATCGAGCGGACGCGAGACGCAGAGTAAAGCCGCAATGGGCGAGGGTCAAGCGCAATTCCATGCTCACGCAAACGCGCGGAAATCGCAGTGAAGCTTTGCGGGGTGAGTGGTCTAGAATACACGCCCATGCCAAAAATAACCTTTCTGGGTGCTGCAGGAACCGTTACCGGCTCGAAATATCTAGTCGAAGCGAATGGCAAAAAGCTGTTGGTGGACTGTGGGCTGTTTCAGGGCTCGCGCGACCTTCAGAAGCGCAACTGGAATCCTCTGACCGTCGATCCACGCACGATTGATTGGGTGGTGCTGACGCACGCGCACATCGATCATTCGGGCTACTTGCCGAAACTCGTGCAGGCTGGTTACAACGGGCCGATTTACGCGGACTCCGCGACCATCGAGCTGTGCAACATCCTGCTGCTGGATTCGGCGCACCTGCAGGAAGAGGACGCGAAGTTCGCCGCGAAGAAAGGCTATACGGCGTACAAACCCCCGCTTCCGCTCTACACCGTCGAAGAGGCGCAAAAAGTTCTGACGCTTTTCAAGGAAGTGCCGCGATCGGCGCCGTGGTCGCTCAGCCCGGAATTCGCTTTCTCGCCGCACGACGCGGGACACATCCTCGGTTCGACGTGGCTCGAGCTAACCATCACTGAGAATGGAAAGAAGACGCTGGTGGTTTTCTCGGGCGACCTCGGCCGGTATGACCAGCCGATTCTGAACGATCCGGTCTCGCCGACGCGCGCGGACATTCTGCTTTGTGAATCGACGTACGGCGACCGCGATCATCCGACGGGCTCGGTGACCGACGAACTCGCCGAAGTCATCAATCGAGTAGTGAAGCGCGGCGGCGCTGTCGTGGTGCCGTCATTCGCCGTGGGACGCACGCAGACGCTCATGTATTACCTTCGGCAGCTTAGCGATGCCGGGCGAATTCCAAAGATCCCAGTGTACGTCGACAGCCCGATGGCGATCAGTGTGACGGGCCTCTACGCGAAACACAAAGAAGATCACGACATGGATTTCACGCAGGCCGAGCAGCAGGGCGATCGCGATCCGCTGAATCTGAACGAAGTGAAGATGACGCGGACGGTAGACGAATCGAAAGCGATCAACAATGTAGCCTCGTGCATCATTCTTTCCGCCAGCGGAATGGCCAATGGCGGGCGCGTACTGCATCATCTGGCGAATCGCTTACCGGACGCTAAGAACGCCGTGATGCTCGTTGGATATCAGGGCGAAGGAACGGGCGGACGCGCGTTGCAAGACGGGGCTCAGTATTTGCGCATCCACGGGCAGGAAGTGCCGGTGCGAGCCGAGGTGGTTACGATCGCGCAACTTTCAGCGCATGCCGGGAGGAATGAATTGCTGCGCTGGCTTTCGGGCTTTCAGGCGCCGCCGCGCAAGACGTTCCTGGTGCACGGCGAACCGAACGCACTCGAATCGTTCGAGGGCGCGATAACCACGCGGATGCACTGGAACGTAACGATTCCGAGCTATTTGCAGACAGTTGATCTCGACGGGGTGTAAGCGGGGCGATTGCCGCGATAGGAGAGACGACGATGAGTGACTTTGAGATGAAGAATCCAGTGGACGGTACGACGGAGGAGCAGCGGAGCCGTCGCGCCTTTTTGCAAATGAGCGTAGGCGGGGCCGTGGCCGGGATGCTCGGCGTCGCGGCGACGGAAATTGCAACGCCTCCGCGAGCGGCGGCGCAGAGCACGCTCACACCCGATGAAGCTCTGAAGGAATTGATGGATGGTAACGCGCGCTTTGCGGCGAACCAAATGACGTCGTTCCAACACGATCTCGAGATGCTGAAGTCGAAAACGGTGGATAAACAGGAGCCGTTCGCGTCGGTGCTCGCGTGCGCCGACTCGCGCGTCCCGGTGGAGATTTTGTTCGATCAGACCATCGGCCACATTTTCGTGGCGCGCGTGGCGGGCAATGTGGTGACGCCGGAAATTATTGGAAGCCTCGAATACAGCGCTGCTGTGCTCGACACGAAAGTAATTTTGGTCCTCGGCCATCGCTCGTGCGGCGCGGTGAAAGCGGCGATCCAGGGCAAGGGCGTGCCGGGACAGATCAGCTCGTTATTTCCGCACATGCAGGCTGCGGTGGATGCGGCGGGCCCGGATACCGACGCCACGACGAAGGCGAACGCCAAGTATCAGGCGAGGCTGCTGCGCGAATCCTCCACTGTGATTTCCGAAATGGCCAAAGACGGAAAAATCAAAGTGGTTGGCGCGTACTACGATCTTGGCAGCGGGACTGTAACTCTCCTCGAGTAACGCGGTTTCATTTCAACACTCGCACCCTCAGGAAATCATTCGCCCCAAGTAGGGGTTTCCGCGTATGGCCGGAGTGCGCTCCTTCTGTTCTGCTATGGGCTGGAGGAATAATTCATGCATCGAACACACCGTTTGATTGGTTCGTTCATTCTGGGCGCTGCCCTGCTCGCTCCCATGGCCGCCATAGCCGCTCCGATTTCGCAGGACGCCAGCGTTCAGGTCCGTGTGTACGACGAAAAGCACAAGGACTATCAC
>JBEKJW010000276.1:0-5977 GCA_050011035.1 Candidatus Acidiferrales bacterium
TCTCCATCCTCGTGGTTCAATCGCCGTTCACCGCACTCTCCTGTCTCGGTGTCAGCAAACGCGATGTACTGATCGCTCGGGTGATAATCCACGCCTATAATCAGCATGTCCGGCTCCTTTCTCCCGAGCCCATGGTCTTCGACAAACCACAGTCTACTCGGGTCTGAGGAGCCGGCGTTGTTATGCAATCAAATGAAAAAGGCCCTCCGGCAAAGACCGGAGGGCCTTTTTTTTGAAATGAATCAGTAGCTCACATCTCCCGGTTCGGCCGCAGCCGCGCGGGCAGGCGCTATAGGAATGTCGGCTTCCGCACGACTCAATCGCCGCACCGAGTTCGCCCGAACGCTCCAAAAGATTGTGAGTTTGTCGGCCTTGGCTTTCTTGGGTTTACCGTTTTCACGTTCGTATTTCGAACTGACGAGCAAGCCGTCGACGAGGACGTGGTCGCCCTTGTGCAGTGAATTGGCGAGCGATTCGCCGAGGCGGTTGAAGGCCACGACGCGATGCCACTCGGTTTTCGATTGCCATTCGTCGTTCGCATCTTTCCAAGACTGCTGAGTTGCGACGGAGAGCACGGTAAAGTTCGAGCCGTTGCCGCGGACTTGCCGCTTCTCCGGATCTTTTCCGAGGAAGCCGATGAGTTGGACGTGATTGAGGTACATGTTCTGTTTCTCCTTTTTTGCCCCATTTCCTTGGGGCACCCAAGGGCGGAGAGGATGCTGCTCCCAAGGCTAGCGGCTGCATTCTGGGAGGGACCCAGAGATTCACAGGGAGGAACCGGGAAAGCAGAAGGCGCGAAGCCGCCGGGCGCAGGAATTATCCCGAAGCCGTGCCCAAGGAAATGGAGTCAAAAAGGAACGCGCAGAATTCGCAAATCAGCCAGAGCGTCGTGAGGAGTAGAACCGAGCGTGAACCGTATCCGGTTACCGGGTCGCGTTTAGCAGGGAACACCCGGAGGCATTCCGGAGTCGTGAAATCCTCGTACTACGGTACGTGTGCGGAGCACGCGAATTCGATTCCTCCGACGCTTCGATCTATCACTTTGTGCAGGGATCTTAGCGTCGGCCAAAGTGTCAGAACCGAACGCCGCAGTTCTAATGACGAGGCATGGCGACGGACTGAGGATCGTCGATTCGCGCAAACGTCTTGGCGCGAATGCGCGGTGCGGCCGAAACGGCCCCGCCGGAAGTCGATATCTTCGGGTCGTGTTTCCCCCTGCGGGGATCACTGAGAGCACTAGCTCGGAGAAGCAATCTAGTCCCGGCGACAGCATCCCGGCCGCACCGGGCGCAGTCCCCTACTTAGCTATTCAGCGAATAGAAAGAATAACGTGTCGCAGAAACTAGAAGATATCTAGGAGCACAACGAGCTCTTTCGGCCAGTCAAATACGCGGTTCAGTGTCGATGTCTACCGATGGTCCGGCATGCTCCCGAGCTAGACGGCGCAGCTTGGCGACCAAACGCTTGATGCGTTGGCGAAGGGCATTGGACGACAGGCCTAAGTCGTCGCCCGACAGACCGTCCAGTTTGAATTGAATAAGTAGATTGAGCTCATCTGAATCGATCCATCCTCTTGATACGCAGGAGTTCAGGAAGTGGCGGAGGATGGCCAACCGCTCGAATGCTTCGAGCGAAGATTCAATTCGTATTTCGGGAAATTCCTCGGGAGAGTTGGCAGCTCGGACTCGACACTCGCGCTTTGCCCATTCGAAGGTCGAACGCCTTATTTTGCGCGAGATGGCGAATGCGAAATAGGATTCCCTCCACTTCAATTCATCCGAGCGGAGAAACTGCAACAAAAATAGCAACATCTGGTGCGCGACGTCGTCCTTGGAGAGGGCCGGATATCTTTCCAGCACACGGCGCATAGTCAAATGAATCGTCGGAATGAATGCGAGAATGAAAATTTCGTCGACCCTGATCGTACATTGGCGGTGTGGCGTTCGAAGCAGCTCTACGAAAATCCGGTCGGCGGCGCGATGGCCGTCCGGATCCTGACCGCAAACCTTTAGGTTACCCAGTAGTTCCGACACGGAGTGAAACGACGAGAGATAGGCAGAGAAACCGAGACTCTCATCGCCTGCAGAGGTGCACGATTTTGTTGAGAGCCGGGTCATCAAGTTCATCTCCAGCCGACAAAGCGGGCAAGTGCAGTTCGATCCTGCAATCATGGCCAGTCTCCGATCTCTGAGCCCACAGTTGTCCGTGGGCCTTGAGAGCGGGGACTGCTCTCTTGGCACACAATCGTGCCTCGAAGGCATAGAAGACATTGCCGCGCAAGAAACACGCGGTTAAATTCATCTCTAACTTAGGTAGTCCACAACTGTTATTATCATTACCGGACTGGGAACCTACTCAAAGCGATACTAAGCGAGGAGCTTTTGTCACGATGACTGGAATTCCGGACGCGGTGCGAAGCGAAGGGGATGTGTCGCAGGCTCGGGGAAGCCCGCGGTCGCAATTTATGGTAAGACCCCGTGTTTTCGAAGAGCGAGCAAGCCTTGCCAGTTCGACTTCGGTCTCGATCTTCCGCACCTACGTGCGTCTTCGTAACCTGCGCGATTTCCGAGAGTTGGCAGCTTATGAGGGTGATTACTTACACAAACAAGATACTCGAACTCTTAGGCACATGAGGGAAGGAACGTCTCCTTGTCCAGAAACTGAGTGCACGGAGAACCCGAGAAGGAAATGAATTGCGAGGTCCCGAGTCGGAGAATGTGACTTGCGTTGACGATTTCGCAGCGGTCGTTTTTCCGGACGACCGCCGCGCTCGATCCCTTTCGGTTCGCCTTGGGTGCTATCGAGGTTTCAGCGTTAGTTGGGTCCGGTTCGTCCCGAACGGCTCTGATCGAGTGCATCCTGCATTTGTTTCAGTTCTTTCAAGCGCTGTCCGAGCTCTTCCCCGTAGATGGCGGCGCGCTCATAAAGCCGGGCATTCTGAATTGCGACAGCAGCAGGAATGGCGAGCGACTTTGCGATACGCAGATGCTCGGGACTGAACGCGTGAGGCTGTGACGAGCCGATGGAAAGCAAGCCCAGGGTTTGCCCTGAATCAAGCAGCGGCACGCCCATCCAACAACGCATTCCTCGAAACGCCTCACACTTGATCGAGTCAGGCTCGTCGAGGAGATTCGCCACGAGTACGTTCTTCAGTTCGACAAGGACTCTTTGTAATAGCACGCTCTTTCGAGCATCGAGAGTCAGCGGATTCACCTGAGATGGTCGCGGGGCTTGTCTTGCGGCGAACAGTTGAAGTCCGCTTTCAGCAAGCAGGACAGTGGCCGAGTCATAGGGAATCAAGTCAGCGAGACAGGCAAGCAGAGTGTCCAGAGCTGAATTCATGGAGAGGTTTTGCGTGATGGCGAGCGTGGACCTGCGAAGAGCCTCGGCTTCGGCACGAGCAGCTTCGACCAAACTTAGCTGTTTAGCGACTTCCAGCTCCGCGAGTTTGCGCACCGTGATGTCTTGAGCTGTACCGACGAGCCATCGCGTAACCTGTAGTTGATCGGGCACCGGAAAGGCCTTCACCCAAACCCAGCGAAGGGCGCCATCCTTACGCCTAATCCTGAACTCTTCATTGAACGTACCGGTTTTAACGCTTTCTTCGAATTTGGCTCGAATGCTTGGACGATCCTCAGGAACGATAATTTCCGCGCAGGAAGCCGGGCCATCGTACAGCGCCGAAACCCGGAGCCCCGTGATAGTTTCGTAGGCGTTATTCGCATAGAGGACGGCTTTCGATTCAGCATCCATCATCCAGAAGACCTCCTGGATATGGTTTGCCATCTGCTGAAAACGTTGCTCGCTGTTCCGGAGAGAAACTTCAGCGCGCCGGCGTTCGGTCGCATCGCAAAGAATCGCGACGTTCCTTCCGTCGAGATAACGTGCGACCGTGTATTCGACGTATATGGGCTCGTCGTCAGCGCGGACCAGCTGCGCGCGCCCACGCTGATAGTGTTCGCGGAGAAACGAACTCCAGTTACGCGCAAAAGCAGGCTGATCAGCGAAGTACTTGCTCGTCGATTTGTCCAATAACTTCGCGAGCGGCACTCCTAAAAGTCGACACGCCGCCGGATTAGCATCAAGACACGTCGCCCCGTCATCGAGAATTAAGATTCCATCAAGCGCGTGCTGGAACACGGAGGCAAATTCGAGGTCCGATACATGAAAGGCCGAATCGGCCGTTTGCTGCTTGCGCCTCGCGTGCTGCCAATAGGACAAGTGAAGAAGAGCGACGAGACCGAGCCCGGTCAGGAGCACCAGAATCCATTCGCCAAAAGCCCTGGGCTCGAACACTCGGGCTCCGAGCGAGAATGGAAAGAGGCTGAGCGCAAGGATCAACAACAGAAGGGAGGGGACACGATACCAGAGCGGAGAAGAACTCTCAGCCGGCATACGCTCGGAAATGGTTGTGCGGACCGGCACGATCGATACCGCAGAACGGCTCGGAGTGTCACCTAATACCGCCGCTCATTGAGCATCCTACGTGCCGCGTTTCACTCAAGTCAAGCACACCGACAGTTGCGGGCAACAACCGGGACTACGGATCCGCGCTCACGAAATAACGCCCCAGCACCATCGGAGCATTTTTCGATCCGGAACTCTCACGGCGATAACCAACAATCAGCCTCGTACAAAAACGTCCGCGGAGAGTTTGAAACGCGCGCTGAGCTTACGGACTTGGGTGAGCGTGAGATTTCGTTGCTTCGCCAAAAACATGGAGACAGCGCTTTCAGACCCAAATTCCGGAATCAGGTCGCGCTGGGCGAGTCCCTGCTGCTTGAGGAGAAACCGTACGACCGAAACCGCATCGGCATTGGGAATGGGATAGTGGGTCTCCTCGTAGCGTTCAATCAGCAAAGTCAGGAGCTCGATCGCCTCTGTTTGCGAGCGAGATGGATTCTCCAACGCTGTTAATTTAAAAAGTGCACTGGTGTACGCATTTAACTCCTTTTCATTGTGAATTACGTGGGGAGCTCCCTTTGCGATCATCTGTGCGGGGTTTGCTAAGGCCGTACTCATTTTGTGCCAAATCTCCTGTCCCAATTCGCGGGATCGTCATATTCCTTGTGTGTTAAAAAAGATCGAATGTAGACGTGCCCTAGAGTGTGCGTGTGCTTCATCGTTTTCGCGTAGTGGATCACTGTGACGAGCCTGTAGCGATTACGCCGGATGTTGAAGATTACATACCCGTCGGCGCTGTCAGCATCCTTGAACGTGCTGCGGACTTCCAAAAACCGGTGCCATCGAACTTGTTTGACGATCGCAACCCATGCCTTGATCTCATCTGCAGCATCTGGATAATCTTTCATGGCGTCGCTCAAATGTTTGAGCGTGACGATGTGCACCTATTAACCCTACTTCACAGAATGTGAAGGTGTCAAGCGGGAGTTTCAAGTGATTAGGATGGCGAGCAGAATCGCCCTGGGTTTCATGGCGTCTCTAATATGCTTCTCGGGCGTGGCTCGAGCGATTGTCGCGTACGTGCCAACTGCTTTTTGATCTTGACAACATAAGTTATAGGAGTATAGCCTAAATGAAGACGTTTTCGACGAAAGAGGCGGCACGGCAAGCGGAAATTCACTGGGTCACCTTGCTGCGGTGGCACGCCGAAGGGAAAGTTGTCGCTTCAGAAGAAATCGGGATGAACGGCGGGAAACATTGGCGTTGGACCGCAAAAGACATCGTCAATGTTAAGCGGTACAAGAGAGAACATTTTCGCGAAGGGCAGGGACGAAGAAAAAGGAAGACTAGGAATAAGGTTTGAGCAAGCGGGACGCGTGGATGCTACTAACATCCCCGCGCCCCTGACCACCATCACCTCACCAGGAGGCAACGATGGCTACCAAAGAAGTTGTAAGGCTCCCCGCTAATTTAGGCAGTCAGGGCCTCCGAGTTTAGGTCAGTTGCAAAAGCCAAGAAGGCCTCGTGCGGAGTGCGATTTTGGACTCCGCGGTGAGGTCGGTCGTGATTGTAC
>JBEKJW010000277.1:0-6372 GCA_050011035.1 Candidatus Acidiferrales bacterium
TGGCGACGAGAGGCTTCGCGAGGTCCGCGTCGGTAAGACCGGTGGCTTTCAGCATGGCCCGCGCCGGAGCCCGCGAAATGCCTTTCTTTATGGCGTCGCTCTGCATGAAATCCGCTGTCTCCTGTTCCACAAATCCGTAACTAAAAACAAAAAAAGCCCCGTCACCGTCTCTTTCGGTGCGGGGCAGTCGCCTGAGCGAATCCTAGGCGGGTGGCCCGCACCCCGTAAGGGCTACTACTACGACCACCGAGCCGGCTCTGAGGATTCGTTTCATCGATATAGGCCACTCTGCGCTTGCCGAGCCCCTGAAATTCCGCACCTTCAGTAGGCGCCGCGGACGAATATAAGTCCAATTTGTAATTCTTGATAGAAACATAACAAATAGTTATGCGTCTTTGGCCGAGCATTTACTTGACGCGAGGAAGCGCCTTTCGTATAGTCGGGGAGTGTTGAGCTTGTTTTACTACCGTTTCGCCTTTACGTACCGCTTCCCTTATTACGGGGAGCGGGCCGGCGAGACGCGCTCATTAGCACATAGCTAGCACTAAAAAAGCGCAAGATTCTCGAACCGCCGGCCGCGACCCTCAACGAGGACGCGGCCATTTTTGTTTTTGGGGCACGCAGGAGGCGCAAAGCGATGAAGCAGATGAAGATCGGCGATTGGCGCGCGAAAATCGATGCCATCGATACCACGTTGCTGCACTTGCTCAACGTCCGGGCCGGCTTTGCGCTGGAAGTAGGCCGGCTGAAGGGCACGCAGGGCCTCGCGCTCCGGGTGCCTCAGCGAGAACAGGAAATCCTCGCGCGACTGAAGAAACTGAATCCCGGGCCGCTTGACGACCGCGCCATTGAGACGATTTACCGCACGATTCTGAGTGAGTCGATTCGCACACAGGCTGACCACGGCCTCGGCGTCGTGGAAATGCCCGTGGCTAAAGCGGGCCTGGCTCAGCGCAGCAGTGGCACGCGCACTCGCAAGGCGGCTCGAGCATGAAGCTCGCCCCTCACGCGCGCTTCGCATTTCAGGGAGAACGCGGCGCGTTCAGCGAAGAAGCCGCGCTGAAGCTCGCGGGACCTCATGCGACCCTCGTACCGCGACCGACATTCGAAGCGGCATTCAGCGCCATTGACGACAGACTTGCGGACTACATTCTCGCGCCCATCGAGAACAGCCTAGCCGGCTCGGTCCATCGCTCCTTCGATCTCCTGGTCGAAAGCGATCTCCACATCATCGGCGAAGTGATTATCCCGATCGTTCACAACCTGATCGCGCTTCCCGGCGCGCGCATAAACGATCTCGCGGTCGTCGAGTCGCATCCCGTGGCGCTCGCGCAGTGCGAGCAATTCTTCATCGCGCATCCGTCGCTCAAGCGCGTCGCCGCCGAAGACACCGCCGGCAGCGTTCGCGACATGATGAAGCTCGGCGACCCGAAGCGCGCCGCCATCGCCAGCCGCCGCGCAGCTGAAATCTACGGTGCGACGATCCTCCAGGAGCACCTCGAAGACGATCGCGAGAACTACACGCGCTTCCTTCTTCTCGCTCCCAAATCACTACCCAGCGACAACGCCTCCGTTGCCGACAAACTCTCACTTGTTTTCGAGCTGCAGCACCGGCCCGGCGCGCTTTACCACTCGCTCGCGCCTTTCGCTCGCCGCAACATCAACATGATGAAGATCGAGAGCCGCCCCATTCGAGGCAAACCGTGGCAATACCGCTTTCACCTCGACCTGCAGGCGTCGATGAGCGATCCGGAAGTTTCGGCCGCCATCGCCGACCTGGAAAAGCTGTCCGCGCAATTTCGAATTTTAGGTTCGTACAAAGCGGCTGAGACCGCGCACGACAATTCAGTTTCTTCCACGGAGAGATCGCGATGATTTTGAACATGAGCAGTCAGGCCACAGAAGACCAAATCAACCACGTGATGGATCGCATCAAGGAACTCGGCTGCCAGGCGCACGTCAGTCGGGGGGAGGAGAGGACCGTGATCGGAGTCGTCGGCAATACGCAACAACACTGGAACGAACTCGATGCGTTGCGTTCGGCGCCGGGCGTCGAGGAGGTGATTCGCATTCAGCATCCGTTCAAGCTCGCGTCGCGCCGGATGCGGCCCGAGGGGTCGATCATTCCGCTCGGCAAAAGTGTGAATGTGGGCGGCACCGAAGTCGTTGCGGCGGGCGGCCCTTGCGCCGTTGAATCCGAAGCGCAGATCAACGAGATCGCCGAGCGCGTCGCCGCCGCGGGAGGAAAGTTGTTGCGAGGAGGAGCGTTCAAGCCACGCTCGTCACCGTACTCATTCCAGGGCATGGGCGAGCAGGGCCTTAAACTGATGCGCCAGGCCGCTGATCGCAACGACCTCCTGGTCGTGAGTGAAGTGATGGATCCGACGCAGATCGAGCTGATGCTGCCGTACGTCGACCTGCTACAAGTCGGCGCGCGCAACATGCAGAACTACTACCTGTTGCGCGCGCTCGGCGAAATTCAGAAGCCGATCCTCCTTAAGCGCGGAATGTCCGCCACGATCGAGGAGCTGCTGCTCAGCGCCGAGTACATCATGTCCGGCGGCAATTACAACGTGATCCTGTGCGAACGCGGCATCCGCACATTCGATACCTACATGCGCAATACGATGGACATCGCCGCGATTCCGGTGATCAAGTCGCTTTCGCACCTGCCCGTCGTGGCCGATCCGTCGCACGGCACCGGCCGCCGCGACAAAGTCGCTGCGATGGCGCGCGCCGCTGTCGCCGCGGGCGCGGACGGGTTGCTCGTCGAAGTCCACCAGGATCCCGAGCGTGCGCTGTCCGATGGTGCGCAGTCGCTCTATCCCGACCAGTTCGACCAGATGATGAAAGAGGTCCGCGCGATCGCTCCGGCCGTCGGACGCGTGATCGCCGAAGCTAAAGCAAAGCCGCAGCAGCAAGCCGCCGCTCGGTGCTAAGCCACATCGCTGCGCCCTCCACCCTACCCGCGCTCGCGCGCAATTTTCATGCGCCGAGCGCGGACCTCAACGCATCCATTGAACTATGATGGGTCTGGTATACACTCCCATCGAACGCCTGAAACGCAATCCTTCTAGGAGAAGAAATCATGGCTACACGCACCGATAAGCGCAGCGCCAGCTACACACAGCTCGCCGCCGGCGCCGAAAAGGCAAAGCCCATACTCCACCAGCGCGCGCACGAAATTCAGCCCTACGGAAAAATTGCAAAGCTCCCCATCGCTCTCGACGAAAAAGTCTGCGCGCAAAGCGCCGAAAATCTGAACCAGGTTCTCGCCGACACGATGACGCTTCGCGATCTCTACAAAAAGCATCACTGGCAAGTCTCCGGCCATACCTTCTACCAGTTGCATCTTCTCTTCGATAAACACTTCGAGGAGCAGGATGGATTGGTGGACGCGATCGCCGAACGCATTCAGTTGCTCGGCGGCGTGAGCATCGCGATGGCTTTTGACGTTGCCGAGACTACGATCATCCCGCGCCCGCCGCGCGGCCGCGAAGAAGTGCCCGTGCAGATTTCGCGATTGCTCGAAGCGCACGAGTTTCTACTTCGCGAAGTTCGCACCATGGCTCGCCAGGCTTCGGATGCCGGCGACGATGGCACGAACGATTTGCTCGTCAGCCAAATCATCCGCACGAACGAACTGCAGGTATGGTTTCTCGCGGAGCACCTCGTCGATACGCCCGCCGTTCGCGCCGATCGCTAGTCCTGCCGAATAGTGCTTTGAGGGGGCAGCGGTTTGTATATAATCCCGCTGCCCCGAAGTACATCTTCAAACTGACAGTCAAGGAGGAGTCATGGTTCTCGCATCACTTCGAGCCATCGGCCAGAACCTTGTTTTGTTGATCGCGATTTCGCTCGCCTTCGCAGTCGGCGCGCGCGCTCAGGATGTAGTGGTTGGCACAATCGATAAAGTGGACACCGGCGCCAAAACCGTCGCTGTAAAAACCGCCGACGGTACGGTGACGACGCTCAAGTACACGGACAAAACCGCAGTGCACGGACTTTCGGGAACGGCCCACGTCGCGGACCTCGCCGGCAAGGCTGGCGGACGTGTGATCGTTCACGACGTTCCCGAAGGCACGGACACCGTTGCGCGTTCGATCGTCTTCGTTGGCGATAAGACCGTGGACAAGACCGACGGCACGATCTTCAGAATTGGAAAGACGACGAAGACAATCTCCGTCAAGATGGCCGACAACACCGTGAAAGTGTTCAGCGTTTCCACGCACGCTACCGTGAACGCGGGCAAGGACGTTTTTCACTATTCAGCGGTTTCGTTGAAGGAAGGCGATCACGTCGTCGTCTATTCCACGGACGAGGCAGGGAAGTCCATCGCTCACGCGTTCGAGCATCTCTAGTTCGGTCGATCGTTTGGTTGGGTGAAAGAGTTCAGACGGCGGCCCGTTCGCGTTGGGGCGCGGACCAGCCGCCGTTTTTTTATGCGCCAATTAGCGGCTGAAATTATCCGACGTCGTTCCGTGAGTGCTTCCGCGGCTCGCACTGCAAGCGCCGCGATTCAAAAAACGGGCAAAAAATCTCTTTCCTTCGAGTTGAACCAAACGCCGAGTATCGGTAAAATACTCGTCTTGCTTGTTAGCGCTTGCCGCGCTGTGCGGTTGGCCGCGACCGAGTTGGGAGGTCGTACAATTGGCAGTACATCAGATTCTGGATCTGATTATCCTGGTTCGAGTCCAGGCCTCCCAGCCAACTTCTTCTCTCCGATAGTTTTCCGTGCTTTAAGTGTGCGGCGCATTCGTTCTCACATTCTGGACTTCGCGTGTTTCTCGGCGTCAGCAGCGCGCAATCTGCCCTAAACTAGACGCCGTTCCGGCTGCGCGATAGCCACGCAACTCGTGCCTGCGCGCGCCGGGGCTCGAACCATGCCCAAAGTCTCGCTCTTCATCCCGTGCTTTGTGGACCAGCTGATGCCCCAGGTCGGGCTGGATATGGCTGCCGTGCTGCGCCGCGTGGGCTATGACGTCACATTTCCCGAGGACCAGACCTGCTGCGGCCAGCCGGGTTTCAACTCCGGCTATTGGAACGACGCGCGTCCTCTCGCCGAGCGTTTCCTTCGCATCTTTCACGACGCCGAACTGATCGTCTCGCCATCGGGATCGTGCACCACGATGGTGCGCGTCTTCTACCCTCAGCTCCTGGAAAACACGCCGTTACAAAACGAGGCCGAGCAGATCGGCAAACGCACCTTCGAATTCTCCGAATTTCTGTTGAAGGTCGCGAAGATTACAGACGTAGGCGCCGAATTCCCGCACAAGGTCACCTATCACGATGCGTGTCACGCGCTTCGCGAGCTGCACTTGAAACAGGAGCCGCGCGCGCTGCTCGCCGCCGTTCGCGGCCTTGAGCTTGTGGAAATGCCGTTCAGCGAGGAGTGCTGCGGATTCGGCGGAACGTTCTCGACGAAATTCAGCATGATCTCGTCAGCGATGGGCGACACAAAAGCCGGTAACGCGGCAAAGTCCGGCGCCGAATACATCACGTCCACGGATCCGAGCTGCCTGATGCAGATCGATGGAATCCTGCGCCACCGCAATTCGCCGCTGCGCATTGTTCACCTCGCGAGCATCCTCGCCCGGAGTGCCGCGCGATGACCACGATAGCGCAGGAATTCTTACGCAAAGCTGCGGAGAAGTCCGCCGACATGGCGCACCGACAGATCATTCGCAAAAACATGGATTCCTACGACGAGGCTGTCGCGCACGGCCGCTCGCGTTTTCAAAATTGGCAGGCTGCGCGCGAGAAGTGCCAGGCCATCAAGCGCGAGGCGATCGAACATCTCGACCAATACCTCGAGCGCTTCGAATCCGCCGTGCAGGCCCGTGGCGGGAAAGTTTTCTGGGCGGAAACGGGCGAACAAGCGCGCCAGTACATCGTCGATCTCGCCGCTAAGCACAGCGTCCGCACGATTTCGAAATCGAAGTCCATGGTCGCTGAGGAGGGCGAATTCATCGTGCAGCTTCGGAAGGAGCCGCCATACCACATCGTCACTCCGGCGATGCACTTGAGCCGCGCCCAGATTGCCGAGCTCTTCAAGGAAAAACTGGGAAGCATCGACACCGACGATCCCGAACAACTCGTCGCTGCCGCGCGCACTACGCTTCGCCGCGCATTCTTCACCACCGAGATGGGTATCACCGGCGCAAACTTCCTGGTCGCCGATCAGGGCCTCGCCGCAATCACCACAAATGAAGGCAACGCGGACCTCGGCGTCACGCTTCCCAAGATTCATGTCGTCATCGCGGGCATCGAGAAGGTCATCCCACGCTTGCAAGATCTCGCGATTCTCTGGCCGGTGCTCGCGGGCTCAGGAACCGGCCAGCCCATATCGGTGTATAGCACGCTCGTGGGCGG
>JBEKJW010000278.1:0-6509 GCA_050011035.1 Candidatus Acidiferrales bacterium
ATTCTCGAGCACGCCTGAGCGGATCATTTTCGCCACGCAGCGCGGCGTCAGCGTCTTCGGGAATCGCTTGCGCACGATGCCTTGCGAACGATTCAAGTGGCCCTGCCGCCACCAGCGATAGAGGCGGTCAAAATCGTTGCCGCCGATTTTCGCGTCCATGTCTTTCATCTGAACGGAGTAGGGAAGCATACAAACTTCGTCTTGTGCCGCCAGGTACACCATCGTTTCGCCGATCGGCGGCGGGAAACGAAATTTCTCGCGCTCGGAGAAGCGTTTCGCCAAGTGAAAGCGGCCGTTGCGGTACACGCGCGGGCTGGAAATTGCTTCGTCATACGCCACGTCGGCTGACCATGTGGAGACGGGGTCCTTGCTCTCGGTGCTTTCGTAGAGGCGGATCTGCATCGACTCCACGGTGTCGAGCAGCTCGGCCCCGCGCTTGGCCAGAAGATTGGTGAGACCCGGAGCCGCGCCGGTGCAAATCAGCGCCACGCGATTTTTCGCGACGAATCGCTTGTCGAACGAAAATTGTTCCGGCTTGAACGGATTGCGGTTGAGGTGCGAATTTAAATCTAGATAATTCGCGCGGAGCCGCAGCGCGGAACGCAGCACAATCTCGTTGAATACCGCCGGCGAGGCGTTGACCAGCAGATTACAGCCCCGCGCCGCGCGCACGATCGACCACAAATTTCGCGCCAACTTCGATGGTGGATTTTTTGCCCAGGAAAAGCCGGGCACGTTCGGGGTCGCGGTCGCCGCACCAAACCGTGTGGCCTTGGCGCTCGAGCAGTTGGGCTAGTAGCGAGCCCGCCCCCCCAACTCCTAGTACGAAGACCTTCATCGGGGCGTAACTTTACCATTGATTCCCAGCTTTTCCGCTGCGTCACAGCGTGTGTGCGCTACACTGGTTACGCTGGGACGCATATCCGCAGCGGCCGCTGAACGGCGCTGAGGCATGTTCCGCAGGCTTCGCATCTAATTTTCCGATGCCACTGACCGACAAATTCGGCCGACAGATTACAGACCTGCGCGTGTCGGTCACGGACCGCTGCAATTTCCGTTGCGTCTATTGCCGCTCGGCCAAGCCCGAAAATCACGCCGATGACGTGCTGCTCGAGTGGACTGAGTACGAGCGCCTCGTAAAAATTCTGGTTGGGATGGGAATTCGCAAAGTTCGCGTGACAGGCGGCGAGCCCCTGGTACGGCCAGGCGTGGTGGAATTCGTCGCGCGGCTGAAAGCGCTGGGCGTCGCCGACCTTTCGATGACCACGAACGGCCACCTGCTCGCAGCGCGTTGCGACGAGCTGGCCGCGGCGGGGTTGAACCGCATCAACATCAGCCTCGACTCGCTCGATCCGGAAAAATTCGCTCGCATCACGCGAACGCAATCGTTCGCGCAGGTGATCGCAGGAATCGAGGCCGCGCAGCAGTCGCCGCTGCGGCCGGTGAAAGTGAATGCGGTGCTGGTGCGTGGCGTGAACGACGACGAAGTGGAGGCATTCGCCGAGTTCGCGCGGGAAAAAGAAATCGTGATGCGTTTCATCGAGTACATGCCGCTCGACGCGGACCGCAGTTGGACGCGCGATCAAGTGGTGACCGCGGCGGAAGTGCATCAGCGAATCTCTGCACGTTGGCCACTGATGCCGATCGTGCACGAGCGCAGCGAAACGGCGCGAAAGTATCGCTTCGTCGACGGCGGCGGAGAAATCGGATTGATCGCGCCGGTGTCGCAGCCCTTTTGCGGCCACTGCTCGCGCATCCGAATCACCGCCGACGGAAAATTGCGCACCTGCCTTTTCAGCAAGGAAGACCACGACCTGAAGCCCCTTCTGCGCAACGGCACGGGCGATCGCGAGATCGGCGACGCGATTCAGGCCATCGTGGACAAGAAAGAAAAGAGTCACCGCATCAACGAGCCGGATTTCATTCCGCCATCGCGCACCATGGTTTACATCGGCGGTTAGACCCATCACACGGAGCCTTCCATGGCGGATGAAGAACAACAGAAATATTTCTCGCTCACCGAAGCCGAGCGGCTTCGTGTGAAGCTCGAGCCGATTCTGATCGAGGCCATGGAATCGCGGCGCAAGATCAACGACGTGGACGAGGAATTGAACGGCCTCGCGGACAGGATTCGCCGCTCGGGCGGACTCGCGGTTTCCTACGACAAGGCTTCGAAAGCGCGGGTCGAACGCAACCGCCTGATGGAATCGATTCAAAGCGCTCTCGACCAGATTCAGGAGACGGGCTGTGTGGTGAAAGACCTCGACGTGGGCTTGCTCGATTTTCCAGCGCGCATCGACGATGAAGACGTCTACTTGTGCTGGAAGCTGGGCGAGGACCGCATCCGTTTCTATCATCGCCAGGATGAAGGCTTCGCCGGCCGCAAACCCATAGACCCGCGCGACGCCGGCTATCGCAACCCGATTCAGTAGCTTCGACTATCCCACCGTGGTTTCAATTGGATGAACTTCGCGCTCGATTCGCGCCAGCGCTTCGTCCTCCGCTACTTCCAGATCATGCTTGGTCTGCAGATTCAGCCAGAATTGCGCCGTAGTTTTGAAATACCGGGCGAGGCGCAGTGCCGTATTGGGCGAAATCCCCCGGCGCTCCGCGACAATGTCCGCAATGCGCGTGACGGGAACTCGAAGATCGAGCGCGAGACGATTCATGCTCAAGCCGTAGGGCTTCATGAAGTCTTCGCTGAGAATTTCGCCAGGATGGACGGGCTTCAGTTTCTTGGCCATGGCTAACCTCTAGTGATAATCCGTAATTTCAACTTCGTACGCATCGCCCTCGCGCCACGCGAAACAAATACGCCATTGATCGTTGATTCGAATGCTGTGTTGACCTTTTCGATTGCCGTGCAATGCTTCAAGTCGATTGCTTGGCGGCGATACTAGTTCGCGAAGCTCCGTGGAGGCGTCGATCTGTCGGAGCTTGCGCAGGGCAACGCGTTCAATGTTCTTAAAGCGTGACACCGACTCGCGAAGATGCAGCCGCTCGGTGTCCCGTGATCTAAAGGACTTGATCACAATTTCACTGTATACTGGACGCCGTTTAACGGCAAGCGGTAAGGCCAAAAACGCGACGCCGTTTAGCCTTCGCGTGCTACGGTAGGAAAGTCGAATAGGAGACCGGTGACCGACGCCTCGCAAAAAGAAAACCGGCTGAAGAATTCTGCGAGCCCGTACCTGCGCTCGGCGTCGCACCAGCCCATCGACTGGCACGAGTGGGGCGAAGAAGCGTTCGCGGCGGCGCGTGCAGCGGACAAGCCGATCCTGCTCGATATAGGAGCGGTGTGGTGTCACTGGTGCCACGTGATCGACCGCGAGAGCTACGAAAATCCCGCGATTGCAGACCTGATCAACCAGTTCTACATTCCCGTAAAAGTGGATCGTGACGAGCGGCCCGACGTGGACTCGCGCTACCAATCGGCGATTAGCGCGATTTCGGGACAAGGCGGCTGGCCGCTCACAGCGTTTCTCACGCCCGACGGAAAGCCATTCTTCGGCGGCACGTATTTTCCGCCAGACGATGCGATGGGCCGCCCCGGATTCAAGCGCATCTTGATCGGCATCGCCGACGCGTACAAGTCGCGCCGTGCGGATGTGGATTCGTCGGCGAAGGCGCTCGAAGACGCCGTGGCGAAGGCCGAGATTTTTCACGGCGCGCATGGCACGTTCGACGTGGGCATCGTCGATTCGGTGATCGAGTCGACCGTCTCGATGTTCGACGAACGCAACGGTGGCTTCGGCCAACAGCCGAAATTTCCTCATGCGAGCGCCATCGACCTGCTGCTCGAAACATTCCAGGCGCAGCACACGCCGAAGCTGCTCCAAGTGGCCGAGCGCACGCTCGAAGCGATGGCCAAGGGGGGCGTTTACGATCAAGTCGCCGGTGGTTTTCACCGTTACTCGGTGGACGAGCGCTGGGTCGTGCCGCATTTCGAAAAAATGTCGTACGACAATTCCGAGCTGCTCCGGAATTATCTTCACGGAATTCTAGTGACGCGCGATCCCGCGCTCCGCGAGCTTTACATCGAGACGGCGAACGGGATCGTCGATTGGGTGAACTCGACGCTGTCCGATCAGGCCAAAGGCGGCTTCTATGGCAGCCAGGACGCCGACCAGACTCTCGACGATGACGGCGACTATTTCACATGGACCCGCGACGAGGTGGTTGCAGCGCTCACGCCCGAAGAAGCGCGCGCGATTCACATTTACTACGACGTGGAAGCACACGGCGAGATGCACCACAATCCCGCGAAGAATGTCTTGTGGATCGCGTCGAGCTTCGAAGAGTTAGGCAAGCAGCTTAGCGTCGACACCGCAGCAGCACGCGAGTTGATCGCTCGTGCCAAGAAGAAAATGCTCGCCGCGCGTTTGCTGCGCCATCCCACGCCCGCGATCGACGAAACAGTCTACGTCTCGTGGAACGCGATGTTTGTCTCGGCTTATCTTGAAGCGGCGCGCGTGCTGGCGCGTCCCGAACTGCGCGCATTCGCTCTGAAGACGCTCGACCGCATCCTCGCCGAAGCGTGGGACAACGAGAAAGGTTTCGCGCATCGCGTCGGAGGTCCGCGCCTTGAGGGTTCTCTCGACGATCAAGTTTTCGGTGCTGCGGCGCTTCTTGATACCTACGAATCGACGCTCGATCCTCGTTATTTCAAAATCGCCGAGCGCGCCGTGCAACTTGCCGTAGCAAGGTATGGCGATCCGGAAGCCGGCGGGTTTTTCGATCGCCCGCGCGACGCGGCACCGATGGGCGGGCTTGAAGTGCGGCGCAAGCCGATGCAGGATTCGCCGACGCCCGGCGCGAACTCCGTAGCGGCGATGGTGCTCGACCGTCTCTACGGATATACCGGCGAAAGTCTCTACCGCGAATGGGCCGAGAAAACGCTCGAGTGTTTTGTGAATCGCGTCCCGCAATACGGACTTTTCGCCGCCACGTACGGGCTCGCGGCCATCCTGCACGCTCGGCATCCGCTGCAAGTGGTTGTGCTCGGCGCCGCCAACGATCAAACCGCCGCGAAACTTGAAGCCTCCGCGATCGAAGTCTACCGCTTCGGAAAAGCCGTGCTGCGCGTTACGCCGGAAATTCTCCCAAGCGGCACAGCGCTTCCGCCCGCGTTGCGCGAAACGCTCCCGCATCTTGATCCGGCGAAAGCACAGGCGCTCGTCTGCGTTGAGACCACTTGCCACCCGCCCACAAGCGATCCCGCGAAGCTAAAAGCATTGCTCCTTGAAGTTGCCTCCAGCCCCGCATCCGTATAGTTCGCCGGCGCAATAACCAGTTCGAATTGGCGGCCGCACTAACTTCCGCGACATTCACAACGGAGTGTGATGGCAATCACAGTTGCTAGCCGTCAGGGCGCATTTTTTTGCGAACCCCGCCCGAAGTTGCCGCGCGTCTACCGGAGTGACATAATCGTTCGTCACCGCACACGCAAATTGCACTCGCAGTGTGCATTCCGTTTCAAGCGGTTGGGGAGGCTTTATGGCGATGCGCGATGCGTGGATCGAAAAGCGGACGGCCGCGATGAACGGCGGCACGCGAAATTTCTCGCAGATGCATTACGCGCGCAAAGGCGTAATCACCGAGGAGATGGAGTACGTCGCGCGCCGCGAAAAACTCGAACCTGAAACTGTGCGCGCCGAAGTAGCCCGTGGCCGCGCCATCATCCCCTCCAACATCAATCACCGCAACCTCGAGCCGATGGGCATCGGCGTGGCGTTCTTTTGCAAGATCAACGCGAACATCGGCAACTCCGCGACCACTTCGAATATCGACGAAGAGCTTGAAAAGCTACACCGCGCCGTGCATTACGGCTCCGACACCGTGATGGATCTTTCCACCGGCGGCGATATCCCGCTGATCCGCAAGGCGATCATCAACGCGTCGCCCGTGCCCATCGGCACCGTGCCGGTTTACGAAGCGCTCCAACGCGTGCGGCGGCCGGAAGACCTGACGTTCGAAATCATGCTCGAAGTGATCGAAGAGCAGGCCGAGCAGGGCGTCGACTACATGACCATCCACGCCGGCGTGCTGCGTGAATTTTTGCCGCTGACGCGCAACCGCATCACCGGCATTGTCAGCCGCGGGGGCGCGCTGATGGCCAGCTGGATGGCGTTCCACAAAAAAGAAAATTTCCTGTACGAGAATTTCGATCGCATCTGCAAAGTGTTCCAGAAGCACGACGTGAGTTTTTCGTTGGGCGACGGACTGCGCCCTGGCTGCCTGGCCGACGCGAGCGACGAAGCGCAGTTCGCCGAGCTGAAGGTCCTGGGCGAGCTCACCAAGAAAGCGTGGGAATACGACGTGCAGACCATGATCGAAGGTCCGGGCCACATCCCCATGGACCAGATCGAGTTGCAGGTAAAAAAAGAAAACGAGATGTGTCACGAAGCGCCGTTTTACACGCTCGGCCCACTCGTCACGGACATCGCGCCCGGCTACGACCACATCACCAGCGCGATCGGTGCGGCGATGATCGGCTGGCACGGCGCATC
>JBEKJW010000279.1:0-5943 GCA_050011035.1 Candidatus Acidiferrales bacterium
CGCGCTGTCGCACGCGCCTGCGCCACCAATCCCGTCTCGATCGTAGTCCCTTGCCACCGGGTCGTTCGCTCCGACGGCAGCCTCTCGGGCTACCGCTGGGGCGTAGGCCGCAAGGAAGCGCTACTCAAGCACGAATCTGAATCAGCCACGCCACGAAAACAGCGCGCCGCATCCGCCTAACTCAGCGCACGCCAGCGCGTCCGACAGCCTCCCAGGCGGTCGTCTGCCGGCGACGAAACGGAATACTGTCAACATCAATGTAGGTCTGAAATCAAACTAGGCGAGAACGCAAGTGGCACAGGCCCGCCTCCGCGTGTGCACCTTCGATTTAGCTTTCTATATCCCCAGACCTTTCCCCACAAAGGCCCGTCATCCTGAAATCTGTAGAGTGATACCTACCGAGGCGCAACACGCCGCGCACCACAACCTACCCTAGCGGCTTACTCTTCTCCGTGTCCTTCGGCCACTTCGGCTTGAACTCCGAATCCGAAATCTTTGGATTCCGCACCATCTTGCTGTAACGAACCACCATGTAGTCGCCCGATCCCGTCTCATTGAACTGCTGCTGCACCGGCAACCAAGACGATTCGTCCACCCAAATCTGAATCTTCGAAAACTGGTCGCGCGCTTCCTGCGATTTCGGCGTCAACTCTAGCTCCGCCGTCTTTTTGTCTCCGAGCATCGGCTCGCCGAGCAGCGTCACCAGGTACGATTTCTGCAGCTCGTGCCCTGACGTCCCGAATCCCAGCAGTAGGTATTGATCGACCAGAGAGCGTTTCTGCGCCAGGTTGTACTCCTCCAGGCGCTTGAGTCCCGGCGTGTAGATATAGACCGAATCGCCCGTCCGCAAAATCGTCTTCACTTCGGGTGCTTTCAGCTCGAGCAACATCTTGTCGTTGTGCACCAGGATCGATCCCGTCTCGGTGGACTTGTCGTTCACCACCACCGTCACCTTGGTGCGCTCCATGTCCGCCGAAAGGCTGTGAAAATTCTTCGCCACCGAGTCAAGCTCTCGCAGCACCGCCTCCAGCGAAAGCGGTCCGCGTGCCTGGCCCGAGGTGGGAAGAGTACCGGCGGTGAGCGTGAGAGCGAGTGCTGCGAGGCCGAGCGTTAAAAACGCCTGTTTCCAATTCAAAACGAATCTCCCGGGAAAGCCAAGAAAATCCCACAAAATCGCGGCAATCCGCCGCGAGCTTCCCAAGCTAAAAGTATAACGATTCCCCGGTATCACTGAGCCAAGAATCTTCGCCTCGCGTCACCGCCAGCGACACGCGCCGAACTCCAATGCTTTGCAGGATTTACAGCGAGGAGGACATTCAGAAAGAGCAAAATCTACCGCCGCACCGAAACATCGTATGCCGTCACCGACCCGTCCGGGGCCACCTGCGGATCGATCCGCACCACTTCAAACGGCTGGTCCTTCAGCTCGCCGATTGAACTTCCAAGTATCCGGTGCATCTCGCGTTCGAGTTCCGGGGTCGGATGGTTCGCGCGCTTATCGATGGCGAGCACTGCCGCGTCCACGCGATACGTCGCGGTCTTCGCGCTCGCGTCTTCGGTAACCACTTGCACGGCGTCGGCTGCGCCCGGCCTGGTCTGCGGCTGATCGTGAAACCATCGCGCCGGCGTCGCCAGCACAAAAATCACGATCATCACAACCGCTACGTCGTACGGCCAGCTTCCCCGTTCGTACGACCAGAAAATCGTCCGTACGAATCCTCGCCATATCGCGTTCATATCAGTGGACGGTGATTCCATCCACCACTTCCCCGTCGCGCATGTGCAGCACGCGATTGCCGTACTCCGCCGCCTCGGGGTTGTGGGTGATCATGACGATCGTCTGTCCTAAATCTTTGTTCAGCGAACGCAGCAGCCCAAGCACCGTATCCGAACTCTTCGTATCGAGGTTGCCCGTCGGCTCGTCCGCCAGCACAATTTTCGGCTCGCTGATGATCGCGCGCGCAATCGCCACGCGCTGCTGCTCGCCGCCGGAAAGCTCCGACGGCCTGTGCTTCAATCTTCCGCTCAGTCCGAGTAGGCTCGTCACCACTTCGAACCGGTGCGGGTCGAATCCATTCCCGTGAATGTGCTGCGCCAGCGCGATGTTGTGATACGCATCCAGCGTTGGCAACAGATTAAACCGCTGAAACACGAATCCGACTTTGTGCCGTCGCAAAAGCGTCCGCGCGCTGTCGCTCATCTCCGTCAGATTGTTGCCGTCCAGCAGCACGGTTCCGCGCGTCGCGCGCGCCAAGCCCCCGATGACGTGCAGCATCGTCGACTTCCCACAGCCCGACGGCCCCATAATCGACACGAACTCACCCGGCATCACCTCAATGCTCACGCCGCGCAGTGCCGGCACGTCCACCTTGCCCTGGCGATAAATCTTCCAAAGATTTTCGGTCTTGAGTATCGGCTCCAACCACTACTCCTGTTCTCGCCGCCTTCAGTCAAACCTAAAAATTCTATGCGCCTTTACCGCTCCTGCCTAGCTTCGCCCCGGAACGGCGGGGCTTTAGCTCACGAAACCGCTACTCGTACGCCAGCGCATCCACCGGATCCTTCCGGCTCGCGATCCACGCCGGATACGCCGCTCCTAAGAGCCCGCCTACCACCGCAATCGCCGACGCGATCGCCAGCCACTTCCCCGGCATCAAGATCGTCAGCGCCGGAAAAAAGCTCAACAGAATCGCCCGCGTCGCAAACGCCAGCGCAATTCCCGCTACGGCGCCCATCACGCACAAAAGCCCCGTCTCGCTCAGCACAATCTCCACGATGTACGCCTTCGACGCGCCCAGCGACTTCAGCACGCCGATCTCTTTCGTCCTCTCGATCACCGTCGTATACATCGAAAGGAAAATCACCAGGAACCCGATCGCCACCGCCAGCCCGATCATCACGTTTATGAAAATGCCTAGGCCCGGCAAGTTCGACGACGTCATCAACGAAACGAAATCCTTAAGCTGCCGGATCGTGTAATTCGGCAGCAAGCTGTGAATTTCATCCGCAACCGCTGGCGTGTGATCGGTACGATCGCTCTTGACGAAGAAAACTGTAGCCTTATCCTTCGCGCCCGCCAGATCTTGCAGCGTGTCTCTCATCACAAACAGACGCGAACCTTTTCCGTGCTCGACGATCCCGGCCACGTGCCAGTCGTGCCCAAGTAGGTACATCTTGTCGCCCAGATGCACGTGTTTTGCTTGGGCGTAAATATCGTCCACCAGGATGTCGTTGGCCTCTTTTAGGTCATGTCCGCTATGAAATACAAACCCTCCCGACACTTGCTTAAAACTCTCCGGCTCAATTCCGAACACGAGGTCCAAGCCGTTTACCGAATTGAATTGAGTGAACACTGGCGCTACGGCCTGCACAAACTCGAGTTGCGACAGCTTATCGCCGATTGCAATCGGCATCGGAGCGGCGCCGAACGCCATAAACATGCTCGCGTTTGGAGCCTGGAGCATTATGTCCGCGCCCACACCTTCAGTCCGCTTCGCCGATTCAAGCAGTAGTCCGCTCGTCAGCCCCACCACGATGATCACCAGTGTCACTTCCACCGCCACTGCGATCACCGTAATCAGCGTGCGCAGCGGCCGGTGCAGCACGTTTTGCAAAATCATGTATTGAATCATTGCTTAGGGGTGCAACTCCTGATTCGGGTCCAGCTTGGCCGGCGGATTTGGGGGTGCGTCGCTCACGCGCACAAGGTCCGTGCCCTCCGGCTGTTTCAGCACGAAGTGATCCGCGCTCACTGTGTCGTTCAACGTCACTTTCTTCACGTCGATCTCGAGCTTGTAATCTTCCTCGGGCCGCGAAATCACCATCTGCGCCGGAAAAGTCGTATCGGACGCCGGAATCGAACCGCTGTACGTCGCGTCCGATTCAAGCGCGCCTTCCGAGCCGAATGTCTCGATCCGCGCAACGTGCATATCCGTGCGGTCGAAATAAATCCGGCTCGCAATCTCCCAGCCCATCACCACGCCGCCATGGCCCCCCGGGCGAACCACCGTCAGTACGTAGAACCGCTTCGCGCCCTCCGCCGCTTCCTCGATCAAAACCGGCGCGTGCTCTGGAATCGGCGTCCACAAAAGCGCATCCAGCAGATGCTGCGGCCTCAAATTTTCGATGGGCTTGTCAGCCTTCCGCTCGAAGTTCGACGGGCCGGTGATGAATTTGTTCTTCGACGGGATAAACACGCTGAACGTCGTCCCGTCGCTCACCATGTCGAAAATATTCTTGCCGACCACCGGCGCCTGGCCGATCATGCGGATCTCCGCCGGCCTTTGCGCCAGGATGAACGCGTTCACCTCGTGATACTGCTCGATCACGCCTGAATACGCCGAGCCCGCCGTCAACTTCAACGACACACCCGCATTGATCGAAGTGATTGCGCTCGCTTGCTTGTTGTATTGCGCGATGAGCTGGTCTTTTGTCGCTGTCTGGACCGGCGCAGGTTTTTCCGCTGGCGCGACCCCCGTCTTCTTGCTGACCGAGCAGCCGCTCGCCACCAGCGCCACGCACACCAGCCCCAGGATCCGCATGCGTTTACACGAAGTCAGTGTCGCGCCGCCTTTACAACACAAAGTATTCATTTTGACAGCCGCCCGGAGGGGTGTCAACGCGCCGCGTACACCACCTTTTCGCATTTGAAGCGCACCGTTCGCACAAATGCCGTGCCCGCGAACACCACGGCTGACCCCATCATTCCCAGCAGTGCTCCCCCAACCGCTCCGGCCGCCCAGTTGTAGTTCGTCCCGCGGCTCAGGTCGCGTGCCCCGCCCACCGCGGCGCCTGTCAGTGCGCCAACTCCGGCGCCGACAAGCACCCACTTTTGTGCATTCGGTCCCGGCGGCGGATAGATATACAAGCGAGTGATCGACTTCACATTGTCCCGCACCACGTTTCCCGCGCCGCTGCCGTCGAGCAGACCCACTTCTACGCTCGTGTCGCTTGCCCTCGTGAAGTTGCCGTAAATTCCTCCGCCGCTCTTCATTAGGATCCGAACGGCGGTTCCAACCTTCAACCTCTCTACGTTGCTCCAATCATCGCGCTGCCGCGCGTTTGCGCTCGGCACCACGATTGCCAACGCCAAAATCAACAAAGCTCCTGTGACTCGCCGGTGCATATCGGCACCTCCGCCATGCACCCGTCACCTTAGTTTTCTCGCTCGCTCCTCCGCTCGCGTGACTGTGACACTTTCCTATCTGTCACAGTCGCTAGTGGGATAGCCGACCCGGCTGTCATCCGGCGACCTCCACCCGACATTTCGACCACCAGTCGACGCCGGACCACTCTCTCGCAGTTCACCCGATCACCGGGCTCCTCACAAACTCCTCATACCTCTTCATCTCCGCGAGCGATTCCTCGGACACCACCGGAAACGTCACCGTCAGCATCCCCTTCGGCACCTGCTTCGCCGTCGCCACGTCGCAAACCACCGCTCGCGCCGCGTTCACTCCTCGTTGCCAATTCGCCTTCCGCGCATCGCGCACCAGCAGCGTCTGAGGATCGAATCCCGCCGCCACCAGCATCGTCCGTCCCATCCGCAGAAATTCATCCCATCGCGACGCAACGCAGATCAGCACATCGCGCCGCGCGGGCAGCCACCCCACCAGCGACTTCGGCACCGAGTTAGCACGCAGCACCAGTAGCTCCGAGTTTTCGGGAAGCAGTTTCCGCGCAGTCTTCGCTTTGCTCGACATCACCACCGGAATCGCGGCCTCGAGCCGCGTTGCGATTTCCTTTTCCTCTAAAGCGCAGCTGTCGACCCGCATCGCCACCGCCGCGCCGATCTCCAGCGCCACAATGCGTCTCAGTTCCTCGTCAGGTTCAATCAGGAGGAAATGCTCGGGAGGTTGTAGCTCGCACCAGTGCTGCAGCCGCGCGCGCACGGCGCTCATCGAAACACCCAGCCCGCGCGCCGACCGCACCAGTTCCGCCACC
>JBEKJW010000280.1:0-5933 GCA_050011035.1 Candidatus Acidiferrales bacterium
ATCGAGCAGATGAGCGAAAACGCAGCCGTCATCGGAAACGGGAACATCACTCGCTGGCCACCCGGGCCCGCGGGCCTGCCGGTTATTGGCATTGCGTTAACGTTTTTGCGCGACCCGCTGGGGACGCTGGAATCGCTGGCGCGCGAGTATGGCGATATCGTGCGGCTGCGCGTCGCGAATCAGAGCAGAATTTTACTGAACCATCCCGACCTGATCGAACAAATCACCGTCATTCAGCAGGCAAAATTTCACAAAAGCACGATCACGAAGGCTGTGACGGGACGGCTGCTCGGGCAGGGACTGCTGATCAGTGAAGGCGACTTCTGGAGACGGCAGCGGCGGCTGGCGCAACCGGCGTTCCAGCGGACGCGGATCAACAGCTACGCCGGGACGATGGTGGAATGCGCGGAGGCACGCGCGGCGAAGTGGCGCGACGGCGAAGTACGCGACATCGCGCAGGAAATGATGTCGCTGACGCTGGATATAGCGGTGAGGACGCTTTTTGGCACGCGGCTGCCGGGAGAATCGGAGAAAGTAGGAGACGCGCTGGGATTTCTGATGCGTTATTCGATCCGAAAAGCGCGGTCGCCGATTTCGGTTCCGGCGACGTGGCCGACGCCTAACAACAAGCGCGCGGTGCGAGAGACGCAATTTTTGGACTCGATGATTTACGGGATCATCGACGAGCGAAAGGCCGAGGTGGACCCATCGAAGCACAACGACTTGCTGGCGATGCTGATGAACGCGATGGATGAAGACGGCTCGCAGATGACGCCGAAGCAGCTACGCGACGAAGCGATGACGCTGTTTTTGGCGGGGCACGAAACGACAGCAATCACGCTCGCGTGGACTTGGTACCTGCTGAGCGAGAATCCTCCGGCAGCGGACCGACTGTTTGCGGAGTTGCGCGACGTGCTCGGCGGTCGCGCGCCGGACGTGAATGACCTAGTGCGGCTGCCGTACTTGCTGGCCGTGGTGAATGAGGTGTTACGACTTTATCCTGCGGCGTACATTTTGGCGCGGACGTCGATTGCGCCGTTTGGGATTGCAGGTTACGAGTTCCGGGAGAATACGACGGTGCTGATGTCGCAGTGGGTGATGCATCGCGACAAGCGCTACTTCGACGATCCGCAGGCGTTCAGGCCGGAGCGGTGGCTGGATGGGTTGGAGGACCGGCTGCCGCGTGGCGTGTATTTTCCGTTTGGCGATGGACCACGGCGGTGCATTGGGCAGAATTTTGCGTTGATGGAGACGGCGCTGGCTACGGCGACGGTGGCGCAGAAGTTCAGTTTCAAGCTGGTGCCGGGGCATCCGGTGGTGCCGGAGCCGCTGGTTACGCTGCGGCCGAAGCATGGAATACGGATGGAGATACACAAGCGGGCGTAACGGTGCGCATCACGGACTGACAGTCCGTGTTACAGCGCTCTAACGGGCGCCTGTTCAAACCTTCCTCGAGTTAGCTCACTTTACAAATTCGCCGGTGCCGCCGTGTGCCCACGGATCGTAGCTGAGCGCGAAGCGGACGCGATCGCTGATCGCCGGGTGCGAGTAAAAGAGCAAAACATCGAGAGGGATCGGATCAGGATCGGAAAGGTCGACTTCGCCGAGAACCTGGAAGGCTTGGGCGGCGATCTGGCTCGAATCGGGTGTAAGGCCGTGGGTGACTTCGAGACCGTACTGATCGGCTTGATGTTCAACGTGGCGAGAGTAGGCGTTGAAAATTGGGCTCGCGACGAATGAAAAGATCGTGAGCAAAAACATCAACGCAGGGAACGACGCCCAATCGTCGAGGCCGCGGATTCCCCATTTCGCGCCGGATCGCGCGAGGACGCCGCCGATGGTTTGCGCGCCGAGCCAAAAGATCACGAAGAGAAACACCGCGGCGAAGGCCAGTCCCTTCCAGACATGGTTGAGCACGTAGTGGCCCATCTCGTGGCCGGCAACGAAGACGATCTGAGGCGCGTTCATCTTGGCGATTGTGGTGTTCCAGACGACGATGCGCTTCGAGGCGCCGAGGCCAGTGACGTAGGCGTTGAGTTCGGTCGTTTTTTCGGCGGCATCCATCCAGAACATTCGCTCGGGCGGGATCTCCTGTCCGGCGTGCTGAACCATTCGCTCGAGACTCGCGGTGAGCACCGGGTCTTTCGACTGGAGCGGCTCAAATTTGTGGAAAAGCGGGTCCACGACGACGGGCTGCAAAAATACTAGGAGAACCGTGATGGGGAGCGAAACGAGCCAGAAGTAGAACCACCAGCGACGCGGGCTTCGTCGAATTACTGCGTAGAGGATCCATATCAAGATCGCGCCGAGGATGAAGGAAAGGAGTTGGCCCTTGGTCCAGTCCCACAACCAGGAGGGCCAGCTTTGAACGCTCAGGCCGAATTTGCGGCTGACCCATTCCTGCGCGATATCGAACGGGATTGAAAGAACGGCGATGGCGAGAAGAATAGGCGGCGCGAAGATGCAAGCCTGAGCGAAACGGTTCTTGGTGATGCTTTCGGCCCAGTCGCGGAAGCGGGCGGCCCAGTTCCAACGCAAAATCAAAAGAAGCACAACAACGGAATAGACGAATCCGACGAGCTGCCCCCAGAAACCGAGGCGGCTGAGGAAGTGCGCTTTTTTGTGAAGATCGGGAGGGAGCGTGTATTCGGTGACGCGGCGCTCGTTGGGCGCTTCGGTCTGAGTAGCCGCGGACTGCGAGGGGGCGGATGGTGTGTCATTCTGCGATTGCAGGACGAGCCCAGAGGTGTCCGCAGCCGCAACTGCAGGGCTCGAAAGCGAAACGAAGAACGCAACCACGAGCGTGGCGAGCAGCAGTTTCATCGGGCCTCCGAATTTATGGGGCGGAGTATGTCTCGACTCGCGAGAAGGCGCAAGCGCCAGCGGGAATCGTTCGCCTGACACGCCGGACAGGTGCCTTTTTGGGAGCGCGACGAATCTGGCTTTGCCGTCGGCCCGAAGGCGCGGATAGTATTAAAGGGTCGCAAAACGCGTGAGGAGAGCTGCCATGAAGACGCTGCGCTGGAGTCTGGGACTTTTGCTGCTGTTGCCGGTTTCCGCCGTGGCGACGCAAGCGCAGCAGGATGTGCCTCCCGCAGCGCCGACTCAGTCGCCGGCCGAAGCTGCGACGGCGGCGAAAGCGGACGCGGCCGGAAAGGCGAAAAAAGCGCACATCTGGGATAACGACACCATTCCCAAAGCCGGAGATGAGATCAGCGTCGTCGGCCAGCCAATTCCCGACCAGAGTAGCGCGTCGAACAATTCCGGCAGCGATGCAAACGCGAACGGCACGCCTGCCGCGACGGACGATAAGAACAAAGAGAAGAAGGAAGAGGCCGCGATCGACGCGAGCAAAGGCGAGAAGGACGAGCGAGTAGCGGCAGCGCGAGAAAAATTGAACAGCCTGAAGCGCGATCTGGACTTGCAGTCGCGCAAACTGGATCTCGATTCGCAGACGTACTACGGCAAGCCCGATTACAAGACCGATCCCGAAGGCGCAGAGCAACTCCAGACCGAGAAGGATGCGATCGCGAGCAAGCAGGCAGAAGTGGACGCGGCACAGAAGGAACTGGACGACTTGCTCGCTCAGCTGGGCGGCGCGCCCAGCGGTAACGGCAGCGCACCCAACTAAGTTCTAAGAAATCCACAGATTTGCATCGAGAATTTTTCTCACAACGTTCAAATACTATTGACACCCGCGTCGTACACGCACACAATCCCACTCGTACACACACTGTAAGCCAAAAATTCCGGCGGATGCGTGCAGGCCGGACCACGTTGTCGGACGTCATCGTTTTTCGAAACCAGTTTTCGCAAATGAAATTTCGCAAGTGGGAGGGAGGATGCAACATTTGCCGGGCGAGACTGTGCAGTGCGTGAATCCGGAATGTTCGGCGCGCGGGAGATGGGTCCGCGTGCAAGATCAACCGCAGGAAGTGTGCCGCGATTGCGGCGTGGCGGTGCATCCGGTTCACCCGCCGCTCGCGCCGCGAATGCGGATGAGGACTCGCCCCACGCCGTCGTACCGGCCCATGGGTAGGCCGAGGTAATTCTCGCGCAGAAACGAAATTCAAAGGGCCCGAGCTGCTTGCAGCGGCTCAGGCCTTTCTGCTTTTGAGCTGAGAGCTCGTCAGCTAGAAATACAACTTCAGACCGAACTGAATCAGGCGCGGCCCGCGATCGGAGATCACTTGTCCGAACGTAGGGCTGGTGTAACCGGAGTTGTCCACACGTAAGAATTGCACGTGATTGAAGGCGTTGAAGAATTCGGCGCGGAACTCGATCGACTTGTTCTCGTGAAATGTCGTCTTCTTGACGACCGAAAGATCCCAGTTATTGATACCAGGACCACGAAGCGCGTTGCGTGGCACATCGCCGTATGTGAACAGCGGAATGCCGGGCTGGTCACCTGGATCGGCACATGTCGGATCATCGTACGGGCACGGGTTACAAACGAGATTGGTGGGATTAAACCAAAAGTTCCCTGTCTCAGTGCCGGAATCGGTGCCGTTACATTGGCTCGTGAACGTCTGGTTGGGATTGCGCGGCTGATGCGTTAGTGGAATCGGGCCGAGCGTATTCGGACGATCCAAATAGTTGTCCTGCTGACTGGCGTTCGTATTCGCGTAAAGATTAACTGGCTGGCCGCCTTGGAAGGTGGTGATGGCATTGACTTGCCAGCCTTTCGCGAATTTCTGGCCGATGGGATTCTCGACATGGTTGCCGAAGGGAATCTCCCAAATTCCGCTGAACACGAAACGCTGTGGAACGTCAAAGTCAGCCACTGCGCGATCGAGACGAGGATCGTATGGATCGGTATAGCCGGCAGAGCGGGAGCGAAAGCCGGACGTGAGGTCAATAGTCTTCGCCCAGGTGTAAGCGCCGCGGAACGACAGCCCATGCGAGAAGCGCTTATCCAGAGTGACCTGAAGCTGATCGCTGTCCGATAGGCCGTTGCTGAAGTTCGTGTAGAGCTGCTGAATGCCCGTTGGAAAGCCGGACGGATCCTGCGGATCGTTCGGGTTCAGAAAGCCGCCGGTGCACGCAGCGAGCGGGCGCGCACATTCCGGGTTGATAGGAGAAGAAATCAAGCCAGCGTCATACGCAGGTAGGTAGGTCGCCAACTGATATTGCTCGTTGGGAAGCGATGGGAAATTCTCTTCGGCGGTGGAAATGAGCTTGCGACCAAGGCTGCCGACGTACACGGTCTCGAGCATCATGTCCTTGGTCATCTGCCATTGGAAGCCGAAGTTGAAATTCTCCGAGTAAGGCGTACGGAAGTGCGGATCGGTGGTGTACGCGTATGGTATCGCCGGCGAGAGGAATGTGCCGACAAGACCGCGCGACGCGAACGGAAACGGGTTCGTGTAGCCGGATGCTGTGAATGGGTCACCGATCGGATCAACACCTGGCGCAAACGAAGTGGGGAAAATATTCGAGACGGCGCCGAACGGCGGTTGGCCGCCGAACTGCAGGTTCAAGGCGCCGTCCTCGATGTCGTAAAAGATGCCGAAGCCGCCGCGCATCACCAGCTTGGAATTTCCCAACATGTCCCAGGCGAAGCCGAAGCGGGGCGCAAAGTTGTTCTTGTCAGGATAGACGAGAGCGCGGTTCGGCGTGCCGGGATCGTGGGGATAAAGGATGTCGGGAGGAGCGTCGGGAAATACGGTGGACTGTGTGCCCGGAAAATAACCAAGGATCTCGTTGTGTGTGTCGTATTGGGGGATGTAGTACTCGTAGCGGAGCCCGAGATTCACGGTCAACCGCGGAAGTACCTTCCAGGTGTCCTGCGCGTAGACGCCGACGCCGCCAGTACGAATATCGTAAACGGCGTTGGAAAACTGGTAATAGTTATCCCAGAAGCCGCCAACGAAATCGGCAATCGGGTCGCCGGTCCAACTGACGCCGTAATTGTCGAAGTCGTAGCTGCCGTT
>JBEKJW010000281.1:0-5920 GCA_050011035.1 Candidatus Acidiferrales bacterium
CGAGCGAACGATCGCAAGCAGACTTTGGGCGTTGGGGAGGTTGATGGGCCGGAGGATCAGCGCGTTCAGCGCGCCGAACACAACCGCATTCGCGCCGATGCCTAGCGCGAGTGTGAGAACTGCTACGAGCGTGAAGCCCGGCGACTTTCGTAGCAGCCGTGTGGCGTAACGCACGTCCTGGAAAATCGACTCGACGAACGTTCCGCCCGCGGCTTCCTTACTCTCTTCGGCAAACTTCGCCGCCCCGCCAAACTCAAGCTTAGCCCGTCGTACCGCTTCTTTGCGCGAAACGCCGCTGCGCTCCAAATCGTCGGCACGGTGCTCGATGTGCGACCGCTGCTCCGCTTCCATCTCCGCGCTCAACTTCGTGCGCTCGAAGAGCGTCGCCACGCGAAACCGGATCGTATCGAGGAGTCTCATCGGCGCATCCACTCCGCCGCGCGCCGTATCACCGGCGGCCGCAATCAGTCTTCGCGCATCAACATCACTGGATCGACGCGCATCGCCCGCTGCGCGGGAATCCACGTCGCCACCAATCCGAGCAGCATCATCGCCAGCACCACGCCCGCCAGCACCAGTGGATCGCGCGGCGTCGCCTGATACACAATCACCGACAGCACCCGGCTGGCCAGCAAGCCGAGGATGAGTCCCGCCGCCGATCCGAACGCGAGTAGCTTGAACGCCCGCCCCAGCGCCGCCTCGAGCACTTCCTTCCGCTGTGCGCCCAGCGCCATGCGAATTCCAAGTTCCCGCTTCCGCTTGCTCACTGAATAAGCTGCCAATCCGAAAATTCCGGTAATCGAAAGAACGGCTCCCATCGCGCCAAGCACGCCGAGTGCAAGCGTCGCAATGCGCGCCGGGAACAGCGGCAACCCCAAGGTCTCACTCCATGTGTGAATCGGCGCGGGCAAGCCGGGGTCGAGGCCGCGAATCGTCTCGCGCATCGCCGTTGTGAGTTCCTGCGGGTCGCGATTCGATCGCACCACCATCGCCGTTTCGCTGGATGGCGCTTGCAACAGCGGATAGAACATCGCGGTCTGCGGCGTCTCCGTCAGATTTTTGTACTTGCCGTCCTGCACGACGCCGATCACCTGCAGTCGCGTTCCGTCCGTCAGCTTGAAGAATTTCCCCAGCGCTTCCGTGGTTCCGCCAAACATCCGCCGCGCCAGCTCAGCGTTCACGATCACCACGCGCGGCGAGTTCTTATCGTCGTTCCAATTGAAATTCCGGCCTGCAAGCAGCGAGGTCTGTGCCGCGGCCAGATACTCGGGCGAAATGCTGTAGTTCACCGGCGCATCGAAGGCGTTGGTCGGTCTCAGATCCGTGGCGTCGTCGCGGAAGATGTTGGCGTCGTGCCAGCTGCCATTCCCGAGCGGGACCCAATCGATCAGACCCGCCGCCGTCACGCCGGGAATCTTCTCCGTCGCTTCGATCATTTTCTTCTGCATCACCGGCACGGCGTCGCCGGAGTAGCCCGCCATGTCCAGAATCGTGTCCATCACCAGCGCGTTTCGTGTCTCAAACCCGAAATTGCTGTGCATCGATCGAATCAGCCCGCGCAGCGCCACCATCGACGACGTGACCAGCAGCGCGCACAGCGCAATCTGCACGCCCAGCAGCAGGTCGCGCACCGTGAACTTACGTCCCGGCGAACGCAGCGACCCCGCCTTCACAATCTCGTAGGGATCGGTGCGCAGCACTTGCTTCACCGGAACCGCGCCAAACAAGAACCCGCTTACGATCGTCAGCACCAGCGCCACGAGGTACACGCGTGAGTCCGGCGTGAAAGGCATGCTGAGCGGAAAGCGCGGAATCGGCCTCCACACGGTCATCGCGCTCAGGAGCATCACGCTCCCCCAGATGCCCACTGCGCCGCCAAGCGCGGAGATCAGCAGCGCTTCCGTGAAAATTTGCCGCACGATTCGCGCGTGACTCGACCCGAGCGCCATGCGCAAAGCCAGCTCTCGCGCCCGCTCCGAGGCACGCGCCGCAAACAAACTTCCCAAATTCGCGCATGCCGCCAGCAGAATCAATCCCGCGAGCAGCGACAGTCCCGCAATAAACGCGCGCGCGGGCTGCCCCAGAAAATCTCCATACAGGCTCGGCCGCGCGAGCTCAAAGCTTGGAGCTTCTTCGATCTTTGGGTAACTCTTCACCAGGTATTCGCCGATCGCGTTCACATCCACGGTGGCCTGCTGCGGCGTGACGCCCGGTTTCAAATGTCCGAGAAGCTGGAACATTCCGCGTATGCCGCGATTCGCTAGCACACCCGGGTCACCGAGCTGCTCCTCGTCCACGAACGGCGCGAAGAAGTCGGGGTTAAACATCATCAGTGTTCCGTTGAATCCCTGCGGCGCCACTCCGATGATCGTGAACGGGTGCTTGTTCACCTGGACGACGCGCCCGATCACCGACGGATCGTCCGCGAAATGCGTGTGCCAGTAGGAATATGCCAGTACAACGTAGGGCGCACTGTTCGGGCCGCGTTCGTCGGACGCGTGAAAGAATCGTCCGAGATACGGCTGGAGCCGCAGCACATCGAAGTAATTTCCAGTGACGCTCAAAGCCCAGCACCGCGTCGGGTTGTCGCCGGTGTCGAGGCCTACGGCGTCGATGTTGTAGCCCGCCAGCCCGTCAAAGCTCGTGTTGCGGTCGCGGATGTCGAGATAATCCAGATAGGATTCCATCCCTCCGTGACCGCTTCCCCACTCGAGCGAGTAGAGGCTCTGCGGATCAGGCACATTCAATGGCCGTAGGATGATCGCGTTCATTACGCTGAAGACAACGGCGTTCGCGCCGATCCCGAGAGCCAGCGTCAGCACCGCCACGATGGTGAAGCCCGGCGATTTCTTCAGGAGCCGCGCCGCGTAACGCAGGTCGCCGATCACGGATTCAAAAAACGTCCCGCCCGCCGCCTCTTTGCTCTGCTCCGCAAATTTCGACACGCCGCCGAACTCCAGCCGCGCCCGCCGCTCCGCTTCGCGCCGCACCATGCCGTTGCGTTCGAGATCGTCCGCGCGGTGCTCGATATGCGACCGCAGTTCGTCGTCCATCTCGGCGTCCATCCGCTCCCGCCGGAAAAGCGAACCCAGTTTGAATCGAAGCGTTTCGAAGAAAGTCATGCTTCCTCCGGTTGCGACGCGAGCGCCGCGCCAATCGCCGTCGCCAGGCGGTTCCAGTTGTCCGTTTCTTCGCGTAGCCGCTTGCGGCCCGCCACGGTCAATTCGTAGAACTTCGCTTTGCGGTTGTTTTCGGACGTGCCCCAGTTCGCTTTCAGCAATCCCTGTCGTACGAGTCTGAACAGGCCCGGATACAGTGCGCCTTGCTCCACCATCAACGCGTTGCCGGAGATCTGCGCAATGCGCAGCAGAATCCCGTAGCCATGCAGCGGCCCGAGAGAAACAGCCCGTAAAATCAGCAAATCCAGCGTGCCCGGTAGCAGTTGCGCCTGATCTCCCACGGCTCCTCCTAAACTGGTTAGGAATGTATGCCTCTCTCCCCTAAGCTGTCAAGGAGAGAATGCAGAGCTGCGTTTAGCAGTCTATCTTGGAAGTTTAGCTTGCAAGTCTGGCTGTTTTTCTGTACGCTGTCTCCATGCCGCGCCAAACCATCGACTCCCACGTCATCGACCTGGCCCAATCCATCGGCCTGCTCATCCGCCGCATGCGCGCCGCCGCAGCGTCGGACGGCCTGTCGCTCACCGAAGCCGGCGTGCTCAAGCGTCTCGACCTCGACGGCCCCGCCACCACCGCCGACCTCGCGCGCGCGGAAAGCATGAGGCCGCAATCGATGGGCGCGACCATCGCGACGCTCGAAGAACAAGCCCTCGTCGAACGCAGGCCGCACCCGACCGACGGCCGCCAGTTCAACATTCAAATCACCGCAAAGGGTCGCGCACTGCGCCTGAGCCATCGCGACGCGAAGCGCACCTGGATTGCGGAAGCCATCACGCGGCTCGACGAAAAGGATCGCGAAACGCTTTTCAAGGCCGGTGAAATCATCCGCCGCCTCGCCGACCAATGAGCCCCCGATGAGTTCCCGATGAGCCAACCCGCCACGATCCCGGCCAGCACACACGACGCGTCGCCTGAAACTGCGCCCACGGGAATCGCGAAGTTTTCGCATGCCTGGCGCGCGCTTCGTCATCGCAACTTCCAGCTCTACTTCGTCGGGCAGGGCATTTCGCTGATCGGCACGTGGATGACGCGGCTCGCCACCGGCTGGCTCGTCTACCGCCTCACGCACTCCGCACTGCTGCTCGGCATCGTCAGCTTCTCCGGCCAGATCCTCGCGTTCGTGTTGGGCCCGTTCGCGGGCGTGTGGGTCGAGCGCCTCGAGCGACGCAAGCTTCTCGTCTGGACGCAAGTTCTCGCCGCGATTCAATCGCTCGCGATGGCCGCGCTCACTCTCGCGCACGTCATCAATCTGTGGGAGATCATCGCGCTCGCCGCGTTTCAGGGCCTCATCAACGCGTTCGACATGCCCGGCCGCCAATCCTTCCTCGTGCAAATGGTCGAAGACCCGAACGACCTGAGCAACGCCATCGCGATCAATTCGTCGATGGCCAACGGCGCGCGCCTCATCGGTCCTGCCGTCGCCGGCTTTCTCATCGCCGCTGTCGGCGAAGGCTGGTGCTTTCTGCTCGACGGCCTCAGTTACTTCGCCGTCATCGCTTCCCTGCTCTTGATGCACATTCACGCCGCGCCCGCGCGCCGTAAAGCCGCCGGCATGCTTCGCGAAGTGCGTGAGGGCTGGGACTACGTGCGCAACTTTCGCGCGATTCGCACCGTCCTGCTCCTCTTCTCGTTGACGGCGCTTATGGGCTACCCGTACATGGTGCTCTTACCCGTTTTCGCTGCCGAGCTTCTGCACGGCAACGCACGCACGCTCGGCATGCTCAGCGCCGCGTCCGGCACCGGTGCGTTGATCTCCGCGCTCTCGCTCGCCGCGCGCAAAACGGTGCTCGGCCTGGAACGCATGTTGCAAATCGCCGCAGCCACGCTCGGCTGCGCACTCATCGGCTTCGGACTTTCGCGCTCGCTGTGGTTCTCGCTGCCGCTGCTTGTCTTCGCCGGGTTCGGACTTATTCAAGGCGCGTCGGTCAGCAACACGATTGTTCAGTCGCTCGTCAGCGAAGACAAACGCGCGCGCGTGATGAGCTATTACACGATGGCCTTCTTCGGCGCGGCGCCGCTCGGCAGCCTGCTCGCCGGAACCATCGCGCACCACATCGGCGCGGCCTACACCGTGATGCTCACCGGCGCGTGCTGCGTTGTCGGATCGCTGTGGTTTACGTTCGAGCTGCCGAGGCTGCGCGCCCAGATGCAGCCGGTCTATCGTGAAAAGGGATTTTTGCCAGTGGACGACGAACAGCTCGTCGCCGAGGAACGCGAACTCGTGGTCTGAAATGTCAGCGGTTTTGAGTTAAAAAAAGGAGAGCCTGCAGTGAACTGGTACAACTACGTCGCGTGTTTCTTCGCGGGAATTTTTCTCACCAACGTCGTCCCGCACTTCGTCAAAGGCGTTTGCGGCGACCGCTTCCCCACTCCGTTCGCCAAGCCGCCCGGCCAGGGCCTCTCATCTCCAACGACCAACGTGGTCTGGTCGCTCGCAAACTTCGTCGTCGGTTTCGAACTCTTCCGCATCGGCAAAATCACGTCAGGCGCCGACTTCACGCTGATCGTCTTTTTCGCCGGCGTAGCGCTGCTCAGCGTCCTGATGAGCGCCCGCTTCGCGCACAAAGACGTAGCATAGCCTGCCGCGCAGACTGTGCTCGGACGACTACACAGCAGACCAACTAGCTTGTTCAGGAATTTCGAGCAGAACGATGCACCACGCATCGCAACTTATATTAAAAGGACCCGCCAATGCCCCTAACGCAACTCGATCCGAACGCAGCCCTCGTAATCATCGATCTTCA
>JBEKJW010000282.1:0-5887 GCA_050011035.1 Candidatus Acidiferrales bacterium
GCTCGAAGTAGTGGGCGCTCGCCGAATTCTCGTCCGCGTCGTCCTCGGGTTCGTCCCACTCGGCAGCCGGGGAAGGCGACGGAGCAAAAGGAAGTCCGGATTGCGAATCGTTGCGCGCAGGCCGCCCGTGCCTCAGGCGATAGGCGTCCAGCCGGCGCGTAACTTCCTCGCGCCACGCGGGTTCAAGGGCAACAGTGGGATAGCGGTTGGCGTCCGCGGCCTGGGACGAAAGTTGGGACGAAGCGGCAGCCGCAGCGGCTCGAGCCTTTTCAGGTTCGGCCGGAACGGATACACGTGTACCGGCAGCTTCGAGAACCCTGTCTTGTTCGACGAGCGGGGCTTCGCAGAACGAGCAATTCGCGGTGCGCTCCATGAGGAGGGCACCACAATGCGAGCAGATTTGGATCACTGGTCCGTTTTGCGCTGCGGATGTCCAGTGGCGGAACGCGGTAATGTTAGCACGCACGCTTTGCACGCCGCGCGCGTGAAAGTGAAACAAATGTTGCGTAACAGGAAACTCAGAGTGGCGCGCGGTTCATCCCAGCTGCGAGCCCGCGGTTCGTTGCGAGCCCTGAATGCGCGTGTTAGGCTCGGAGTGTTTTTTTCTGGCGTACTCCTTGGATCTTACTGAGGCAATGGCAATCGCGGATTTTCCTCGATTTCTTCGCACACCCGCGCTCTGGTTCGTCCTCGCCTTTCTATTTCTGAGCGCCACTTCTCCTTCTGCGTTACGTGCGCAGGCCGTCGCGAAGCCGGCGCCTTCGAGCCAGGCGAAGCCCGTCCTGCCCGGCGCGGGCGGCGGCGACGAGAACGCCAGCCTAGAAGCCGATCAGCAACGCCAGGTGGGGCGCATTTACTACGCCGACGGCCACGTCGACCTGCTCTACGACAACACCCGCCTTCGCGCCGATCACGTCGAGTACAACGAAGACACCCAGGTCGCCAAGGCCAGCGGCCACGTCCAGCTCGACTACGAGACGCAGCACGTCGAAGCCGACGATGCCGTCTACGAACTCAAAACCGGCAAGGGAACGTTTCATCACGTGCGCGCCTCATTTGCGATCCAGCGTCGCGCGTCGCCCACGCTGCTGATCAGCCCCAATCCCATTTATTTCGAAGCCGAGGAAACCGAGCGCATCGATCAGAACACCTACAAAATCCACAAAGCGTGGATGACGGTCTGCGATCCGGCCAAGCCGACGTGGAAGTTCTACGCACCCGAGGCCACCGTTTACATGCAGAAATCCGTGCACCTCGAAAACGGAAACTTCCGCCTGTTCTCCATACCGGTGCTCTATTTGCCGTACGCCACGTTCCCCGCGGAAAAGGAACGCACCTCGGGCTTCATGATTCCGGACGTCGGTCAGAGCTCCACCAAAGGCTTCATTTTGGGCGATGCCGTTTATTGGGCGCCCACGGACTGGATGGACCTGACACTCGGCGCGAATTACTACAGCAAGCGCGGCTGGGCAGAGAAGGGCGACCTTCGCATGCGGCCGTGGGAAAATGCGAAGCTCGACGTGCTCTACTCCGGCATGATCGATCGCGGCCTCGTCGAGGCAATTCCACCGACAACTCCCGGTGGCCCCACGACGTACGAGAACATCAACCAGGGCGGTCACGAAGTGCATGCGCTCTTTACCGCGCTTCTGCCGGACGATTGGCGCGCCGTCGCCGATCTTGACCAGCTCAGTTCGCTGACCTACCGCATCGCATGGAGCGAAACATTCGCGCAGGCGGTGAACTCGGAAGTTCCGCGCAACGCGTTCCTGTCGAAAAACTTTCGCGGTTTCAGCTTGAACTTCGCGTCGTTGAGCTATCAGAACTACTTCACTGCGACCACCACGGCGAGTACGTCGGATACGTCGGTGACGCTGCGCGCGGCGCCGGAGGTGGAAGCCAGTTCCGTCGATCAGGCGCCGTGGACCAAGCTGCCGATTTATTTTTCATTCGAGGGATTTTCAGACGCCGTCCATCGGAACGACACCGTCACCGGCTTCTCCACGCCGAGCTTTGTCGAGCGCAGCGAAATCGCGCCCACCGTTACGATTCCGTTGCATTTCGGCCCGTGGCTGGACGTCACGCCTTCGTTCACTCTGCGCACCACGCTGTTCGGCGGGCAGCTCGGGCCTACCGGCGACTATGTGGGCAAAGGATTTTGGCGCACCACCGAGGAATTCTCGCTCGACCTGCGCCCCTTCACGCTCGATAAAGTCTGGACGCGAGGCGATACGAAGTGGAAGCACGTGATCGAGCCGGACGTCGTTTACAGCTACGTGAACGGCGTGGACAATTTCGGCAAATACATTCGCTTCGACGAGGACGAAACCCTCACCGATACAAATGAAGTGCAGTACGGGATCACGCAACGCCTGTATCGCCGCGATGGCGACGGGAGCGCGGACGAAGTCGCGAGCCTCAGCGTCACGCAGAAATATTTCTTCGATCCCACTTTCGGAGGCGCGCTGGTTTCGGGCGAACGCAACGTGTTCGCCACGCTCGATGCGCTCACGCCGTTCGCGTTTGCCGACGAGCCGCGCCGCTTCTCCCCCATCGTCGCCAACCTGCGCATTGAACCCGGCAAACATTTCGACACCGAAGTGATCCTCAACTTCGATCCGTACCACAACCGGCTGCAGGCCATCGGTACGCTCGTGAAATGGAAGCCCTACAAGGAATCGTTCATCACGCTTGCGCACTTTTCCGTGCAGAATTTGCCGAGCCCGGCGGACCAGGAGCCGCCCGACTTCGTCTTTGAGAATCGGTCGAACCAGATTCGTGCGCTCGTCGGTTACGGCGACCTTACGCGGCACGGATTGAACGCTACGTTCGGGGCGAGCTACGACATTACGCAAGCTGCGTTTCAAAACCAGATCGCCGAGGTCAGCTACAACGGCGATTGCTGCGGCTTGGGATTCGAGTACCGGCGGTTTTCGTTCGGCACGATCCGTAATGAAAATCAGTACTTGGTCGTGTTTCGCATCGCCAATCTTGGCTCGGCCGGCACGCTGCGCCGCGCGGAAAAGATTTTCTAGTTATGGCTCGCTCCGGCGTCGATCGCGATTTCACGTTTCTCACGATTCGCGAAGCGGCCCGTTTGTTGCGTGCTCGCAAAGTCTCGTCGCTCGAGCTGACAAACGACGCTCTTGCACGCATCGAACGGCTCAATCCATCGCTCAACGCCTTCATCACCGTTACCGCTGATCTTGCACGCAAACAAGCTCGCGCCGCCGACCGAGAAATCCGCGCGGGCAAGCATCGTGGCCCTCTGCATGGCATCCCGATCACAATTAAGGACAACTACAGCACGCGCGGTGTGCGCTCCACCGCCGGCTCTAAAATTCTCCGCGATTTCGTTCCTGACGAAGACGCCACAGTGGTGGCGCGCCTGCGCGAGGCGGGCGCCGTATTTCTCGGCAAGACGAATCTCAATGAATTTGCTTACGGGATACACGGCCTGAATCCGCACTACGGCGACGTTCACAACCCCTGGTCGCTCGATCGCACTACGGGCGGATCGAGTAGCGGCTCTGCGGCCGCGCTCGCAGCAGGCATCGGTTTCGGGTCGGTCGGCACCGATACCGGCGGCTCATTGCGCATCCCTGCTTCGTTTTGCGGGATCGTCGGCTTCAAACCCTCGTTCGGCTTGGTGAGCTTGGATGGAATTGTCCCGCTCGCCGAAAGTCTCGATCATGCCGGGCCGCTCGCGCGTACCGTCGATGACGCGGCCACTCTCTTCGAGGCGATTCGCGGCGAATATCCGCAACGGACATCGAAAACGAACGCTTCAGTTTCGAAAGGGAAGCGCGTGCAGCTCAAGCTCGGTTGGCCTACGAACTATTTCTTCGACCTCGTAGATCCCGAGGTGCAGTCTGCAATTGAAGCTGCGGTGAAAATGTTCGAGTCGATGGGCGCGCGCGTGGGAGAAGTATCGTTGCCGCACCTGGAAGAGTCCGTCGAAGCCAGCACGAAGATCGGCCTTGCCGAAGCGTCGAGCTATCACGCCAGCCGCGGCTATTTCCCGTCCCGCGCGGCCGACTACAGCGAGGACGTCCGACGCCGCTTGAAACTCGGCTTCGAAGTTACGGCCGTGGAATATCTGGCCGCCAACGAAGCCCGCCGCAGACTCACCGCCGATTTCGACCGCGCTTTTGAGCGCGTCGACGCGATTGTCGCACCGGCCACCACGGTCGTTGCACCTCGCCTCGGCGAAATCGAGCTCATCATCCGCGGCGAAAAAACTCCGCTTCGCACCGCCGTCGTCAACGCGAATCGCCCCGCGAATTTCACGGGCCACCCGGCAATCTCCATTCCATGCGGCTTTGCAAAGAACGGCCTGCCTATCGGCCTTCAACTCATCGCGCCGCGCTGGCAGGAATCAAAACTACTCGCCATCGCCCGAGCCTACGAACACGCCACCGACTGGCACAAGCGCCACCCGGCGCTCTAGTTCAGCGCGTCCTCCGCAAAAGTAACGACGCCCGGGACCGCGCCACGCCGCAGCATCAGCCGTTCCGCCGCGAACCACGCGACTGATCCAACGACGATTCCCGCAAGCACGTCGGCCACGTAGTGGTAGCGCCCGTAGACCGTCGCCACGCACATCCCCACAAAAAACGGCAAGCAAACCCAGAACGGCCCGCGCCGGTATCGCGCCGCCGCCCAGATCGCCACCATCGATCCTGCCACGTGCGCCGACGGAAACGCCGCACCATGTACGCGCCCAAAATGTTCCACAAGCTCGATCGTCGCGGTGAACGGCCCGCCCACGAGCGGCTTCGAATTCACCGATGCTAGCGCGTAGTAAGGGCTCTCGATGGGAAACAGCAGCGCGATCACATACACCGTGTAGTGCGCCATTGCCGTTGCCGTCATCACCGTCCAAAACGCGGCGCGCTCGCGTGCGAAGTACAAGACCGCGGGCAGCAGCACGAGAAACAAGAAGTACGTCATGTAGCAGAGCTGCATGAAATCGTTCACCACCGGATTCGCAAACTGTCCGAGCCACACAGATGGGTGCACCCGCGCGAACCCATAATCAAACGCGATCAGCCACCGGTCGAACCATCCCGGGAAAATCGCGTGCACGAGGCCTTGCAGCTCTTCAAAAAAGAAAATGTAGAGCGGCAGCGGATACCACGAACGAACGAATCGCAACGCTTCACTCGACGGCCATCGCTCCGCTGCAACGCAAATTGCTGCGATCGCCGCGCCAATCGCTACGTGAAGCGCAATGTGTCGTCCTGCGTGCGCAATGTTCACGTGGCACGCGACAAAAATCGCAAGCAGCCACGCGAGGTAAGTGAACGTCACCCACTCAAACGCGCCGCACGCGCGCTCGACACGCGAGAGCAGCCCCGGCCGTTCCAATACCGTCCAACCACGGCCGAGCGCAACCTCGGAGACCACGCTCTCAACGTCAAACGCAGCGCCCGAACCCCGCACGTCCGCCTCTTGCAGACTCGACTCGTGCGCGCTCACCGGGCAGCCCCTTGCGCCGCCTGCCGCCTCGACGCAGCGCCGCCCGCGCCAGCCGTAGTCTCGCGCCACCGCACCGTCTCCCACCCATTCTCCCGTGCAATTCGCGCGAGTCTCGCCGACGGATTTACCGCCACGGGATGCCCCACCGTATCGAGCATCGGCAGATCCGCATTCTGGTCGCCGTACGCGTAGCTCCGTGACAGATCGACGCCGTGATCCTCCGCGTAGCGCCACACCGCCCGCGCCTTCGCGAGGCCGGTCATGTGCGCGCCCGAAATCTCTCCCGTCCAAACCGCTTCGCAATCGCCGCGCTCCTCGATGTATCCCGTCGCCGTCTCGAGCTCGGTCGCGATCAGATCGACCGGTGCCGGCAACTGCTTCACCAATTCGCGCGCCAGCACCGCCA
>JBEKJW010000283.1:0-6300 GCA_050011035.1 Candidatus Acidiferrales bacterium
TTTCATTTGCTAATTCGCAGCGTTGCTCGACGCGTGATTGAGAGTTACGTGAGCGAAATCGGCTTTGGCTTCGCGGGATCGCTGTAATCGTAAAAACCCTTTCCCGCTTTTCTTCCGTTCCAGCCCATCAGCACCATGCGCTTCAGCAGCGGCGGCGGCGCGAAACGTCGTTCCTTGAATTCGTCGAACATAATGTTGGCGATGTAGTAGGTCGTGTCGTTGCCGACGAAGTCGAGCAGCGTGAGCGGGCCCATGGGGTGGCCGCAGCCGAGCTTCATGGAGTTGTCGATGTCTTCGATCGAACCGACGCCCTCTTCGAGAGCGCGTACGGCGTCGAGTAGATACGGGACGAGTAGGCGGTTGACGATAAAGCCGGTGCGATCGGTGGTGCGCACTGGCGTCTTGCCGCAACGCGTGGCGAATTCAACGACCGACTCTTCGACTTTCGGATCGGTTGCGATGGTGCGGATCACTTCGACGAGCTTCATGATCGGCACGGGATTGAAGAAGTGTAGGCCGAGGAAGCGATCCTGGCGCTTGGTGAAGGTGGACATCTCGGTGATCGAAAGCGACGAGGTGTTGCTGGCGAAGACGGTGTGCTTCGGGCAGATCGCGTCGAGCTCGTTCCACAGATCTTTTTTCGCGGGAAGCTGCTCGATGATGGCTTCGACGATTAGATCGGAGTCTTTCAGATCGCTGAGGCTCGTGGTTCCCTTCAGACGGCCGCGCGCGGCGTCGCGATCGGCGGCCGTGATGGTGCCCTTATCGACCATGCGCTGCAGATTTTTTTCGATGGACTGCAGCCCCTTATCGAGCGCGGGCTGCGAAACTTCACGGACCACGACGTGACATCCCGCCTGTGCGGCGATCTGTGCGATTCCCGAACCCATCAGGCCGCAGCCTACGACTCCCACCTTTTCAATGCGCATACGTTTCCTTTCGAATGAAGTTGAGATGATTTCCGGTCAAGACTGCGCGTCGATTTCGGCAAACACCTGCTGTGCGATGTGGAACGCGGCGTTGGCCGCGGGCACGCCGCAATAGATCGCGCACTGCAAAAGCACTTCCTGGATCTCTTCGCGCGTGACTTTGTTTCCGAGCGCAGCGCGGACGTGCATGCGAAATTCATCGTTGCGATTCAGCGCGACAAGCGTGGCGAGCACAATCAAACTGCGCGAGTGACGCGAGAGGCCGGGTCGCGACCAGACTTCGCCCCACGCGTAACGCGTGATCAGGTCCTGAAACGGCTCGGTGAACGAGTCCTTGCGCGCTTCGGCGGCCGCGACGTGCGCGCTGCCAAGCACCGTGCGGCGAACTTTCATTCCTTCGGAGTGCCGGTCCCGTTCGTCCATGCTATGCCTCCGCCTGGGTGACGTGCGCGGCGAGCGCGTCGGTAAATTGCGAGTGGGCCTCGACATTCGAAAGATGAGCCGCGTCGAGTTCGACGTATTTCGCGCCGGGCAACGTATCGGCGAGAGCCTTGCCATCGGCAGGCGGTGTAGCGCGGTCATGGGCGCCGGCGATGACGAGCGCGGGTGGAATTTTCGCGGCGGGCTTCACGCTGCGAAAATCGGCGTCGCGAACGGCGGCACAGCACGCGGCGTAACCGGTGGGGTCGATGTCGAGAAACGTGTTGCGAATTTTTTCGATGACGTCAGGCGAACTCGCGAAGAACGTCGGGCTAAACCAGCGCTCGGTGACGCCGGCAACGACGGAGATCATCCCTTCGCTGCGAACTTTAGTGATGCGCGCGTTCCAGCCTTCGTCATTGCCGATTTTAAGGGCGGTGTTTGACACCGTGACAGACTTCAGGCGCTCCGTCGCATTGTGGAGCAGCCACTGGCCGATTTGGCCGCCCATGGAGAGTCCGCAGAAGTGGAATTTTTCGATGCGCAGCGCGGAGGCGAGCCCGAGGACGTCCTTGGAAAGCATCTCGACGTTGTACGGACCTTCGGGGACGCTCGAATGGCCGTGGCCGCGCGTGTCGAAACGCAGAATGCGAAAGCGTGGTTCGAGCGGTTGGAGCTGCGGTTGCCACATCGCCGTGGTGGTGCCGAGACCATTCGAAAAAACGATCGCGGGACCGGACTCAAGGCCTTGCAGGTGGTAGTGCAGGACGGCTCCGTTCACGTCGATGTGCGGCATGACCAGTTCAGGACTTCCTTTCGCCGAACTTCGATGTAGCCTGGGCCGAAGCGTGTGCGGCGAGAACCGCGGCAATGATCGAATCGGCCGAGCCGTTGAAATGCTTCGAGTTGAAGATGTGATCGATGTCGGCGACAGAGAAATATTTCAACATCTGCGGATCTTTGAGCACCACGTCACGCAGAGTCTGGCCGGACTCGACTGCGACACGTGCGAGGGCTTCAGCGATTTTGCGCGCGCCGTCGCGGCCTTCGTGTTTCGAAAGTGCGAGCGTGAACGCTTCGGTGAGCGCGAGGCCGTTGCCTTCGGCGAGGTTCGCCGCCATTTTATTTTTGTCGACAACGAGGCCGTCGAGGATCACGGAGAGATGATACAGCGCGCCGGAAGAGAGGAGAAAAATCTCGGGGAGCGTCTCCCACTCGGCGTGCCAGCCGCCAAGGCCGCGTTCGTGCTCCTGCACCATTGCGGCGAGCATCGTGCCCACGAGCGGCGGCACGCGCGTTGTGGCGGCGAGAATCACGGCGGAGCCGACGGGGTTGCGCTTGTGCGGCATCGTGGAGGAGCCGCCACGGCCGGCAGCGGCGGGCTCGAAAGCTTCGGCAACTTCGGTTTGCGAGAGCAATGAAATGTCGCGCGCGATTTTCCCGGCGGTGCCGACGATGAGGCCAAGTGTGGCGGCGATTTCGGCTGGGCGGTCGCGATGCGCGTGCCAGGAAATCGGCGGGAGGGCGAGATTGAGTTCTTTCGCGAGAGCTGCGGCGACCTGGCGGCCGTTTGTGCCGAGAACGGCGAGCGTGCCTACCGAGCCGCCAAATTGGAGAACGAGCACACGGCCTCGCAGTTCGGTGAGGCGCGCACGATGACGTTCGATGGCGTCGAGGTAGCCCGCGAGCTTGAGACCCAGCGTAATGGGGCTGGCCTGCTGGAGCCACGTGCGGCCGGCGAGTTCGGTGGCGGCGTGTTCTTGCGTCAGCGCGGCAAGGCGCTCGGCGATTTGCGCGAGAGTGTCGTCAACAAGCTGGAGTGCGTCGCGAATTTGCAGCACGCGGCCGGTGTCGATTGCGTCCTGACTGGTGGCGCCGAAATGAACGAAGGCCGCGGCGTCTTTGTTGCTGCGCTCAACGCGCGACGTGAGGTCCTTGAGTAGCGGAATGGCGAGATTGCCGGCGAGCGCTGCGTCGCGTGCGATAGCTGCAGCGTCGTAGGCATCAGCTTTGCAGGCTTGTTCGATGGCTGGAAGAATGCCGGCCGGCGCTTGCCCCGTGGCTACGAGCGCGCGAGCAAGCGCCAACTCGAAATCGAGCAATCCCTGCAGTGTGCGACGGTCGGAAAAGACCTCGCGCATCGCTTCAGTCGAGAAGAGTGGATCAAGCAGGCGCGTGGTCGCTTCGTTCGTCAACGGGCTCGGTTCCTAGCGTACGGCTGATTTTACTTCACGTGGCCGCGGTCGCGGTGAAGCGCGAAACTTCACCAACGGCGCGGTAAGCCTGGTCGATCGCAGCGTTGGTGTACGCGAAGGCTTCCGCGTCTGAATTCGCGATCGAGATCCGGCCAAACGGCTGGCGGCCGATGACGCATGGCTGCTGATCCTCCGGCCAATCCGGATCGTACAGGGAATTGTATTCGTAGGCATAGCCGTGCGGCCAGCGATTCACGGTGATCGCGAGAATGTCTTTCGCGGGATCAAATCCGCCGGGGCCAAGGATCGTGGCCAGTTGCTCGCGAATGTTGCGCTCGTAGGTTTCGAATGTGGTTGCGAGCATCTGCGCGCGTCCGGCCATTTGCTGCTGGCGCGCCGGCAAGCCGGGCTTGGTGGGAACGTGCTCGAGGTGAATGACGCACGGATCATCAGGATTGCCGGAGAATTTGTAATCGCCGATGCTGACGGGAAAATCGAGCGAGACGCTCTCGAAAAAACTCCCGGGACAACGCACGCCACTGATGCCTAGTTTTTTGAACGATTGCCAGTTGCGCAGGAGGACGTTGGTGTAGATGAGCGGCACTTTCACGCCGTAGGCCAGCGCTTCCTTCTGCTTATCTGGAAGTTCGGGACACACATACGGAATCACCATGTTCCATCCAGCGAGAATGCACGCCGCAGCGCGGACCGTGCGTGCCTTGCCGTCGCGAACGTACGTCACTTCGACTTCCTCGGCGGCCGATGGGTCTCCCACATTTTTCGCGTGGATCACGGTGCTGTTCAAGCGGAGGCGGACGTTAGAAGAAGGATCGTCGAGCACGGCGTAGTTCAGTTTGGCCGTGACGATGTCCTCCATCGTCGAGCCGGAGGCCGACGCGGGAATTAGCGAGCGCACCAGCAGACGGGCGATGGACGCATTGCCATCGGGAAAATGGAAAATGTATGGCTCGCCTTCGTCGCTCTCGGATTCCTGCTTGGTGACTTCGACGCCCATTCCGGGCCCGTATTTGCCCGAGAGATCCATGCCGTCGAAGCCCGGGTAGCCGAGCAACGCAAGATCGCCGGAAGGCACGGCATCGATGCCGATGCCGTAGAGGCCGTACGTTGACGTTTCCAGAAACGGGATCGCGCTGGGATCGAGCTTTACGTATTTCAGCAGGTAGTCTTTGTAGCTGGTGTGCGCGAGCGTGACTTTCTTTTCCCACTGCGACATGCCGGGCAAGTAGTCGACTTTCGCGGTCTGAAGGCGGGTCAGATCCTTTTGCGCCTGCGGCGAAAGCGGCGTGCGCGAGAAAAACTCCGCCCAGGCCGTCTCGCCTTCGCTGATGGCGAGATTATCGGTCGAAAAATCGGACGCTTTTCGCTGGCGTGGGCCAAGAACGAGCTTGTCGACGCCGAAGGTTTTCTTGTCGAAAAAGTACGCGCGCGAAAGGCCGTGCTCCTGGTCGAACTTGCGGTCGAAGTCCTTGTAGAACTTTTGCGGCTCGATGCCGAGATCGGCGAGCAACTGCTTCGCTTGTGGGCTGTAGAGTTTCGGGCTGGCGATGGATTGCGTGCCCCCGTAGCCGATGATCATGCGGTCGCCGACATGGAATTCATTGCGGCGCGCGTGGCCGCCGAAGTCGTCGTGATTTTCGAGGATCAGGATTTTCGCGTCGGGATGCTGCTTGCGGTAGAAGTATGCAGCGGAGAGGCCACTGATGCCGCCACCCACTACGATCAGATCGAAACGGTCGGAGTCGGCTTGCGGATTCTGCCACTCGTTGCCGTCGCGCAGGCCGTGGCCGACTTCCATCACGGCCGTCGTTGTGCCGCGCATTCCGGTGAGAGCGGGCGGATAGTGTTCGGTGGGGTTCTGCGCTTGCCGCGATTTCAGCGGAGACCCAGCGAGGCCAAACGTCTCCATCCACTTCGCGTTGTTCAGAGCGAGGCTGCCTCCCACGGCAACGCTGAACCCGTTAAGAAAATCACGGCGGGTGACGTTGCGATCCATGCCGAGCTGTGCGTCTTTCTTGTCACGACTCAAGCCTTCCCCCAGGCGGGTGACCACCGGCTGCCGACGCTTGGTTTTTTCCCTCGCGCCCGCCGGCTTTAGATTTTGGCGGCACAAGCATACTCCAGCGTTTGACTCGATTGGAGTGTCAAAGTTTTTGTGTTCGACGGTCGATGCGCGCGGAGTGACTAGGAGTCGTGCGGCGCGACGGTGACGCGAAGCGTGGTACCGCCGATTCGAAAGTCACTGGGAAGTTCAAGCTTGGCGGAGAGGATGCGTTGGTCGGCTACGTAGGTGGGCGCGAAACCTGGCGATCGTCGAGTTCAATGTCGGCGCCGCCGCCGAGCCGACCTATAGTCGCGAGCGGCATGGTGAGGTTGCGTTCGAGACCCTTCGAATTGCCATCCACGACACTAATCGTGATCGACTTTCCTTCCGGCAAGTCGAGCGATGCGTTGCGGTTAGAGCCAGACTCGTCGAGGCGCGCACCGGCGAAAGGGCGCTCGTCGTCCGACAGCGGGTCGGTGATGATCGTGGACGACCCTGAATCGCGAGGCACTAGGTCAATGATCGAACTCTGTGCGCACATCCAGCAGCGCACTTGGATCATGCGACGGCCAGCGACTTCGGCGTCATCAACCTCGATTTGGGCTGAGCAATGGGCGCAGCGCACGCGCATGGGCGGAAATGTACCATTTTTGTAAAAGCTGTCAGTCGGGAAAAGGCGGTAGTGTAGCGGAAA
>JBEKJW010000284.1:0-6345 GCA_050011035.1 Candidatus Acidiferrales bacterium
AGGTCGAGCGCGGCTACACGGCGCGAAAAATAGTTGTAGCCCCATACAGCCGGCACGGCGGTGACGAGGCCGAGCGCGGTGGTGAGCAGCGCCTCGGCGATGTGCGCCTGTATCGCGGACATGATCATCGCTTTCGATCCAATCGCGGATACATGCATCGCGCCGGTTATGCCGATGACGGTGCCGAATAGGCCGACGAACGGAGCGGTCGCGGCAATCGTTGCAAGCGCGGCCAGGTGGCGCTTCGAATCGGCGTGGACCTGGCGCTCCGACCAATCGCACGCCCGCCGCACCGCTGCCAAAATGCGCTTCTCGCCCGCGAGCTTCTTCGCCATAGTCGTGGCTTCCCTTCGCGCTCGTCACTGATGGGCGGCGGCGCGCTTCCCTTCAGCAGAAATGGTTCTACGGGATTGGACACCACGCGCATCGCCGAAGTTTCCGGCGACCTACCGTCCGGCGACAGATCTGGCTACTATCGCGATTAGCTTAGACGTACCGGCAAATCTCACCGATTCCAATTAGCGCGTTGGATTCGAGCGGCGCGATGGCGCTGGAAAAGCCAAATCGCCAGACTGACCAGGCCGAAGACGGCCAAAATGTGAATGTATCCGTTGTAAGTGTTCGAAGTGACGATGCCGACGAAAAGCGATCCAGAACTTCATTTCCATCCCTTGCGTCCAGTACTCCGTAACCATCGACGTTGCGCGAGATCTGCCGGACGTGGCTTGGATCACGCGGGCTTCCGGAGTTCGTTGACGAGTTTGCGCGCTTCGCGCATTCGGTCCTGATAGTAGCTGGCGTTGATCGTCACCTTCTTCGTCCCGACCGTCAGTCGCCCCTTGATTCCCTCTTTCGAAAGAAACAGCGCGAGCGCCATATACGTCTTGATCTCCTTCTCGAGAAAGTCGACGGCCATTCGTTTTGATTCATCCATACATCACCTCGCGATTGCCGGCACTTCGCCGTTTACATCCGTCCCACCAAAACCCATACAATTACCAGGGCGAGCAGCGCCGCCGCGGACTGTAACGAACCGCAAAGACGGCGCCCGGCCATGGAAATTCGAGTTGCGCTTAGATCACCACACTGATCATGACGCGCGATCCAGGGTAGTAGGGGTTATAGAGGTAGTAGCCGCCGTCGATGTAATCGACGTAGACGTTGTCGGTGTAATACCACTCGCCCGGCCACGGCTGCACGAATCCGAACCAGTAGCCGCCGTACTGGAAGCGCGAGTATCCGCCTTCCATTTGTGGATTGCCGATGCGAAATACGTGCTCGCGCCCGAAGTTGGACCGGAAGCGGTCATCGGGAATGCGCCCTTCACCGCGCGAACTTAGGCGCAATGCAGGCTCGGAATGCTGGCGCTGGGTTTCTTCCGCAGTGCGTTGCGGAGCTCCATTGCGTTGCTCCGACGCGTTGCGGTTATTTTGCGTCTGCGCTACCTGTTTTGAGTCTTCCTGCTTCGCGGCCGTCGCCTTGTTTGTCCGCTCGGACTGCTGTTTGGCTAGTTGAGTTTCCTGGGCGGACTTGGCGTTATTCGGATTTTCCTTTGCCGCGTGCTCTGCCGGTTTTGCGGCTTGCTCTGACTTTTCCGTTTTGGCCTGTTGCTGTTTGGCGGGCTTGGCTTCTTGAGCGTGCTGAGCCGGCTTGGCTGCCGCTTGTTTTTCGGGTTTCGGTTGCTGCTGCTTGGCTTGTTTCGGCTGCTCTTCGTGTTGCGCGGGCTTGGCTTGTTCCTTCTGTTCCGGCTTGGCTTGCTCTTCGTGTTGCGCGGGCTTGGCCTGCTCTTCATGCTGGGCGGGTTTTTCCGCTTCCGGACGATCCTGCGCGAACGCCGGCTGTGCTGATCCCAAAATCACGAACAGCGCTGTCGCGCCGACCGTTGCGAGTACCTTCATGCTTGTTGCCTCCATTCCGAAACCATTGCGAACTACAGAACATCATGCGTCTGCGAGCGGGCGGCCCGGCTGGTCGCCTCGATTAGGTGCCGATGCGATAGTGCGACATCGAGTGGAAAACTCCGAAAATATTGAGCAGCCACAGAATCGTGGCGATCACCACTACGGCGTTGAGGATCGACTTGATCGTGCCCTCCATCGGGATGAACCGGTTGACGAGCCACAACAGCAGGCCGACCACGATCAGCACGATCACTACATTTAGCAATGGCATCTGAACTTCTCCTTAAACCACACGCCAACACTCGGGCCGCTGGTGTCGCTTACCGTTACTGCGCCTGATGTAAACTCTGATGGGCGGCTTCAACCAGAAGGAATCTGCGTGGGTTCCTGCGCTTCACGCACAGGACCACATCGTAGAGAACATTTAGGCGCCAGTCTGTTCACTACTGCACACTTGCGCGCGAAGCGGCTCGAAGACCGGCGCCGGAAACTGTCCACTTTTGCACAGTTGTTCCAGGGCGTTCGCGGAGACAATGAACTGTCTAAAGGCTCATGCCATGAAGAAATGTCCGGTATGCCACAGCGAGCAGCTTCATCGATCCAGAAGAAACGGCATTTTTGAACGAAGTATCCTGACTCTGCTTTTCTTACTGCCGTTCCGTTGCGACGTTTGCTCGAAGCGGTTTCTTTCTTGGTCCTTTGCAGGCCGGCCCTATTAACGCCGGCCCTCTTAACGACGTCTACGGTGCCGGGGTGCACGCCACCCCGGAGGTGCACAATGTTCAAGGAAGTTTGGTGGGAGCTGTATAAGAACGCGATTCTCGGAACCGACGGGGCCAAGCTGGACAAAGTCATTATCGAAGCCGAACTCGCCATTCGAGAGCGCTGCAAATTGAATGGACAGGTTTCAAAGGACGAAAGGAGCGCACTCTGTGACGCGCTGGCGGCGCTGGCGGTGGTGAAGCGGGAGAAATCGCAAGCGAGCAACCCGTCGAAACCCTACCAGAATTAGCGAGCGGCATCGACGCGAGGCGTCACATCGGAATCTTTGCGGCGCGTCGGTCCGGCAAACGAACATCAGTTCAACGGTGATAAAAACGGGTGCCCTGGCTTACGAAAATTAACCTCGAAACGCTCTCCTCGGACCAATGGATCGCACGGGGGCTGTCCGTCGCCGGCTTGATCGTGGCGGCGGTTGCCAGCGGCTTGCGGTTCGGCCATCCAATTCTCACAACGTTTGTGCTCTTGATCGGCTCGCTCCTATTCATCCTCGCGCTATGGATCGCAGCGCGGAACCGGGTCCGGTGGCTGGATTCTGCGGTCGTCGTGCTCTGCCTCATTTCGCTCGCTCTCTGCTCTTATCGCGTGACTCAACAGCTAAAAAGCGTCCATCCAACGACGGCAAACTCAGTGGAATCGCCGGATCCGGAAACCGAACCAGACCCGCAGTAGACGAATCCAGCGGCCGGCTCAGCAACAATCCAACTGATGGAGTCAAGGTAAGCGGAGGGAATGTGTCAGACGAAACGGTAGTATCCGACGCCCAGCGAATTCAGACGGTGACAATCGCCGCGGCTATCATTTTCGCGTGTCGTGGAAAAGAGAGTCTCGAAGAAGCTCTTGAAGCGGCCAACGAGATCTTCGTGCGCGTCGTAAAAACTTCGAAGTAGCTCAACCCTCGCGCTACGTGCTTCTAACGTGCAGCCCGGGACCGGACCACCGCGCAGGCCGCCTCGAACCTCAGCCCAGCAGAAACTGCAAAGCTCCCCGCAGCGTTAGTCCTGGCTCGTACCCGCTTCGATCGCTTCCGGAACTTTCAGCTCGTGCGTTCTGATGCGCAGCACTGCCTTCGTTGCAAGCTTCATCGCGAGCCGTTCATCGTGGTGATCCGTACTTGTCACGAGTTCCATTTGGCGGAGGCGTATCGCGTATTCCAACCGCGACAGCAATTCGGGTAGTTTGTCCTGATCGGTTTCCGAACACGTTTGTTGATAGAGGTGTTGCCAGGAATTGCAGAGTGGATCGACGGGCGAAGCCATGATTTTTCCCCTTGCGTCACTTTTCGCGAGTGGGTACGACGTGTGCGCTGGATTTCGCCTCCATCGTATTCGTGTGAAGATTTGCGAACTGTCCCATTCTGCACAGCGTGGGCGCCGCCTTTACTACAGAATGTACCTGCTTGCTTTCTAAGCAGAAGTGGAAGTGAAGGTTCGCAGGGCACCAAAGGAATTTATGACCGCCGACGAAGTACCAGGAAAAAATCCAAATTTAGGCCAGCTGATTTACGCAAATCGCCCGCGCTCCTCTAGAAAGAACTCCTACCCCCAACCGATTCGAAAACCGTCCTGGCAGCGAGAAATGGAGAAGGCCATGCGCGCTACGGATCCTTCAACTCTGCTCCCACTGGTTCATGCCGCCGAGATGGCACTGGTCCTGCGCTGCCAGGAGTTGGGCGACAGCCCGAATACGATCGAAGAACGCGAGGCGATTCGCGCCGCCACGGACGAGCTGCTGGCGATCAAGACTCACAGATTGAAGTGGCCCGATTTCAGACGTCACTTCCTGACCGTCGTCGAGTAGCGGCGATGGGATTGGGCCGCAGATCGTCGCGAGTGAAGAAATTGGTCCGCGAGCGTGCCCAATCTCCAGTTTTCAGCCAATTCGCCGGGCTCACGAAAGCGCCTTAAAGCCTATCGTGTGCGTTGGTTGGAAAGCACAGGGCCGCCTACACTAAAGTATTTAAAGAAGTTGACGTAATTCCATTGACAATACTACGGCAGAAGCACACTGTGGTGGTGGACCTGGGATTCTTCACTTCGCCTTAACGCAACAAGGTTACCTGAACCACCCCTCGCCAATTTAATCGCACACCTTTTTAAGGAGATTCATGAACACTATTACGCGCAGGGACCAGTCCCGCAGTTTGGCACTACAAGATGAAGTAAATCGTTTGTTCGACGACAATTTCACGCGCGAGCGCGCCGGTCATGCTGACCTGGCCGCGTGGGCGCCATCCGTAGACATCTACGAAACCGAAAATGAGCTGGTCGTAAAGGCCGAGCTTCCGGACCTTCAGGAAAAGGACATCGACGTCCGCATCACGAATAACACCCTAACCATCCGCGGCGAGCGCAAGTTCGACAAGGACGTGAAGGAAGAGAATTTTCTTCGCATCGAACGCGCCTACGGTACGTTCATGCGCAGCTTTTCGCTTCCCAACACAGTCAGCTCCGAGAACATCCGAGCCGAATATCGCAATGGCGTCCTGACCCTGCACATGGCGAAGCGCGAAGAATCCAAGCCCAAGCAGATCAAGATCAGCCTTTCCGCAACCAACGGCAAGTAGTCAGGCTGCGCACGCGGGGCGGGGTCCTTCCCCGCCCTGACAACCTAGGAGGTTGCCATGACCGATCGTAAAGGAATATCCACGCAAGACATCGCGAGGCGCGCCTACGGGCTGTACGCACAGCGCGGCCGCGAAAACGGAAAAGACGTCGACGACTGGGTCCGCGCCGAAGAAGAGCTGTGGGCTGAGGCGAACTATCCAACGGTCCGATCAACGACAACGCATCAGGTTTAGTCACACGGCCCTGGCTTCAAGGTAGGGGCGGCCAATCCCCGCCACAGGAGAAACGAAATGGAAAATACACACGCTACAAAGTGCGCTCACCCGATCTGTTCCTGCACCGTAACTTCCGGAAAGTATTGCAGCACCGTTTGCGAAGCGATGGAGAAGACTCCGGACATCGATTGCACGTGCAACCACTCGACTTGCAAAGGGAAAACTTCTTAACGAGTGCGAAAGGCAATTCGCAGGGTTTTTGCTAAAGAGCTGGGTAGAACAGGAAAAGGAGACTTATGTCAAAGCAAGCCGCAGAGCATCACATGAAGTCCGCAGAGCACCACGAACATGCAGCACGACACCATAAAGACGCAGCCAAACAACACGAAGCAGGACACGCAGAAACGGCGGCGCACCACGCCCATCTAGCCCACGGACACGAGCAGTTCGCAAACCACCACGCCGGCGAAGCCGCCAAAGCCCACATCACAGATACCGACAAAGCGAAAGCCGCAAAAGCTTAAGCTCCGCGGTTAAGGCGGGTCGCCAGCCCTGCCCGCTTTTTCCGGTTTTGCCGTACGCGTTGCGCTTCAGCGCGATCCACCAATCTTCGAAACGATCTCCGTCCTCAGCTCTGCCCACCGCACGAGCCGGTCCCAGCGTGTTGCCTTCCTGTGTGCGCTAGCGTACAATTGAGTTGTCTCCTCGAATCACCGAACGCGCAATGCTCCTTCCTCAGCAATCTTAGATTTAGTTTTCGCCGGCAGAACCACACGAACACCATGAAGTCTCTACCTGCAACTCGGCGCAAGCTCTCTCCGGACGACGGATCCTTTAGCGTGGAGAAGTTCCTTCAGTCGGCCGGCGCGGCCCGCAAAGTAG
>JBEKJW010000285.1:0-5815 GCA_050011035.1 Candidatus Acidiferrales bacterium
CGGCCGAGGACGTCTTCGTAAGGGCTGTTGTTGAGCAGGGCGAAATGGACGAGGTCGGCTTTGCCCAGCAGCAGGCCGGCGCACTGCGGGCCGCGCATCGCTTTGCCGCCGCTGAACGCGATCAGGTCGTAACCCATGTTCGCGTAATCCCACAGATGCGATACCGGCGGCGTATCGGCGGCTGCGTCGATGAAACTCGGAATGTTTGCGGCGGCGGCGAGCTTCTGCCATTCCTCGACTTTGATTTGGCCCGCGCTGTTCGCGAAATTGGTGAAATGCATCATCGCAGTCTGCGGGCCTAGCGCTTTCTGCAGGTCCTCGCGCGATTCGATTTCGATGAGCTTCACGCCGGTGCCGCGAAGCTGGTGGTCGAACGGGTTGCGATGCGACTTCTGAATGATCACTTCGGTCTTCATTCCGGTCAGATCGGGAAGCTGGCGGATGAATTTTTCATTGTCGCGCGTGAGAACGCCGGCGAGTCCGGACTGAATCGCGCCGGCCGCTCCCGAAGTAATGATGGCGGTGTAGCCGTCCGGCAGTTTGAGCATTTGCGCGATGCGCTTGCCGGCGGCGGCTTCGAGATCGGGGATGCTCACGAAGCTGCGCATCGCCTGCGTCATGATGGCTTCCACTTCCGGGCGGCCCAGCGAGCCGCCCAGAGTGGTCATGGTGCCTTGTCCGTTGATGACGGTGGTGACGCCCAATTCCTCGTACACGTTGCCGGTCGAGCCGAGGCCGGACGCAATACGATTGCAATCCGGCTGCACCGCCGGATTCGCGGCTGATGCGGGTGCCGCGGCCGAGAGCTTTCGCGATCCGACGAGCGATGCAAATGCGGCTCCGAGAGTCCCGAGAAACGACCGGCGATTCCACGTGTCTTTGAATTTGAACGTTAGCGCCATCTTCGTGCTCCCTCAGTCTGGTTTCGTGCGCGCAACTACTTCTTTACCACTGCAGCGGTGCAATTGATTTCAACCAGCGAGTTTCCGGGCAACGCAGCTACCGCCACTGTGGTGCGAGCGGGACCACCGTTCGGGAAATACTTGGCGAAGACTTTGTTCATGCCGTCATAGTTATCGATCGTGGAGAGATACACGGTGAGCTGCAGGATGCTGTCCATCGTGCCGCCGCCGGCTTCGACGAGGTTCTTCACGTTGTCCATCACTTTTGTCGTGTGAATCGTGATGTCCATGTCGAACGTGCTGCTGTCATGCGAGTGCGCGCCCTGGCCGGCGATGTAGATCACGCCGTTGAAGATCACGAGCGGCGTGATGAAACTCTTGCCGTCGGTCGGTTTGCCGTCGTAGCTGAGCTTGGTGACGCCGGTCGCTGCGGCTTGCGGCGCGGGGGCTGCGGACGTGGTGCGGCCGAAGAGCGTGGCGACGCCGAGTCCTGAGAAAAACGAAGCGAGTGCGGATCCGAAGTTCCTTCGCGAAACGTTATTGTTCATTGAACTGTCCTCTCCTCGATGAAAGTGTGCTGCGAACTCTTTGGTGCTACGGCAGAGCAAAAGTGAAAACGTCGCTGCCCGATGTAATCGCGACGTACTGCTTTCCGTTCACGGCGAAACTCATCGGCGAAGCGTGCATGTTCTGGCCGGTCTGAAAATGCCAGAGCGTGGCGCCGGTGTGCGCGTCGACGGCTTCGAACGACTCGGCGTCGTTGCCATAGAAAACCAGGCCGCCGGCGGTGGTCATGGCTCCGCCGGAAGAATGTCCCATGCCGATCTGCGGGTAGCGCCATGCGAATGTATCGTTGAGCGGATCGTAAGCGATCAGGATTTTTTCGCCACGCTGGCCGTGCGGGTGCTGAACGCCCGTGGAATAGAAAGTTTTTCCTTCTTCGAAGTCCTGATGCTTCAGCAAATAGGTGGCGCAATCTTCGACCGCGAGGAAATAAAGAAGGTGCGTGCCGGGATTGTAGGCGGGCGAGTACCAGTTCGTCGCGCCTTCGAAGCCAGGGCAGACCAGCATGCCTTCGGCGGTGGGCTTCACGTCGGTGCGAATAGGGCGACCGCTTGCGTCGATGCCCTTCGCCCAATTCAATTTATCCACAAACGCTTTCGCGCTGAGAAATTTGCCATTGGTGCGATCAAGAACGTAGACGAAGCCGTTGCGATTCGCTTCGACGAGGAGTTTGCGCGGCTCGCCTTTGTACGTGGCGTCGACGAGGACGGGAGTTTCGGTGGCGTCGTAGTCGAAAAGGTCGTGCGGCGTGAACTGGAAATACCACTTGAGCTTGCCGGTGTCGGGATCGAGCGCGAGAACGCAATCGGTGTAGAGATCGTCGCCGGGACGGACGTCACCTTCAAAGTCCGGCGAGGGATTGCTGGTGCCCCAGTAGATCGTGTTGAGTTCGGGATCGTACGTGCCGGGCATCCACGTGGTGCCGCCGCCGCGGAGGTAAAGCTCGCCGGGCCAGCTATCCGAGCCGGGCTCACCCGGGGCGGGAATCGTCCAGAATTTCCATGCGAGCTTGCCGGTGTTGACGTCGAACGCGGCGACGAAACCGCGCACGCCGTCGTCACCGCCGGAGGTGCCGACGAGGACTTTATCTTTTACGACCAGAGGAGCGCTGGTGGCGCCGTAATTTTTATTGCCGACGGCGTAGGGAATGTCCCAGATCAGGTGGCCCGAGCGCGCGTCGAGGCAGACCAAGTGCGCGTTGTCGGTTTCCATGAAGAGTTCGGAATTGACGACAGCGACGCCGCGATTGTGATGCTGCGAGGCGTCGTCAATCAGGCCTTCAGAGATGGGCATTGCGTGATGCCAGATCTGGCGGCCGGTGCGCGCATCCAGTGCATACGCGTCGTTCGCCGCGGTGACGAACATAATGCCGTCCACCACTACGGGCGTCACTTCCAATTCGCTCGATTTCGGGATGTGAAAGACCCATTGTGCGCGGAGCTGGTCGACATTTTGCGGAGTGATTTGATCGAGACCGGAGAAGCGGCGGCCGGTGTAGTCGCCGTTGTAGGTGAGCCAGTTTGCGCCGGAGGGCTTAGCGGTGAGATCGTCATCGGCATCGACGTCGATGAAGGCGGAGATGGATTTCTTTTCGGGAGCGGCGGCCGCAGGCGACGGCGCCGATTGGGCGTGGGCATAAGGCGTGCAGAGTAGCGCGCAAGCTATAAGTGCGAACGCGCTGGCTTTGAAGTGCGCGTTCACTCAGTGCGCCCCTCCGTTCGCGCTGCTCACGTTCACTTGGCCGAGCGAGCCCAGGTCCGCGCCGTTTGGCGCGATCAAATGCAGCTCGACTCGCGTTGTGCCGGCCGGAATGTGAATCTCATTTTTTAGCGTGACTAGCTCGTCGGGCCGAGCACTGGCCAGTTTCTCGGAGTTCGCGCGACCATCCGTGGACGATAGTCCGCCGAAATATAGCGCCGTGAGATCGCCCGATTCGAACACTCCAAACGCGCCGGAGAGTTGTGCGTGCGAGCCGTCGATCGAGAGCGTAAGCGGCGTGTCGATGAGCCCAACGGCGCTCACAGTCGCGAACGCATCGCCCGCTCGCGCGGGACTCCACGTGGTGTCCATCTTGTAGCTTTCACCGGGAGCGAGCGGCACGATAGGGCTGTTGAGCTCGGCCTCCATATAGAAAGGATCCTCGCCCGGCTCGCCGTGTAGCGCGGGAAGGCCTTTGTCGTTGAGGCCGAACGACGGACCGTTCTTGTAAAAGATCAGGGTGGCCTTGCCGGGATAATTGCCGTCCGCGTGGTAGAGGAAGCGCTCGATCATCGCGAAATGGCTCGAACGATCGACGACAGCGATCCAGCCGGCAGTGGAATCGAGCCAGACTTCATTTTGCAGCGGCAACCAGTGCAGGCGAAACAGATCGTCCTTCACGTGGAAGGAGGGATCGTTCGCGAGGCCGTCGCGCACTTGAAACTGCGTGAAGTAGTCACTGTGCGGATTCACCGGCGTGAACGCCCAGAAATTCTTGTTGTAGGTCGTGGCGTCGCTCACGTCGGCAGTGTCGTATTGCGAGACCGATTGCATCGACCAGCGAATCGGATAGTCGCTCGCGTTGGTCATCACAGCGCGGAAGTGAATTTCCGGCGAGCCTTCGGCGATCCAAATGTCGCGGCGGTATTGCAGACCGGTGCGCTTATCGGGCGGCCCTTCGAGGCGTACGGTACAGGTGTGGCGCGGCTTGCCGCTCGCGTCGGGTTCTTCCTGATTAAACGTTGCGGTCAAGCTGTAGGTGCCGTCGTCAAGCTGATCGGCGATCGGGCCGGGCCAGTGATCGGCGTCTTCATCGCCTTCGGGCATGGGCCAAATTTTGTCGCCGCCGTAATTGAACCATTTTCCTTTGGGATCGTCGGGTGGCGGGATGTACTTGCCCTTGAATTCGGGATTTACGAAGAGATAGGGATGGCCAGCGAAGGTGACTTGCATCAGCCGGCCGCCGAGCTGCGGAACAAAGTCGAGCTTCACCCACTCGTTGCTCAATTCCTGCGCGGGAAAACCGTCGAACTGAACAGGCTTCAAGCTACAACCCGCCGCTTGTGCGCTTGCACGCAATGGAACAGCGAGCGACGCGGCACACGCGACGCATACGATGGCAATTTGTCTTGCAGCGAGTTTGGTTCGTCCCACGGCCTGCATCTTCGGAAAGCGATCCCTCAGCATCAGCTTGCGCATACCCTCAGCGGGTGAGCGCGGCGAAGATTATAGACGCCCGAACTTCTTTACGGCTTCTTCGATGGACTTTAATTTTTCGATCCACGCGTACATGGAGTGCTCTTTGAAGTCCATATCCTGCGCGACGGCGAGAACGTCGGCGGCCTTTTCACGCGGCACCACCACGACGCCGTCTGCGTCGGCGGTGACAATGTCGCCGGGACGGACGGGCACTCCGTCGCAGACGACGGGAATATTCGAACCCCCAAACTTGTAGTGACCGATCGATGTGGACGGCACGATACCCGTCGAGTAGACCGGGAAGCCGATTTTCTGCAGGTAAGCGACATCGCGCGCGCCGCCGTCGATCACCGCGCCCGAAAAATCGCGCGCATGCATAGCCGTACCCATTAAGCCACCCATGCCGGCGATGTTTTCTCCATTCTCGACGACCATTACGTAGACTGAGTCGGGCGCGCCTTGGTCGATCGCCGCCAGCATGCCGCCGAGAGCGTTCGGGTCGGTATTGCCTTCATCTTGCTTTAACTGAACTGTGAGAGCGTAGCCCGCAAATTTGGTGGGGAACAGCGGGCGCATCCGGTGCGACATATACATCCGCTTGCCGAGGACTTTCTCGATCGCGTCGGAAACCGAGGCGACTTCGACTTTGCGGTAGGCGTCCAGGATGGCGGCGTCACCCGTGAGCTGCTGGCCAGAGGACGATGGGCGCGAGGACAGGCGCGGCGCCAGCGCTAACAGCGTGGCAAAAAGGGCGAGCAACAACAGCACCGTGGCCCAGGAGCGAAAGGGCCTGTGCGCCGCAACGGGAGCAGGCGAGGGATCGGGCATAAAAGGCTCCTTCGCAGGCATGATTGGCGAACTCTACACCAATTCTCGACCCGAATATATTTAATAAAAAAGAAAATCGTTGACAGGCATAACCTAGTGGAGTAAATCAGGTTAGTTTCGTTTGGGGTGGGTTCAGTTTTTATTAAAAAGTTTAACGTCCTTCAACCGGGGCGCAGCTGAATGGGTGGATTCGGCAGCGGCTCCGCTCGCGTGCATTTCCAGGGGGGTCTTAGAATGCGCAGGCATACACCGCTATTTCTGCTGGTACTGTGTTTGTTGATGACGGCTGCCGTGGCGCTCGCGAGCACGACGGGCAGCATCACGGGTATCGTGACGGACGCCTC
>JBEKJW010000286.1:0-5761 GCA_050011035.1 Candidatus Acidiferrales bacterium
GTGCGCTACGAAACGCCGCTCGCCTTCACCTGGTACGTCCTGGTCGGTACCGTCATCACGTTTGTCGTCGGCTCTCTCGTAAGCGCTCTCACATACGATTCGACTGTGCAACCTCACTCAACCTAGATTCGCTATCTCTGAAATGAAGCAAGTCATGGCAAGCTAGTCGCGCTGCACACGCGCTGAGGGGCATTCGATCGACAACGAACAACAACGGGATTCGCCGCACCGGCTCGATCTCGTACGCGCGCTCGGACCGTGGGCGGCAGGCGCGATCGTCGTCGGCACCATGGTCGGCACGGGTATTTTTCTCAAGCCGAGCGAGATGGCGGCCGTGGGAGGCTCGGTCAGCGTCGTCTACGCGGCGTGGATTGCCGGCGGCATTCTTTCGCTATTCGGTGCCCTCTCGTTCGCTGAGCTCGGAGCAGCACTGCCGAAAGCCGGCGGCCAGTATGCGTACCTGCGTCAAGGCCTTGGTCCCGTTTACGGATTTCTGTTCGGCTGGATGCACTCGACCGTTGGCGAATCGAGTTCAGCCGCCTCGATCGCCGCGGGCCTGGCGCGCTTCACGAGCTTTCTTGTCCCTGCTGTCGCCGCGCCAATTTTCACCTGGAAAATCGCGGTTCCGTTCTCGCAAACGCCTTACAATTTCGTGTTCACGTGGGCGCAGCCGTTCGCCGTGCTCGCGCTCGCGGTTTTCACGTTCATCAACTATCTCGGCGTAAAACTCGGCGGGCGCGTGCAGGTCGCATTAACAGTCACAAAAGTCGTCGCGGTCCTCGCGATCGTTGCCGCAGGCTTCGCCTTCAGCCACTCGAATCCCGGTCGCTTCCACCCTTGGTGGCCCGCCCAGACTTCTTCGTCGACGTTTCTCGCGTTCCTCACCGCGCTCGCTGCGGCGCTCTGGGCCTACGACGGATGGGAAGACCTGAATCGCGTCGGCTCGGAAATCGCCGATCCGCAGCGCAATATTCCGCGCGCACTCATTGGCGGGACGCTGCTGGTGATGGGAATCTACGTCCTGTTCAACGCGGTGTGCTTCTACGTGCTGCCCTTCTCCGCAGTCGCCGGCTCTTCGCACGTAGCGTCGGATGTGGTCGTGAGTTTCGCAGGTAGCGGCGCCGCGAAGTGGATCACACTCGCAATGCTGGTCTCGGCACTTGGAACCCTGAACTCGTCGCTATTAAGCGGCGCGCGCGTGCCCTATGCGATGGCTCGCGACGGGCTGTTCTTCCGAGTAACCGGCGTGGTCCATCCAAGATTTCGCACTCCGTCGGGCGCGCTCGTCTTCCAAGGCGTTCTCGCGAGTTTAATGGCGCTCACTGGCACGTTCGAAGAACTCACTTCGCTCTTCGTCTTTGCAGCGTGGATTTTCTACGCGCTGTCCGTAGTAGCGATGTTTCGTTTGCGCCGCATCGCGCCTGACATGCCGCGTCCTTACCGAACGTGGGGATATCCCGTAGTTCCCGCACTCTTCGTCGCCGGCGCTCTCGCGCTCACCCTGAACATCTGGATCGAGCGCCCAATCCGCTCCTCGATCGGTCTAGCACTGATTCTGAGCGGCCTCTTCTTCTACCGCGCCTGGGCCACACGTCCGCTAGATTCTGTACAGCCGTAGCGCGTCTATCTAAAGCACGGGGGCGTTTTCCGCCAAAGCTGCGCGCTTTAAATCCTCATCGAGTGTCGCAAGTGGACACTTTTCGCGGACGGCGAGTTCAAGATATGCCGCATCGTATGCCGTCAGCGAATGCGTCCGGCAAAATCTCTGCGTCGCGCCAAGGATGCGTTCACTCGGCGCAACATCCACCACAACGCGAATCAGATCAAGCTCGACGAGGAATTTGTTTGTAAGCGGCGCGGTAATGCGTTTTCTGCGCTCAGCCTGCAGCAGCGCGTTCGCAATCACATACCACCAGAACGCGGTTACAAACACACGCTCACCAGTAGCGATTCGATCGAGCACCTTCACTGCCTGCTCTGACTTTTCATCGCGGAAGCACCAAGCGAGGGCAACAGAGGCGTCGAGCACGAAGCCGTTCACGGACGGCTCGCGTTCAGCAGATCCTTTATTGTCATTTCACCGAGGGAAAGCTGGTTGTCCGTGCCAAAACGAGCGAGACGCTCGGTCACCTTGGGGAGTGAGTTCGACGCGTCTGTGGACGCGGGCAGTTGTTCTTTTAACAGCTCAAGCGCGCGCGTGAGCGCTTCTTCGGGCGACTTTGCCAAACCCGAATCTATTACTTTGCGAAGAAGCCGCTCTTGTTCAGGTAGCAGTGTAATGGTCATGTCACGCTTCCGATCTCGCGATCAATCGTTCGCCTTTCAGCACAGTATAGGCGCTGAACGGCGGCTGGTAAAGTCAACGCGCCTGTAGATGCGGAATCGCCAATGATCTGCGCGAGCAATTCGACGCCGTCCGCAAGACGGGGCCCAGGGCGCGAAGTGTAAGAGTTGGCGTCGATGGCGTAAACGCGCCCGTCGCGGAGCGCAGGCAGATCCGGCCACCGCTTGGCGAGACGCATGCCGTTGAATTCGCGCGCCGCCCGGTCGGCGTCATAGCCGCACGGCATCACCAACATCACCTCGGCATCGCACTCAGCAATCTGCTCCGGTGTGACACGGAACGACGCTTCGCCAGCGTGACCGAAAACATCGACGCCACCTGCAGCAGCCACCATTTCCGGAACCCAGTGCCCCGCCACATAGAGTGGTTCTAACCACTCTAGACAAAGCACGCGCACAGGACGGTGCCCGCCGGACGGAACCTGCGCTGCGACAGCAGCGACCCGATCGCGAAGCCGCGACGCCAACTCCAAGCCGTGCTCTCGCTCTCCAACTGCGTCACCGACGCGTTCCACATCACTCCACACATCCTCAAGCGTGTGGGGCGTCAACGTAAGCACAGCCGGCACCTTCGCCATTCCCGCAAGCACTGCGCCCAAGTCTTCGGGCGAGGCGGCACAAACGTGGCACAAATCCTGCGTGATGATCAGATCGGGCTCGAACCGTATCAGCAGCTCCGCATCGATGCCGTATAAGCTCTGTCCCGCGTCCACCAGAGCGCGCACCTGGCGATCGATTTCTCCGGGTGCACCCTGCGGATCGACACGTGGACGAATCAGCCGCGGCTTCTGTTTCGCCGCCTCCGGAAAATCGCATTCGTGCGTCACACCGACGACGCGATCGTCGCAGCCAAGCGCAAACAGCATTTCCGTCGCCGACGGCAACAGTGAACAAATACGCATGGGTCTCGACCTATTCATAGATCAAATATCTCTCCCGCGCCGCCCGAAATGCAGCCAGCGCAGGCTTCCAACTCTCAATAATCTCGTTTACCGGCACAGACTTCTGCAGAGCAGCGATCGTATCGGAATTGCCCACAAGCACGATCATCTTCGCGACCTGAAATTTGTCCGGATAAAGTTTCGCAAGCGCCTCCGCCAATTCCACTCCGTTGCGCACCGAATCGAACACCGCAGGATCTGTAACCGTCAGCGCAACACCTTCGCAAGCCTGCCCCTTATACAAATCAGTCGAAGGCGTGAAGTTCGCCGCCACGTATGCAACGCCAGGTATTTTGCGCCGGGCCAACTCCGCCGCGAGTCCGTCGCCATGCACCCACGGCGCGCCCAGCACTTCAAATGGTGTCGGCGTCCCGCGCCCAACGGATACGCCTCCAGCTTGCAAAATCTCAATGCCCGGATACGGGATCGTCTCACCCACAGTGCGCAGATTCGGCGATGGCGGAATCCACGCCAGCCCCGTCTCGTCGTAAGTCATGCTGCGCCGCCACCCCGCCATCTTCACCACGTGCAGATCGGCGCCGATCTTATTCTCCGCGTTGAAAAAGTGCGCCAGCTCGCCCAGCGTCATTCCGTACACAATCGGCATCGGAAAGTACGCCACGAACGCGATCTTGTCCGCATCGAGCACGGGTCCCTCGATGCGTTCCCCACCGAGCGGATTAGGCCGGTCCAGCACAAAAACTTGCAGATGATTTTTGGCCGCCGCCTCCATGCAATAAGCCATCGTCGCCGTGTAGGTGTAGAAGCGCACCCCCGCGTCCTGAATGTCGAAGACGAGCGCATCGAGGCCCTTCAAGTCCTCATCCGCTGGCCGCCGGGACGCGCCATACAAGCTGTAAATCGGCAGGCCCGTCGCTTCGTCCTTCGAGTTGTCGACTCGATCCTGGTCGAGTTTCCCAGCAATCCCGTGCTCGGGACTGAAAAGCGCAACAAGCTTCACGCCCTCCGCATGCGCCAGCACATCAATCGTCCGACGCCCCAGCGAATCCACGCCAGTCTGGTTCGTGATCAGCCCGATGTGCAGCCCCTTCAACGGCGCAAAGTTCTGCTCTTCGAGCACGTCAATTCCGGTCTTCACCCGCGGCGATCCCTGCGCCTGCGCGTGCACACTCAAAGCAGCAAAAAGGAGAGCAAGCACCGGAACAACGAGAGAACGAATACGAAACATCGCCCTGCCGCATTCGTTGTTGCGTGGATAGCCGTGTGTTATACAAAAGTGCTGCTTCACAGCGCAATTATGCAACGCCCCGGACGGTTTCAATGCGCAAATTTGGGCTTATTTCGTTGGCCCTTTTACTTTTCATGACCTCTACCGCTCACTCGCAGAAAAAATCCGCGAAAAAACCCGCCGCAGCCACGCCGCGCACGAACCCGTGGGTGGAAGCTACGCTGCGCAAGCTGACGCTGCGCGAAAAAATTGGCCAGATGCTGATGCCGGTTTACTTTGGCGGATTCACTTCGGCCGAGAGCGACGAGTACAAAAACCTCATCCACCAGGTCACCGTCAACGGAGTCGGTGGTTTCATCGCTGGAACCACGCGCGGTCCTCTCGGCATTCAACGCGGCCAGGTCTATTCGACCGCAATTCTCACCAACGAGCTCCAACGCCGGGCGAAGGTGCCTCTCATGATCGGCGCCGACTTTGAAAGCGGCACGCGCATGCGCCTCGACGGCGGCACCTCCTTCCCATCGGCGATGGCCATCGGGGCGACGGGCGATCCGAAGCTTGCCTACATTGCCGGGAAAATTACGGCGCTCGAAGCTCGCGCTGCCGGCGTGCAGTGGATTTTCGCGCCCGACGCGGACGTTAACAACAATCCCGACAATCCGATCATCAACATCCGCAGCTTCGGCGAAGATCCGCTTCTCGTCGCCGAATACGTCTCGCAAGAAGTAAAAGGCATCGAAGACAACGGCGCCATCGCCACGCCGAAGCACTTCCCAGGCCACGGCGACGTAAGCGTCGACTCACATCTTTCGCTCGCCACCGTGCCGGGCGACCGCGACGAACTCGAAGGCAACGAACTGGTTCCCTTCCGCGCCGCGATTGCCGCCGGAACAAGTTCGATCATGCCGGGCCATCTCGCGATTCCCGCGTTCGAGCCCGACCCTGACACACCAGCCACAACATCGAAGGCAGTACTCACTGGTCTCTTACGCGGCGAAATGCAATTTAAGGGGCTCATCATCACCGACGCGATGGACATGGGCGGCGTGACGTCCATGTACCCGCCGGGCGAAGCCGCCATTCGCTCGGTACTCGCAGGCGCTGACGTGCTGCTGATGCCGCCAGTTCCCGACGCGGCGATGGCTGGCCTACTTCGCGCCGTAAAAAAAGGCCGCATCACCGAGAAGCGCATCGACGAGTCGGTACGCCGCATTCTCGCCGCCAAAGCGCGCGTCGGTCTCGATAAGTCGCGCCTCACGAATGTCGAGCAGATCGACCAAAAATTCGG
>JBEKJW010000287.1:0-5743 GCA_050011035.1 Candidatus Acidiferrales bacterium
ATCACGCCGTCCGGCGCGAGGCCCACGACGCGCAGATTCTTTCCGGGCTCGAGAATCGACTGGTGGTGCGAGCTGTTCACCTTCGCTTCGGTGCCGCCGGCGAGTTCGGCGAGGCGAGAGCCCGCCTCGAACTTCGCGGCATGATGCGGCTCGGGGCCTTCGTGCTTCGGCCAACTGTGCTGGAACGTGGTGCGGACTTCGCTCGGGATGTCCTGCACGAGAGAGCCGCCGCAATACACGTTGAGGCTCTGGATGCCGTAGCAGATTGCCAGGACCGGCTTGTGCTGGGCGAAGGCGTGATCGAGCAGGGCGAAGTCGGTGCGCTCGCGGTCGGCGTCGGCTTCGGCAGCTTTCGGATGGCGCGCGGCGCCGAATTTCGCGGGTTCGACGTCGGCCGGGCTACCGGGGAGGATGATGGCGTCGACAGAGTTTGCCAGTGCTTCAAGTTCGGCGGGCTGGAGGCCGAGGCTGATCTCGACGGGGATTCCGCCGGCGATGCATACGGCGCCGAGGTACTTGTCGTAGGCTTCGCGCTGATTGGTAAGTTCTTCTTTTCTAGTGCGATACGGGACGCCGACGCGCGGCCGGGAGGCGTGTTCGGGATTCATACGGGGCTATCCTACCATCGGCGCAGGGCTGGCGGCAATGCGGCGGTTTTGCGAGGCGCCAGGCTAGCTTTTGGCGGGCTTTTGCGCGCGAGAGTGCCAATAGGCGCGGAGATCGCCGACCAAAAAGAGCGAGCCCGTAACAAAGACGGCGGCGGATGCGGCGGAGTGCGATGCGGCGATGGCGATTGCTTGATCGAGAGCATCGCGCGGGTCGGCGAAGGTTCTCGTGTCAACGGCCAAGCCGGAGGTCATCTCGGCGAGGAGATTCGCGGAGATGGCGCGGGGCTGGCGTGGCTCGCTGAGGATCACGGTGCGAGCCAGCGGGAAAAGTTGGCCGGCGATTTCGTCGACTGCCTTATCGCGCATGGCACCGTATACAAGAATGATCGGCGTATGCGCGAAATTTTCGCGCCAGAATTTGGCAAGTTCGCGTGCGCCCGCGGGATTATGGGTGCCGTCGAGATAGATGGGCGGGTTAGAGGAGATTTTTTCAAGGCGGCCGGGCCAGCGGGCGGAGGCGATGCCCTTTTCGATGGCGGCGCGTGGGACGGAAAAGTTTTTCTCACCGAGGAGAGCGGCGGTGGTGGCTGCGCTGAGGGCGTTGCGGATTTGGAAGCGGCCGGCAAGAGAAGGCGCGAGAACAATGCCTTCCTGCGGCGCGACGATAGGGGCTGCGGTTGCGCGGTAGAAGCCGTCTCGCGAGGTGGCGACGCTGAGTTGCCACAGCTGATCGATCTCGAAGAGTTTTGCGTTCTGGTCGACGGCGCGTTTGGCGATCACTTCGGCGGCGACGGCGCCATTCGATTCGGTGCGAGATGTGGCGCTGACGACCCACGCGCCGGGCTTGATGATTCCGGCCTTTTCTCCGGCGATTTCGGCGATGGAGTGGCCGAGAAAATTTTCGTGATCGAAATCGATGGGCGTGATGACGGCGACTTCGGGGACGACGATGTTCGTGGCGTCGAGGCGGCCGCCGAGGCCGACTTCGTACACGGCGAAATCGATTTTTGCATCGGCGAATGCCACGAAGGCCATCGCGGTAACGCACTCGAAAAATGTGGGATGGGCAGAGAGTTTACCGGAGGCCATGAGCGATTCGATCGCCGCGTGCACTTTTTCCCAGGCGCGCGCGAAGGCGTCGTCAGAAATTTCCTCGCCGGCGATGCGAATACGCTCGTTGATTTTTTCGAGGTGCGGCGAAGTGTAAAGGCCAGTGCGAAAGCCGGCGGTGCGCAGAATCGATTCGAGCATCGCGGCGGTGGAGCCTTTGCCGTTGGTTCCGGCGATGTGAACGCATGGCGCGGCGCGATGCGGATTGCCAAGCGCCTCACCGAGGATCGTGATGTTTTCGAGGCCGAATTTTTGGACGCGCGCCTGTTGTGGCGACGCGAGCTCACGGCCCAAGGCAAAGAGGGCGCGGACGGCTTCGTCGTACGTCATCGGCTGGCGTTAGTTCAAGAAAAAGTCGAGCGCGTTCGAAACGTATGACTTCAGTTCTTTGCGCGGAACAACGGCGTCGAGAAAACCGTGCTGCAAAAGGAATTCCGCGGTCTGGAAGCCTTCAGGAAGCTTTTGACGGATAGTCTGCTCGATCACGCGCGGGCCGGCGAATCCGATGAGCGCGCCAGGTTCGGCGATATTCAGATCGCCGAGCATGGCGTAACTGGCGGTGACGCCGCCGGTAGTGGGATCGGTAAGGATCGAAATGTATGGGAGCTTGGCTTCGTCGAGGCGGCCGAGAGCGGCGGAAACTTTCGCGAGCTGCATCAGGCTGACGGCGCCTTCCATCATGCGAGCGCCGCCGGAACTGGAGACTACAATCAGCGATTCGCGCTTGTCGATGGCGCGTTCAGCCGCGCGCGCAACTTTTTCGCCGACCACGGCGCCCATCGAGCCGCCGATGAATGCGAATTCCATCGAGCAGCAGATGACGGGCCGGCCGTTCAGGTGGCCCTCGGCAGTGATGACGGCGTCCTTCATGCCGAGTTTGTGTTGCGCGTCTTTCAAGCGCTGTTTGTATGGTTTGAGGTCAGTGAACTCGAGCGGATCGTTCGAGGCGAGGTCGGCGTCGAGTTCGGTCCACGGCTCGTCGTCGAGAAGCATCTCGATGCGGCGGCGCGCGCCGAGACGGAAATGGTGCTCGCACTTCGGACAAACTTCCCAATTCGTTTCGAGATCTTTTTTCCAGATGATGGCGCGGCACGCGGAACACTTGGTCCACATCCCTTCGGTGCGCACGCGACGCTCCTCGACCGGCGTGGGATTTTCGATCGGTTTTTTCTCGCGCTTAAACCAGGCCATATCCGTATTCGACTAGTAGTCGATCCCTCTCTGGGCGAGGATGCCTTTCGTGTACGGGTGCTTTACTTCTTTCATTTCGGTGACGAGATCGGCGGCTTCGACGAGCTTAGGATGCGCGTTGCGGCCGGTGCAGATCACGTGGACTTGCTCGGGACGTTTCACGAGCACGTCCACGATTTTTTCGGGATCGAGCATCTTGTAGCTGATCACGTAGTTGATCTCGTCGAGCACGACCAAATCATACTTCCCGGAGTAAATCTGCTCGCGGCCGAATTCCCAGGCCTGTTCACAGAGGCGAACATCTTCGGGATCGGTATCCGCACCGCCGACTTTGACGAAGCCGCGGCCCATCGGACGGATTTCAAACTTGTCGTCGCCTAGCATCTTGGCGGCGTCCAGCTCGCCATAGTGCCACGAGCCCTTGATGAATTGCACCATCAATACCCGGAGGCCTTGTCCGACGGCGCGGAAGGCCGTGCCGAGGGCGCACGTAGTCTTTCCCTTGCCGGGACCGGTGTAGACGATGAGCAGGCCTTTGCCTTCGGGCATTCGATTCCTTAAGCGGGCGGCGGTCCCACAGAAATGAATCTGCGGTTTCGGCAGCCAGCGGACGAACTTATATCGTGACTGCGGCACACGGAAAGGTCAAGTTGGGGCTAGCCGGCGTCATTTCCTAGTCGGCGCAGACCGCAAGTGGTCTTCGAGTAGTTGGCGAGTTCTCGCGAAGTTGGCCTGGACGCGCGGCTCGCAGCCCAAACACGAGGCAGCCTTGATGTAGATGTTGCCGTTCACCTGGGTCCCCGCGTCAGCGCCGTACTGCAGAAGTAGACTAACCTTCTCCGTCTCAGCATTCGTTGCCGCCCAGTAAAGTGGCGTCGCGCCGCGGTAGCTGCAATTCACTGGCGCACCGCGATCCGCTAAGGCCTTCATGACTTCGACACTGCTTTCTTGCGTCGCGAGCGACATCAGGGAGTCGCCATCGCCACAATCGTGTGGCACGACGGCGCCCGCTTCCAAAAGCCGGAGCGTGACGGAAGGATTCACGTTGTCGCGCGTCATCGAAATGAGAAGGGCGCTCTCGCGGTAGATTTCTTGCTCATTTGGGTCCGCCCCGGCTTTCAATAGAGCGTCCACCACGGTCAAGTTGTCTTTTGGGAGGTCGCGCCTTTCGATTGCCTCGAATAGTGCGGTCTCACCTTTAGCGGCCTTCTGTTTGGCATCGGCGCCCTGAGCCAAGAGAACCTGAACTCTGGAGAGATCGTTGTTAGCTGCGGCGTTCATGAGCGGAGTCAGGTCCGGGCGATCCATGTATTGGGAGGATGAGTCTGTGCGGTGCGCACATCGAGCCTGAAGGATAATCAAACAAACCAGTAGCACGCTGCGGAAGACTGTTACCCGCGGAGGCATGTAGTGACTTTGACTTACGCAACAGCTGCGGTCAAGCGGGCCAACTTGGCGAATTTACAAACGGTTGAACCAAGCGGAGTATGATGCTCCGGTGTTGGGACCGGTAGGCAAGAGAACATTCTGAGGAGAGGATGAAATGAAGAGAGCGATGGCGCTGTGTAGTTTCGTACTTTTTGCGGTGATTATGGTGGCGGCGACGGCGAATGCGCAGCAGGACAAAGCGAGCCGGCCGAGCCCGCCGGCGTCGGCGGATTGCACGCTGCCGAGCGGCGGCACGATTCACGTGGATTACTCGGTGCCGAGCATGAAGGGGCGCAAGATTTTCGGACAATTGATTCCGTATGGCGAAGTGTGGCGCGCGGGCGCGAACGAAGCGACGACGTTTGTGATCAGTAAGGATGTGACGGTCGGCAGCAAGACGGTTCCGGCGGGGAGCTACACCCTCTTCACGATTCCGGACAAAGACAAGTGGACGCTAATCATCAGCAAGAAGACCGGCGAGTGGGGCGTGCCTTACCCCGGCGCGGCGAGCGATTTCGCGCGGGTGGACATGACGTCAACGCAGCTGGGATCGCCACTGGAGAAGTTTTTGATTTCGTTTGATAAGACGGGTTCGGGATGCACGTTGAAGATGGCGTGGGAGACTACGCAGGGGGCGGTGGACATCAAGTAGCCGGCGATAACTGAGAGAGACTGCGGCCTCGTGGCGCGATTTTTTGCGTGCGAGGCCGTTTTTCTTTTTTAGCCGAGTTGGTAGGTGGAGACGATCAGGTTGCCGAGGGCGGCGACGTGTTCGCGGGCGGCGGGGGACATTTCTTTTGCGTCGGTCTTTTCGTGGAGGACGAGCCAGATGCCGGGCCGGTGGATTACCTTGTCGTGGCAGATAGCGCCGGTGAGCTGGACGACTTCGAGTTTGCCGTCGGCGAGTTCGCGTTTGAGTTGGACGCGGACTTCGTCGAGGAGATCGAGGAAGCCTTGCGAGGCGAGCATGGGATCGACGTCGCGCGGGATCGGGGCTTCTACTTCATCCAGGTCGTAGTCAGGGAGGGGCTGCGTGATCATGAGCTCCAGGGAAGCGGTGGGAGCGTGCGTGTCGTATGCGATTTTCGCGGGCATGGTGGATATGGTCTCACAGTTCGAAGCGATTTCTGTGGGAGCTACTTCGGGTAAGGGTGGCCGGAGAGGATGGTGAAGGCGCGGTAGATTTGTTCGGCGAGGAGGACGCGGGCGAACTCGTGGGGCATGGTCAGCGGGGTGAGGGAGATTTTATGTTTGGCGCTGGCGCGGATTTCGTCAGGGAAGCCGGAGGCGTCACCGCAAAGGAAAATCATTTCGCGCATGCCGCGGTCGCGGCTCTGGCCGACCCACTGGGCGAACTGCTGCGAGGTGAACTGTTTTCCAGCGGCGTCGAGAAGAACGATGATCGA
>JBEKJW010000288.1:0-5742 GCA_050011035.1 Candidatus Acidiferrales bacterium
AATCCGCCGAGCTTTTCGATCCGAAAGCGGGCGCATTTGAGGCTACTGACAGCATGCGATCAAACCGTGTCGAACACACGGCAACACTTCTTCCAGACGGTAAAGTTTTGATCGCAGGTGGCTTGGCGAGCCGGACGTTCGATGGTCCCGGAGCCGTAGCATCAACGGAAATTTACGATCCGGCGTCGGGCCACTTTCTTGCGGGACCTTCGATGACTGCGGCTAGAACGGGCCACGGCGCTGTGTTGCTTCCTAACCAGAAAGTTTTGATTGTAGGAGGAGCCGATAACAGCGGACCGCTGGCGAGCGCGGAAATTTACGATCCGGCGTCCAACCGTTTTAGTGCGACTACGAGTATGCACACGGCACGAATTGGGCGAACCGCAGTTCTCCTGAAAGATGGACGAGTGCTTGTGACTGGAGGCGGGAACGGACGAGCGGCGGAGGTTTACGATCCCCAGGCTGCGACGTGGAGTGTCGTTGGCGACATGACCACGGTGCGCGAGAAGTTTGCGGCCACACTCCTGGCAGACGGCCGGGTTCTAATCACGGGAGGCGCGCCAGACAGCCACTGGCACCCGATGCGATCCGCAGAAGTATTCGATCCGCATACGAACCAATTCACGGCGATCGCCGATATGGAATCCGCACGATTCAAGTTGCCAGCGGCAGCGGTGGAACTTGGGAACGGAGACGTGTTGGTCGCAGGTGGCGCGCCGGAGGCGGAAGTGTTCGATCGCACAACAGCTCGATTCTTCCGCGCGCGCGGCGACCTGTCGGAAGCGCATTTTTTCGCGGCGGCGTCGCGGCTCAAGGACGGGCGAGTCTTGATTACGGGCGGTTACGGCTATCCAAACGGAAGACCAAACGGCCCGCTTTCGACGGATCAAGCTTGGATATATCGACCGTAAGAAACTTGGACCTAAGAGCTGGCCGCCGCATTCAATACGTTTGATCGTTACAGAGGTCACCAGTGCCTGGTTAACGCGGCTATCGTCCATGTGGATTTCTCAGTTCGGTTACGCGACTTATCGGGACTTACGAAGACCTTTCTGCCTTGTTGCCGTCAAAGTCACAGAAGGAGGCTCGATGGTCCGTATCGCCTGTTGGACACTTTTATTTCTAGTTGGTTGGCCCCAAGACACGCAACAGAATGTCGGCACGAAACTCACCTGGCATTACACCTCGGGGACGTTTGCTTGCGGTGAAGTCACGACCTACACGATGGGCGACAGGCGGCGCACGGAATATCGCAACACGTCCAACAACAGACAGCCAGATGGTTCGTTTGCGATCGGAGATCCGCCGGGCAACGTGGTAGTTCAACGGTGCGATCTTGGGCGAAGTTTTGGATTGAATACCAAAGCCCAAGAGTATTCTCAAAAGGACTATCCGCCGAAGCCGCTTGCCTTTATCGATTCGGATCGGGATACCTCGACATTGCCTGCAATTCGAGCTGAGACGACAACCGTGGATACAGGCGAGCGCAAGGAAATATTCGGACAAACGGCGAGGCACGTAATCACCACAACGAAGTCGACTCTAACCTCGGACACCAAATCGGAACAATCCGTGTCTGTGAAGGACGGTTGGTACATCGACTATGACCCGAGAATTTCGTGCGAGCCAGTCGTCGAAACGAAACTCAATAGCTTTGGCTGGATTATGTTCGGTGGCGGTTTGATGAAGACCTCCCGAGCGGAAAACATCTTTGTGGGACAACCAGAAAGAGGACTCTTCGTTGAGGGCAGTAAAAATTCCGGAACCGCTGCCATCAAGGGATCCAACGGGGTCAATGTGATTCTCAGCAATAGCGTCCAGGTGACAGAATTCTATCGTGGACCAGTCGACCCCAGCTTGTTTGACGTCCCGACTGGATTTAGACCGTGTGGCTGCGTGCTGTACCAAGACCCGTGGATATTACCCTAGTTATTTTCATAGCTCCCGATTAACGCGGTTATCGGAGATGTGGAGTCTAGCCCGGAAGATGTCCGGCAACGCGACTTGTCAGGACCTATCGCGGCGATGCTTCTAGCTTTGCAATGGTTTTCGTCGCTGCTTCGGCGACGGTGAAGGGCCAGCAGTGCGTCACCGTGGCGAGCCGGGATCGTGGAGAAGCACGACGTCGGATTCTAAGTGGGAGCGCAAGACGCCGAGAGTCTTGCCGTCGGGCGAGAATCCGTAATTTTGGATTTTGTCCGACGCAAAGTTAGTGAGCAAGTGCCCCGCAGCACCATCCACCGGCTGACGCCACAAGTTATCCGCGCCGTTTTCCTGAATGATGTAGATGATTGATTCGCTGTCTGGCGCAAACTGTGGCGCCCTCACAATTCGCGGATCCGGCTCGAGCAGCTGGGTTCGCGGCTCCGTTCCCGCAACCAAATTCACGATCGCGATCTTCATTTGTTGCACGCCACTCTTCAAGGCTATAAACGCAAGAAACTTACCATCTCGAGACAGGCTGATACCCGAGATGCCGAGAAGCATGCCCGGCATCACCGCTTCCTTGACGACCTCGGAGTCGCCGCCTTCGACGGGAGTCCGCATGATCCGAGCGTTCACAAGATCGCTGTAGTAAACCCAACGGCCATCGGCGGAGCAAAGAGGTCCTACGTCTGCGACACCGTGCGTGAGCTGCTTGAGGTTTGCCCCATCGGCGTCGATGCGCCAGAGAACTACCTTGCCGCTCTCCGGGTGCCCTTGCCATACAAACACGACGTATTTTCCAAGCGGGCACCCTACCGGCCTAAAGATAAAATGATCGGGGTCAGCGACCAGCGTCCTCGTGCCGCCATAGGGCGAAATGCGTTGCAAGTCGCCATCGAAGTAGAAATCGCTGTCGCCGGCCCAACTGAAGAAATGGGATTCCTTGCTCTGAGCCGCCGCCGGGGCTGGAGACGTTCCGGTGAAGCCCGCAGCGGGCATTAGATAAAGCGTCTGTGTGGCTTTTTGCTGGACCGCCGCTAACGTCTTTCCATCTGCCGAGAGTGTAAGTGTCCGGTAGCTGTTTGTGTCCTTGGTGATCCGGTGAAATTCCCCACCGGGACTCGCGACGAATCCAATTTGCAAATGATTAGGGGGCGGACTGCTGCCAGGCATGTAGGTGGTGAGAAGACCGCTGCCGTTCGGCAGCCACACGAGACCGCTGAGATCCCTATCCTTGAACTCCGCTAGGGGCCGCACTTTTCCGGAGACGCTATCCGCGAACTGAATCATGCTGAGCGCGCCGTTCGCGTAGAAAAGGAGAGAGGCGATTTGAGTTCCGTCCGGGGACCACGCAACCATGGCCGGCTGATCCACCGTGGTGGGTCCGTCGTAGAGTTCGCGCGAATTCGTTCCATCCGCATCGGCTGTGAAGACCCGAAACTTTCCGACCTCGGGATCGTTCGCCCGCACGAACACTATGCGCTTGCCGTCAGGCGCAAAGCTTACGCCGCTGCCGATGTCATGGAGCACGGGTTGCGGCGCGCCCCCCAAAACGGGCGCGCGGTAGAGATCGAAGGCGCCCTCTGCTCTGTTTCGGAAGTAGACGTAATTGCCGTCGGGAGAAAAAATCAGATCCTGGTAAGAAGCATCCGTCGGCGCCAGCACCTGCGTGTCACTATTGGTCGGAATGTGGTGGAGCCAAAGGCTCTGCTTGCCTTCGTCTTCGATTACGCTTAGCAGGTATTTGCCGTCGGGAGAAATAGCGGCGCCAACGGTCTTCCCGTTATTTGTGATCTGGGTAATGGTGAAATCGGCGAACGGAACAGGGTTCGTTCGATGGAGCAGGGCATAGACGCCGTAAGCCGCAGCGGCCAACACCACGATAGTGATCAAGACGCCCGTGGCCAAGCCGAACTTGTGCCGCCGCGCTACGGCCGTGACTGCGGAGCTACCCGACCGTGCCACTCCAGAGGCAACTGAATGCGTATCCGAGGCCGAGGGAGGTGCGGAGGGCCCCGAAGACGTGGGCGAACTGATTCCCGCTGAGGGAACGCCACTCGAACTCGCGTCGCGTTTCAGCCGCTGCAAGTCCGCTCGTAGGTCCGACGCGTGTTGGTATCGGAGCTTCGGGTCTTTTTCCAGCGCCTTGTGGATGATGCGTTCGAGGTCCGCCGACAATTCAGGGTTGAGCCGCGTTGGCAGTACCGGCGCTCTGTGCAAGATGGCGTCGAAAATCGCGGCCGAGGTTGCTCCCGAGTAAGGTAACGAGCCCGTGGCCATTTCGTAGATCACGGCACCGAATGAGAATAGGTCGGTGCGCTCGTCCAGTTCCTCGCCCATCGCCTGTTCGGGGGACATGTAAAGGATGGTGCCCATCGCGGAGCCGGGGCTGCTGAGCACCTCAACGGCTGTTTGCGTGGAAAGGGTGGAAACCGTGCCTCCGAGAACCGTTCGCCCGGGCGATAGGTTCTTAGCCAACCCGAAATCTAACACTTTAGTTTGACCTCCGCGCGTGCAAAAAATATTCGCGGGCTTGATGTCGCGATGGATGATACCTCCAGAGTGAGCCGCATCCAGCGCGTCAGCTACCTGGATTCCGATGTCGAGTAATTCGTCGAGCGGCAAGGGTGCGGCGAGAATCCGGTGCTTCAGCGTGTGGCCATCCAGAAATTCCATGGCGATGAACGCTTCACCCCCCGGATCGTCAATTTCGTAGATGGTGCAGATATTCGGGTGGTTTAGCGCGGATGCTGCTTTGGCCTCGCGCTGGAAGCGGCTGAGTGCCTGCGGATTCTGAGCCACGTCGCCGGGCAGGAACTTGAGCGCAACCAGGCGCTCAAGCTTGATGTCTTCTGCTTTGTAAACCACACCCATGCCGCCGCCTCCGAGTTTCTCCAGGATGCGATAGTGCGAGACGATGCGGCGGATCGGCGATTCTGAATCGGGCATTTGGCGCACATGTTAGGCGGCGATGGAAGGCAAGTCAACGAAGAGGCTACCTGGCCGGGTCAAGTCCTGATAAACGCCGTAGATTCAATAGGTCGTTGCAACACTCAGCTAAGACCCACACACGTTGAAAACAAACGTTAAAAGCGCTGGCTAGATCCGATCAGCCCGCACGTTGCCCTGGATGGGTTTCGGCGGCCTAAGCCAAATGAGTCGGTTCCTCAAGAGAAGTATTGACGGACCAACTGATTAGATGGTGTTGCGTTGACCGGTTGAGCTGGCAGCCGTAACCGGACAAGTGAAAATCCGCCAAAACCACTTGTCCGGTAACGCGACCTATCAAGAGTTACGCGCTATTTGATTTTCGCTGATGCCCGGCAGACTTCGCGCTTGTACGTGACCGTCGCTCGAACCTCGTGCTCCGGATTTCCAGATTCGCAGTTGTCGCGTTGCCGTCCTATCGTCATCTCCTGATAGTCAGTTTGCCGAAGTTCGGAGCAGCCCATTGCGGAAATCTCTGTTAGAACACCCGCCCCACGGGTTCCAACTGGCGCGATTTCTTCGAGAATGTCGGTCACCGTATCCGACAGCATCAGTGGACCGCTCTCCTCACGGTGCAACATCGATTGCGGCGGCTCGATCAGTATGGAGCACGCAGCACCGTCCGAGCCGTACTCGACCGAGACTGCTATGCCGGGCCGCGCCATAAAACGCTCTAAATTGGGTTTGCCGTAGCGGGTGTGAAGTTCTTGAGATGACGGCGCGAGTGCGACGTTGATAAACGCGCATAAAAGACACGAAGTGACATTGCGCATGGAAATCACAGCGTATTCCTTCGCCGTTCACGCCGCAACTCAGATCGTAACGCCT